>NZ_LJRZ01000296.1:0-289 GCF_002742485.1 Pseudomonas sp. 2822-17
ACAATACACGCCTTAAAGCTTAAAATTCTGCTAGTTCTTTCATTGCTACTTCTACTTTATCTGGGTTTACCATAAAGTATTTCTCCATCGTAGGAGCGTATGGCATTGCTGGTACATCAGGTCCTGCCAATCGTTTTACAGGGGCATCCAGGTCGAATAAGCAGTGTTCAGCAATAATTGCGGATACTTCGCTCATTATACTACCTTCTTTATTGTCTTCTGTTAACAAGAGTACTTTACCTGTCTTCTTTGCTGCTTCAATAATCGCTTCTTTATCTAGTGGATAGAC
>NZ_LJRZ01000297.1:0-349 GCF_002742485.1 Pseudomonas sp. 2822-17
GTTTACTTCTGTCTCGTTGTCTTCCGTTCGAAGCTTCACATTTATCCTTGTATCCCCTTCTACTTCGATGAAATCCGCTGTAACATTTGTCTTTTCAAGTTCGCTTTTAACAAATTCTCCAGTAAACCCTCCGATAAAACCAATAGCCTTACTCTCTATGTCTAAATTACGAAGTACTTTAGAAACGTTGATCCCTTTTCCTCCTGGATACTTCAATTCAGTCTTAGTTCGGTTTGTCTTTCCTAGCTGAAAATCTTGAACAGAAACAATGTAATCAATTGATGGATTTAATGTAAGTGTGTAAATCATTGGATGTTCACCACCTTTAATTCTGTTAACTTCCTATAGC
>NZ_LJRZ01000298.1:0-830 GCF_002742485.1 Pseudomonas sp. 2822-17
CCGTAGCGCAAGGTGCCCCAGCCTTGGTGTTCGGCGGTGAGGCGGTTCTGGACGTCATACTCGTAGGCCAGCGCCCAGTGGCCGTCGTCAACGCTGAGGAGATTGCCTTGGCGGTCGTAGGCGTAATCGATTTTGTTGCCGTCGGGCAGGGTTTTTCTTACGAGACGGCCGGCGTGGTCGCGCTCGTAACGAGTCATTAGCTGACTGCCATCATCGCCGTGTTCAGTTTTTTCCTGCAGGTTGCCATTGAGGTCGTAGACGTAGGCCGTGCGCTGGCCATCAAAACCGATTTCCTGCTGGATCAGACCGTTGGCGTGGTAAGCCAGCCGATAGGTCTCGCCAACTTCGTTTTCAATCTCGGTCAGCAGCAACCGCACGTTGTCGTAGCGGTACTTGACCTGGCTGCCGTCGGCGTTGATGCGGCGGCTGATCAGGTGCAGGCCGTCGGCGTATTCGTAGCGGGTGACGTGGCCCAGTTCATCGCGTTCGGCGGTGATTTTTCCGTAGGGGTTGTAGCTGTATTCCCTGCACGCACCGCCGAGCAGTACGAGGCGAGTCAGCCTACCGACTGCATCCCACTGGTATTGGGTCAGCGCGCCTTGTTCATCCTCACGGGCAATCTGGCGTCCCAGGTCGTCGTAGCGATAGCGCTGGATGCCACCATTGGGCAGTTGCTCTTCAAGCAACTGGCCGCGTTCATTCCACACCAGCCGCTGGCAACTGTGATCCGGGTACCACACCCCAATCAGTTGTCCGTATTTGTTGTAGCTGTAGTCGGTGATGTGACCGTCGGGATCGGTCCTACGCGTCACGTCGCCCTGATCGTTGCG
>NZ_LJRZ01000299.1:0-356 GCF_002742485.1 Pseudomonas sp. 2822-17
CATACACGCTGGTTGGAAATCACCAGATACTGTTCTTCCGAAAGCGAAGGAGAAAAGTGGCGTTGTTCGTGAAAGAATGGATCATGGATGGGGGCAAATTGTTGGAGCGCTTCAAAAGGTTGTTGAAGGATAAATGGGTGCAGCAAAGCATGATGTCTTTCAGGCGATTGCTGACCCAACAAGAAGAGAGGTACTTCGGCTACTTGCAAACAAAGAATTAGCTATATCAGAAATAACTTCTCACTTTCCAATGACTCGTACAGCCATTGCAAAACATCTTCATATCCTGTCTGAAGCAAATTTAGTTAGTGGAAAAAAGGTTGGAAGAGAAAAGATATATCAACTGCACCCTGAAC
>NZ_LJRZ01000300.1:0-427940 GCF_002742485.1 Pseudomonas sp. 2822-17
ATTCTACAGCGTTACACGCTGCTGTCAACACCTCTTTTTCAACTTCCTTTTGGCTTCGATGAACTGAAGCAACCTGCTGCCGAAAACTGCATAACTCATTGTTTACCAAGGCGTTTTCCGTTTCGACTGCGCCGGAAGTGGGGCGAATTATAGGCTTCCAGAATCTGGCGTCAACCTTCTTTTTCATATTTCTGTCATATAAGTCAAAAATGCCCCTGAAACGCAAAAGCCGGCCCCGGGGGCCGGCTTTGCGCCTACCAAGCCTTACAGGCTAGGGAAAGCGAACTGCGACGCTTCATGGCTCGCCCGCTGCGGCCAACGCTGGGTAATTGCCTTGCGACGGGTATAGAAACGCACCCCGTCCGGCCCATAGGCATGCAGGTCGCCAAACAGCGAGCGCTTCCAGCCACCAAAGCTGTGATAAGCCACCGGCACTGGAAGTGGAACGTTCACCCCAACCATGCCCACTTCAATCTCATCACAGAACAGACGAGCCGCTTCACCATCACGCGTGAAGATACACGTCCCGTTGCCATATTCGTGGTCGTTGATCAGTTGCATCGCCGCTTCCAAACTGCTCACCCGCACCACGCACAACACAGGCCCGAATATCTCCTCCTTATAGATACGCATCTCAGGCGTCACACGGTCAAACAGGCTGCCACCGAGGAAGAAGCCCTCTTCATTCCCGGCAATACTCAATCCACGGCCATCAACCACAAGCTCCGCCCCCGAAGCGATACCGTCTTCTATATAGCCGCTGACCTTATCCCGTGCCTGCCCTGTCACCAGCGGCCCCATATCCAACCCAGAGGTCGTGCCAGCGCCAATCTTCAGCGCCTTGATCTGCGGCACCAACTTGGCGATCAATGCATCCGCAACCTGGTCACCCACGCACACCGCCACCGAGATCGCCATGCAACGCTCACCGCAAGAACCATATGCCGCGCCCATCAAAGCACTGACTGCGTTATCCAGATCCGCATCCGGCATCAGCACCGCATGGTTCTTCGCCCCACCCAGCGCCTGTACGCGTTTTCCGCGCTTGGTCGCTTCGGAGTAGATGTACTCGGCAATCGGCGTCGATCCCACAAAACTCAGCGCCTTCACTTCCGGCGCCTCAATCAGCGCATCCACCGCGCCCTTGTCGCCATGCACCACACTCAACACACCCTTAGGCAGGCCGGCTTCCTGCAACAATTGCGCAATCAACAACGTCGAACTGGGATCACGCTCAGAAGGTTTCAGGATGAAACAGTTACCGCACACGATTGCCAGCGGATACATCCAAAGCGGCACCATCGCCGGGAAGTTGAACGGCGTAATACCCGCCACCACGCCCAAAGGCTGGAAGTCCGACCAGGCATCAATGTTCGGACCCACGTTGCGACTGTACTCGCCCTTCAGAATCTCCGGCGCCGAGCATGCGTACTCAACGTTCTCGATACCGCGCTTCAACTCACCCGCCGCGTCTTCCAGGGTCTTGCCATGCTCCTCGCTGATCAACTGCGAGATGCGCGCTTCGTTCTGCTCCAGCAACTGCTTGAAACGAAACATCACTTGGGCACGCTTGGCCGGCGGCGTATTGCGCCAAGCCGGGAATGCGACTTTGGCTGAGTCGATCGCCTGTTGAATGGTTTCACGGCTGGCCAACGGCACCTGGTGAATCACCTGGCCGGTGGACGGGTTGTACACGTCGGCACTGCGACCGCTGTCGTTGACCAACTCACCGTTGATCAAATGCTGGATAAGGCTCATGCAGGGCTCCTGAAAAGTTGTTCTATATAGAAGGAGAAATCAGTCGATCTTGTTCAGCACTTCGCCGACCGCATCAAACAGGCGGTCCAGGTCCTGCGGCTTGCTGTTGAAGGTTGGCCCGAACTGCAGAGTGTCACCACCAAAACGCACGTAGAAACCGGCTTTCCACAAGGCCATGCCGGCCTCGAATGGACGCACGATGGCATCACCGTCACGCGGGGCAATCTGGATCGCACCGGCCAGGCCGTAGTTGCGAATGTCGATCACGTTCTTGCTGCCCTTCAAGCCGTGCAGCGCATTCTCAAAGTGCGGAGCGACTTCGGCTACGCTCTGCACCAGGTTTTCCTTCTGCAACAGGTCGAGTGCCGCCAGGCCAGCCGCGCAAGCGACGGGGTGCGCCGAGTAGGTATAGCCGTGGGGGAATTCCACCGCGTACTCAGGCGTCGCCTGGTTCATGAAGGTCTGATAGATCTCGCTGCTGGCAATCACCGCGCCCATTGGAATCGCGCCGTTGGTGACTTGCTTGGCGATGCACATCAGGTCCGGGGTCACGCCAAAGCTGTCGGCGCCAAACATCGAGCCGGTACGGCCGAAACCGGTGATCACTTCGTCGAACACCAGCAGAATATTGTGCTGATCGCAGATTTCACGCAGGCGCTTGAGATAACCCTGCGGTGGCACCAGCACGCCCGCGGAGCCAGCCATCGGCTCGACAAACACTGCCGCGATGTTGGACGCGTCATGCAGTTCGATCAGCTTGAGCAGCTCATCGGCCAACGCGATGCCACCCTGCTCAGGCATACCACGAGAGAAAGCATTGCTCGCCAGCAAGGTGTGTGGCAGATGGTCGACGTCCATCATCGCCTGGCCAAACATCTTACGGTTGCCGTTGACACCGCCCAGGCTAGTGCCTGCGATGTTCACACCGTGATAACCACGGGCGCGGCCGATCATCTTGGTCTTGGTGGCCTGGCCTTTCAGGCGCCAGTAAGCCCGCACCATCTTCACCGCCGTATCAGCGCACTCGGAGCCGGAGTCGGTGAAGAACACATGATTCAGGTTGCCTGGGGTCAAGTCGGTAATCTTTTCCGCCAGCTGGAAGGACAACGGATGACCGTACTGGAAGCCCGGGGAGTAATCCAAGGTACCCAATTGCTTGGCGACCGCTTCCTGGATTTCCTTACGCGTGTGCCCTGCGCCGCACGTCCACAGGCCTGACAGCGAGTCGTACACCTTGCGGCCCTTGTCATCGGTCAACCAGCTGCCTTCGGCGGCCACGATCAAACGTGGGTCTCGCTGGAAGTTGCGGTTGGCGGTGTAGGGCATCCAGTGCGCGTCCAACTTCAATTGGCTGGCCAGGGACGATGGGGCGTTTTCGGGCATGTTCATCAGCAAAACCTCGCAGGGCAAAAGGCAGCGTCGGGATTGAAAAGCGTTCTTGCAGCTAAATTGCCATGGCGATAAAGTCGGTGAAATTCAACTCTTCTAACCTTCAGTCAGGCCTTCACTAAACTATGAGCAGCCGTCGACCCGATCCCCTGGCCCAAGTCAGCGACTTTGATATTCGTCTGCTGCGCATCTTTCGCAGTGTGGTGGAGTGCGGTGGGTTCTCGGCGGCGGAAACCGTGCTCGGCATCGGGCGCTCGGCCATCAGCCAGCAAATGAGCGACCTAGAACAGCGTCTCGGATTACGTCTGTGCCAACGCGGCCGCGCAGGTTTTTCCCTGACGGAAGAGGGCCGCGAGGTTTATCAATCGGCCCTGCAACTCTTGAGTGCGCTGGAAAGTTTCCGCACCGAGGTCAACGGCCTGCACCAGCATTTGCGCGGAGAGTTGATCATCGGCCTTACCGACAACCTCGTCACCCTGCCCCATATGCGCATTACTCACGCCCTGGCCCAATTAAAGGAACGCGGCCCGGACGTGCAGATCCAGATCCGCATGATTGCCCCCAATGAGGTCGAACAAGGCGTACTCGACGGTCGCCTGCATGTCGGTGTAGTACCACAGGCCAGCGCCCTCTCCGGATTGGAGTACCAACCGTTATATAGCGAACGCTCGCTGCTCTACTGCGCAGTCGGCCACCCGCTGTTTTACGCCGACGACAAGCAATTGGACGACGAGCGCATCGACAGCCAGGACGCCATCGCACCGACCTTCCGCCTGCCTGCTGAAATCCAGGCCCATTACCAAGCCCTTAACTGCACCGCCAGCGCCTCGGACCGCGAAGGCATGGCGTTCCTGATTCTCACCGGCCGTTACATCGGCTACTTGCCCGACCACTACGCCAGCCTGTGGGTGCAACAAGGCCGACTGCGCGCGCTGAAATCGGCTACACGTTTTTACGATTTAAGCCTCGCATCGGTCACCCGCAAGGGACGTCGCCCTCATTTGGTGCTGGAAAGCTTCCTCGACAGTCTGGCCACAACGCGCTAGCACGGGGCTTACGCTAAAAGCTGAGCAACTGGACAGCTTTTTGCAAGGACAGATGGAACATGAACCATCCGCCTTGAGTTAACCCGCCATGCCACCAGAATCTAGCAGCCCCAGCGACCTGATCTACGGCCTCAACGACCGTCCCAAACCGGCGCCAGCCTTTTTGGCCGCACTGCAACATGTGCTGGCGGCGTTTGTCGGCATCATCACCCCGCCACTGATCATCGGCTCCACCCTGGGCCTGACCGCCCATTTGCCCTACCTGATCAGCATGGCGTTGATGGTTTCCGGTGTCGGCACGTTCATCCAGGCGCGCAGGCCATTTGGCATCGGCGCGGGGATGATCTGCCTGCAAGGCACCAGCTTTGCCTTTCTTGGCGCGGTGCTGTCGGCGGGTTTCCTGGTGAAACAACGCGGCGGCAGCCCGGAAGACATCATGGCGATGATCTTCGGCGTGTGCTTTTTCGGTGCCGTGGTGCAGATCGTGCTGAGCCGTTTTATCGGCCAACTACGCCGAGTCATCACGCCGTTGGTGACCGGGATTGTCATCACGCTCATCGGCATCAGCCTGATCAAAGTGGGTATCACCGACCTCGGCGGTGGCTTCAATGCAGCGGATTTCGGTGCGCCCACCAACCTTGCGTTGGGCCTGTTCGTGGTGCTGACGATCATCCTGCTCAACCGCTCCAACACGCCGTGGGTGCGGCTCTCGGCCATCATCATCGGCCTCGCGCTTGGCAGCCTCGCGGCCTGGTTCAGCGGAAAACTGGTGCCCCAAGCCCTGCCAGACTTGCCTCTGATGAGCCTGCCAATACCGTTTCGCTTTGGCTTCAACTTCGACTGGAGCGCTTTCCTACCGATCGCGCTGATTTACCTGATCAGCAGCATCGAAACAGTCGGCGACCTCACCGCCAACTGCATGATCGCGCGCCAGCCCATCAGCGGCCCTTCTTATATAAGCCGACTCAAGGGCGGCGTGCTGGGTGATGGTGTGAGCTGCATGATCGCCGCCACCTTCAGCGCCTTCCCCAACACCACCTTTGCTCAGAACAACGGCGTGATCCAACTCACCGGCGTCGCCAGCCGTTACGTTGGCTTATATATAGGCGTGGTGCTGTTTTGCCTCGGCTTGTTTCCGTTGATTGGCGCGGTGTTGCAGCAAATCCCCAAACCCGTATTGGGCGGCGCGACCCTGGTGATGTTCGGCAGTGTGGCGGCCGCAGGCGTGCGCATCCTTGCCCAGGCGCCGCTGGACCGCCGCAGCATGCTGATCATCGCCACGTCGTTTGGCGTCGGCCTGGGCATCGCCGCGCAACCGAACTTGCTGCACCTGATGCCGACCCTGGTGCAGAACCTGTTTGACTCGGCCATCACCAGCGGCGGGCTGACGGCCATCGTGCTGTGCCTACTGCTGCCGGAGTCGAAGGCGACTGAAGCTGCCGCAAACCACGCGCCGGAAAGCGACACACTGGAACCGCTTTAAGGGTTTTATTGCATCAGGACTTGTCTGAGGCTTGAGGGTGGGTTATCTGTGCACACGTCGTCTCTATCGATCAGCACGGTAATCTCCATGAGCCTCGAAGTTCCTGCCCACAGCAACCACGCCGGTAAGCCCGCCAGCCGCATTCGGCAAAAGAACGAACAAGCGATTCTCCAGGCTGCTGAAGATGAATTCGCGCGCCATGGCTACAAGGGCACCAGCATGAACACCATTGCTGCCAGTGCCGGATTGCCGAAGGCCAACTTGCACTACTACTTCACCAACAAGCTGGGCCTGTATATCGCCGTGCTCAGCAATATCCTCGAACTGTGGGACAGCACCTTCAACACGCTGACCGCCGAGGACGACCCGGCCGTGGCCCTCTCCCGCTACATCCGCGCCAAGATGGAGTTTTCGCGACGCCAACCCCAGGCCTCGCGGATCTTTGCGATGGAGATCATCAGCGGCGGCGAATGCCTAACCGAATATTTCAGCCAGGACTACCGCACCTGGTTCAGTGGCCGAGCGGCCGTGTTCCAGGCCTGGATCGACGCCGGCAAGATGGATCCTATCGACCCGGTACACCTGATCTTCCTGCTATGGGGCAGCACCCAGCACTACGCCGACTTCGCCACGCAGATCTGCCGCGTCACCGGTCGCACCAAGCTGACCAAGCAAGACATGGAAGACGCGGGCACCAACCTGATTCACATCATTCTCAAAGGCTGCGGCATCAAGCCGGCCCTCTAGACGAAGCCACTTATGCCTTTCACGCTCACCGGTCTTTGCGAATTTCGTGAAGAAATACGCAAAAGCCGCTTCATCACCCTCGCCGCGCCAATCACCAGCCCACAGGACGCCCAGGCATTTTTCGAGCAACACAGCGACCTGAACGCCACGCACAACTGCTGGGCCTGGAAGCTGGCCGACCAATACCGCAGCAGTGACGACGGCGAACCCGGTGGCACTGCCGGGCGACCGATTCTGGCAGCTATCGAAGCCCAGGGTTTTGATCAGGTCGCCGTGTTGGTGATTCGCTGGTACGGCGGCATCCAACTGGGCACCGGCGGCCTCGCCCGTGCCTATGGCGGCGGTGCGAATAAATGCCTGCAGAATGCCGAGCGCCTCGAACTGATCAGCCGCGTGCCGTTGAGTTGCGCCTGTGGTTTCTCCGAGTTGAACCTGGTGAAACTGCGCGTGGCTGAACTCGGTGGCCTGGTGGTGGAGGAACACTTCACCGCCAACGGTGTGGAGCTGCAACTGGCACTGGGTGAAGCGCACATCGACACGCTCCAGGCGCAGCTTGCCGACCTGAGCCGTGGGCGTATCCTGCTGCAACGCTGAAACTGTTACTGTAATTTGCTGAATCCCCCTGAACCGCGACTCCAAAGGAAGCTTTTCATGTCTACGCCAAAAACCGCACTGATCATCGGCGCCTCGCGCGGGCTGGGCCTTGGCTTGGTCAAGCAACTGCTCCAGGACGGCTGGGACGTAACCGCCACCGTACGTGATCCGAGCAAGGCCGATGCCCTGAAAGCCGTGGGCCCGGTACAGATCGAAAAACTCGACATGGACGATCAGCAAGCCGTGATCGCCCTGGCCCAGCGCCTCAAAGAGCGCACCTTCGACCTGCTCTTCGTCAACGCCGGCGTCAAAGGCCCGGCCAACCAGGAACCTGGCCACGCCACCCTGGCGGAAGTCGGCCAACTGTTTTTCACCAACGCCGTGGCGCCGATCAACCTGGCGCAGCGCTTTGTCGGACAGATCCGCAAAGACAGCGGCGTGCTCGCATTCATGAGTTCGGTGCTGGGCAGCGTGACCATCCCCGACGGCTCGGACCTGGCGCTGTACAAGGCCAGCAAGGCCGCGCTCAACTCCATGACCAACAGCTTCATCACACAACTGGGCGACCACAAGCTCACCGTGCTGTCGCTGCACCCAGGCTGGGTAAAGACCGACATGGGCGGCGAAAACGCGCACATTGATGTCGACACCAGCGTGCGCGGCCTGGTGGATCAGGTAAATGCCTACACCGGTAAAGGCGGCCACCACTTCGTGGACTACAAAGGCGACACCATCGCCTGGTAAACACCCCATTGATAGCGTCTTTTTCCTACGAGTAGACCAGATCCCGAACTACACGTAATCTACCCAGCTCGCCCTCACGGGCGACCCTGGATCAGCAGACAGGGCAACACTGAGCTGGCAAACCTGAACCCATCATTCAGAGGAGCCGGCCAATGCCTGCGACCCGTATCTGGTTAAAAAACCCCCTCGCGATTTTCACTGCCAATGGCCTCGATGCCCGTGGCGGCCTGGTGCTGCAAGACGGTGTGATCACCGAAGTGCTGGCCCAGGGGCAAGCACCCGCACAGCCCTGTGCCGAGGTGTTCGATGCCCGCGAGCATGTGGTCCTGCCGGGGTTGATCAACACCCACCATCACTTCTATCAGACCCTCACCCGCGCCTGGGCGCCAGTGGTCAACCAGCCGTTGTTTCCCTGGCTGAAAACCCTGTACCCGGTGTGGGCGCGGCTGACCCCGGAAAAGCTCGCCCTGGCCACCAAGGTTGCACTGGCTGAGTTGCTGCTCTCCGGCTGCACCACCGCGGCCGACCACCACTATCTGTTCCCCGACGGCCTGGAAAATGCCATCGATGTGCAAGTGGAAAGTGTGCGCGAACTGGGCATGCGCGCGATGCTCACCCGAGGCTCCATGAGCCTGGGCGAAGCCGACGGTGGCCTGCCGCCGCAACAGACCGTGCAACAAGGCCAAGTGATCCTCGACGACAGCCAGCGCTTGATCCACGAATACCACGAGCGTGGCGACGGCGCGCAGATCCAGATCGCCCTGGCGCCCTGCTCGCCGTTCTCCGTCACCCCGCAAATCATGCAAGCCAGCGCCGAACTGGCCAACAGCCTCGACGTGCGCCTGCACACCCACTTGGCGGAAACCCTCGACGAAGAAGATTTCTGCCTGCAACGCTTCGGCCTGCGCACCGTGGATTACCTCGACAGCGTCGGCTGGCTTGGCCCACGCACCTGGCTGGCCCATGGCATTCATTTCAACCCGGATGAAATTGCCCGCCTCGGCGCCGCCGGTACCGGGATCTGCCACTGCCCAAGCTCGAATATGCGCCTGGCGTCCGGCATCTGTCCGACCCTCGACCTGCTGGCTGCCGGCGCGCCGATCGGCCTGGGCGTGGACGGTTCCGCCTCCAACGACGCGTCGAACATGATCCTCGAAACCCGCCAGGCCCTGTACATCCAGCGCCTGCGTTACGGCGCGGAAAAAATCACCCCGCAAGGCGTGCTCGGTTGGGCTACCAAAGGTTCGGCGCAGTTGCTGGGGCGTACGGACATTGGTGAGTTGGCCGTCGGCAAACAGGCCGACCTGGCGCTGTTCAAACTCGATGAGCTGCGGTTCTCCGGCAGCCATGATCCGATTTCGGCGCTGCTACTGTGTGGTGCGGATCGGGCAGACCGGGTGATGGTAGGGGGCAAATGGCGGGTCATTGATGGCCAGGTGGAAGGGCTGGACCTGAAAGGCTTGATCGCCGATCACACCCAGGCGGCCCGACAACTGATCGCCGGAACCTAAGCAAACACACTTCAAAAGGTGGGCGAGGGTTTGACCTCTCCCACACCTTTATCTGCTGTGTTCCTACAACCCCAGCAGAGACAACATGATAAACGTCGCAAACAACACAAAATGGGTCATCCCTTCGATGGCATTGGTTTCGCCATCGTTGAGGTTGATCGCGCTGACAATCAACGTGATAAACACCATCACGGTTTGCACTGGCGTCATCGCCATCTGGAACGGCTGGCCAGTGTAGAGCGCCATCGCCTCCATCACCGGCACTGTCAAAATCACCGTCGACAACGACGCACCCAGCGCAATGTTCACCACTGACTGCATGCGATTGGCCAATGCAGCGCGCAACGCTGTCAGGATTTCCGGTGCTGCCGAGATCGCCGCGACCACAATCGCCGTGATCACCGGCGGTGCGCCCGTGCCTTCCAGACCCAGGTCGAGGGTTTTGGACATCACCTCGGCCAGCGCGCCAATCACAATCACGCCAAACACCAGCGTGCCAATGGAGAACGCCAGGTTCACCGGCGGCGTCTGCTCCTCTTCCGGCAGTTTCTTGCGGCGTTTTTCCGGGTAGCTGTAGCTGAAGAAATAACTGTGAGGCCCCACCTGCATGCGCAGGAACAGGGTATAGAGCACCACCATCGCGCCAATGGTGAAGGCTGAGTAAATTTTCCAGTCGGCTTCGGGGATAAATTCCGGCACCACCATCGACACGCCCATGGCCGTCAGGATCATCACGCTGTAGGTACGCGCCGAGTCATCGTTGTAGGACTGCTCGCCATGTTTGATGCCGCCCATCAACGCGGCCAGGCCGAGGATGCCGTTGATATCCAGCATTACCGCGGAGTAAATGGTGTCACGCACCAAGGTGGGCGACGGCTCGTTGCTCATCATTATCGCCAGGATCACCACTTCCACCAGCACGGCGGCCAGGGTCAGGATCATCGTGCCGTAAGGGTCGCCGACTTTTTCCGCCAATTGCTCGGCGTGATGGGCCACACGCATGGACGCCACCACGATAAAACCGATCAGCGCCACGCCTGCCAGCAGCGCGACCATTTGCCCGCTGTGCAGCATCCAGTGCTCCAGCGGGTAGGCGGCGATGGCAGCAATCAGCGCCAACAGCATGAATTTTTCTTGCTTGAGAGAGGAGAGCATTCGGGGCCTTTTCGTACAGCAAATCAGTCATTGATGGGGTACAGACTGCGCCACGCTGCTAACGTTTCGTTACACCTTAGTTCAGAACCCTATTGCGTGAATTAAACGAATACTCTCCTGCCGGTCAGGTTTTACCGATTATTTCAGCCATGACCTGTAGAATGCGCCCATTGCACCTGATGAGAATTTAGACATGTACGATTGGCTCAACGCCCTGCCCAAGGCTGAACTGCACCTGCACCTGGAAGGCTCGCTGGAGCCTAAGCTGCTGTTCGCCCTGGCCGAGCGCAACAAGATTGCGCTGCCATGGAACGACGTCGAAACCCTGCGCAAGGCCTACGCCTTCAACAACCTGCAAGAGTTTCTCGACCTGTATTACAAGGGCGCCGATGTGCTGCGCACCTCCCAGGACTTCTACGACCTGACCTGGGCCTACCTGCTGCGCTGCAAAGAACAGAACGTGATCCACACCGAACCCTTCTTCGACCCGCAAACCCACACCGACCGTGGCGTGCCGTTCGAAGTCGTGCTCAACGGCATCGCTGCTGCACTCAAAGATGGCGAGCAGCAACTGGGCATCACCAGCGGCTTGATCCTCAGCTTCCTGCGCCACCTGAGCGAAGACGAAGCGCAGAAAACCCTCGACCAGGCGCTGCCGTTCCGTGACGCGTTCGTGGCCGTGGGCCTGGACAGCTCCGAGATGGGCCACCCGCCGAGCAAGTTCCAGCGGGTGTTCGACCGGGCCCGTCATGAAGGCTTCCTCACCGTTGCCCACGCCGGCGAAGAAGGCCCACCGGAGTACATCTGGGAAGCCATCGACCTGCTGAAAATCCAGCGAATCGACCACGGTGTGCGCGCCATCGAAGACGAGCGCCTGATGCAGCGCATTATCGACGAGCAGATCCCGCTGACCGTGTGCCCGCTGTCCAACACCAAGCTTTGCGTGTTCGACGACATGGCCCAGCACAATATCCTCGACATGCTGGAACGTGGTGTGAAGGTGACCGTGAACTCCGATGACCCGGCGTACTTTGGTGGTTATGTCACCGAGAACTTCCACGCGCTGTACACCTCTCTGGGCATGACCCAGGACCAGGCCAAACGTCTGGCGCAGAACAGCCTGGATGCGCGACTCGTAAAGCCGTGACGTAAGCAAATGTGGGAGTGAGCGCCTGTGACGAGGGCGTTTGCTCCTAAAGCGCAGCCAATCGGGCGATTTCCGCCACCCCGACGTCGTTGACCACCACGGCCCGGGCCTCGTTGACCAAGCTGATCCAGTTCGATTGCAGGAACAACTGCAACAGCCCCGCGCCCAACGCGCCACCCAGGTGCGGTTGCTGCTGGCTCCAATCGAAACAGTCGCACACCAGCGGTGATGCCAGGGCTTGAGTAAAAATACCCAGGCCCGCCAATTGCTGCACACCCTTGACCGTGACTTCAATGCGTTGCTCGCGACGCTCGATCCACCCCGCCACCAACATCCGTTCATACAGCCCCGCCGCCAGCTCACCGCCGAGGTGACCCCGGCACAGCCGAACATGGCGCAACAATGGTGGCGCCACCAACGCCAAGGGTGGAGCATCCGGCGAACTGCGTATTGCGCTGGCCAGGGTGGTACTGGCCAAGGCATCGATGGCGACGCTCACGTCGACAGCCGCCACGCGGAACAGCCGTTTACCGCGCCGGGCTTCGATCCGTAGCAAACCACTCCCAGTCAGCCGTGCCAGATGCGCATTGGCCGAGGCCGGCGACAGCCCGGCAAGCGTAGCCAGTTCCTCAGAGGACTTGGCCGAGCCGTCCATCAGGGACCAGAGCATGGCGGTGCGTTTTGGCTCAGCGAGCAAGCTGGCGATCTGACTGATGCATGGTGCCTCTTCCATCGATTCACTCCCTGTCGACTTATTTTTGTACTGCGGTTGGCGCCAAAGTATAGGGGCGTAAACCGGCAGTTCCTTAGCGTCTTACAGCGCGAATAGGGACAGCATCTGAGTGAAATTTCCTTGTGTGATGGAGGCTATTTACCTAGCGCCTAATCGCTCCGGCAATTGAGCGGTCAATGTCGCACAGCGAGACACGAGCATTTCTCGCAACAGGTTGATGGGTTTGCTCAACTGCGCGCGATGCGCGCACAACAGATTGAGCGGTGTGCGCTCGCCGCGCAGCTCCGGCAGGATCAGGCGCAGGCGCCCGGCCAGCACGTCGGTGCTCACATCCAGCCAGGATTTATAGGCAATGCCTACACCGGCGACGGCCCAGCGGCGCACCACGTCGGCATCGTCGCTGAAGCGGTCGCCACTGACCGTCAGGCTGACGTCGCGCTTGCCGTCGTGAAAGGTCCAGTGGTCATGCACGCGACTGCCGAGCATATACAGCAGGCAATTGTGCTGGGCCAATTGCTCCAGATGTCGCGGCTCACCGTGGCATGCGAGATAACTGGGCGCCGCGCACAGCACACGAACGTTGTGCGGCGCGACGGGCAGTGCAACCAGGCTGGAATCCTCGGGTTCGCCATAGCGCAGGGCAATGTCCACCGGCTGGCGAAACAGGTCGGCAATCCGGTCACCCAACAACAGGCGCACGGTGAGCTGCGGGTACTCACGCTGGAATTCGTCCAACCACGGCAGCAGTTGGTTGCGGCCAAAATCCGAGGGGGCCGACAGTTGCAGCACACCGCTGACATGGTCCTGGCCGCTGGCCAACAGGCGCCGCCCTTCATCCAGAGAACTCAACGCGGCGCGGGCATACTCCAGAAAGCCTTCACCTTCGGCCGTCAGGCGCAGGCTGCGGGTGGAGCGCGCCAGCAAACGTGTGCCCAACTGCTGCTCGATACGCTTGAGTGCCGCGCTGGCCACGGCGGGCGACAAGTCCATCACCCGCGCCGCCGCCGACAAACTGCCCAGGTCGGCCGCGCGCACAAACAACTGCAAATCATCAAAGCGCAGCATGCTCTCCCCCGATTATCAAAATTCTATTGAAACAGAGTGCTGTTTTAGCGGCTTTTATGTTCTTGGGAAATAACCAATTATTTGCCCATCCCGTTCACCCGCCGTTTTGGAGCTCCCATGAAAGCCATTGCCTACTACGCATCACTGCCCATCACCGATGAAAAATCCCTGCAAGACATCGAATTGCCGGAGCCCGTCGCCGGCCCTCGCGACCTGCTGGTGGAAGTCAAAGCCATCTCGGTGAACCCGGTGGATACCAAGGTGCGCCAGAACGTCGCCCCGGAAAACGGCGCCGCCAAGGTGCTCGGATGGGACGTCGCCGGTGTGGTCAAGGCGGTCGGCAGTGACGTGAGCCTGTTCAAGGTCGGCGACAAGGTGTTCTACGCCGGCTCCCTGGTACGCCCAGGCGGCAACAGTGAACTGCACACCGTGGACGAGCGTATCGTCGGCCATATGCCCAAGAGCCTGGGCTTTGCCGAAGCCGCCGCGCTGCCGCTGACCGCCATCACCGCTTGGGAACTGCTGTTCGAGCGCCTGCAAGTGCGTGAGGGTAAAGACGACGAAGGCCAGAGCCTGCTCATCGTCGGCGCTGCCGGTGGCGTCGGTTCGATCCTGACCCAACTGGCCAGCCAGCTCACCGCATTGAAAGTGATCGGTACCGCCTCGCGCCCGGAAACACAGGCATGGGCCAAGGCGCTCGGCGCCGATCTGGTGATCGACCACAGCCAACCGCTGAGCGAAGCGCTGAAACACGCCGGCCACCCGCAGGTGACCCACGTTGCCAGCCTGACCCAGACCGACCATCACCTGGATCAACTGGTAGAAGCCCTACAGCCCCAGGGCAAACTGGCACTGATCGACGACCCCAAGGCATTGGACGTGAGCAAGCTCAAGCGCAAGAGCCTGTCGCTGCATTGGGAGTTCATGTACACGCGCTCGATGTTCGAGACGCCAGACATGATTGAGCAACACAACCTGCTCAATCGGGTGGCCGAGCTGATCGACGCCGGCACCCTGGAAACCACGGTGGGCGAGCACTTCGGTGTGATCAATGCAGCGAACCTGCGTCGAGCCCACGCCCTGCTGGAAAGCGGCAAGGCCAAGGGCAAGATCGTGCTGGAAGGCTTCTGAAATAACGGCTGTCAGTGTCGTCCCTTATTCGTGTAAGTAATGGACGACACCGCTAGTCAGAGAGTTGATCTTTGTCATATTTGTAAGCGTATTCGGGTTTATATTGGCCGCCTTTGCCACGATTCTTTTACGTGAGGAAGTCAGCAATGAAGATCCTGATAAAAGCGTTAGCAAAATCCCAGTGGGAAGTTCGTCTGGACCAGAAGGCGATTACTTTTCACACTGAAGCCGAGGCACGCGCCTTTGCCGATACCCTGCAAGCGCGCATCCAGGCGCCCCACCGCTTTCCAATCAGCCAGCAACATTCCGCCGCTGGCTGACCCGCTCGTCAGACCTGCGCTTGCGCGGCTCTCGCCCGTTGCAGGCGCTGGGTCGACACGGCCACCGTCACCGCCAATACGCCGCACAGGCTGATGACCATCGCCATCGGCATGGCCGTGCCATCGTGCAACACCCCCACCAACGACGCCGCCCCCGCCGCCACACCAAACTGGATGCAGCCAAGCAGTGCCGACGCACTGCCGGCCCGTGCGCCCTGCCCGCTCATGGCACAGGCTGAGGTATTGGGCAAAATGCAGCCCAGGCTGGCGATGCAGATAAACAGTGGCACCAGCAATGGCCACAGCGCATCAGTGCGCAACGCGGTGATGCCCAGCAGCGTCAGGCCTGCCAGCAGATACACCCACACCGAACGCGACAGCAAAAACGCCGGCCCACGCTTGGCCAGCAGGCGTGCGTTGAGCTGCGCCACCAGGATGAAGCCTGCGGCGTTGGAGCCAAACACCCAGCCGTAATGCTCGGCGGGCACGCCATACAGCTTGATAAACACGAACGGTGAACCGGCGATGTAGGCAAACATCCCGGCAATCGACAGCGCGCCGGTGAGGGCGTAGCCGAGGTAAACCCGGTCGGACAGCAACCCAAAGTAGCGGCGCAACGAGCCCGACAACGGCTGGCGCGGCTGATGGGCCGGGAAGGTCTCGGGCAGGCCGAATGCCACAGCAACGGCGGCCATCACACTGAAGATCGTCAACGCCAGGAAGATCGACTGCCAGCCCCACAACCCGACCATCACCCCGCCGGCCAGCGGCGCGAGGATGGGCGCCAGGCCGGTCACCAGCATTAATTGAGAAAACACTTTGGCCGAACCCACGGCGTCGCATTTGTCGCTGACCACCGCGCGGGAAATCACCATGCCGGCGCACCCGCCCAGGGCCTGCACGAAGCGGGCGCCGATCAGCCAATCCAGGGAGGGCGCGTAGGCGCAGGCGAAAGAGGCCAGGGTGAACAGGGTCACGCCGCTGAGCAGCGGCCCGCGTCGGCCGAAACGATCCGCCAGCGGGCCGTAGATCAATTGGCCGATGGCCAGGCCGGCGAAGTACACCGCCAGGGTCAGCTGGATGTGTTTTTCATCGGTGGCGAAGGCCGTGGCCATTGCCGGAAAGCCTGGCAGGTAAAAGTCGATCGCCAGCGGCGCGAAGGCGCTCAAGGCACCCAGGATCAGGATTATGCGAAGGTTCATCAGGCACCCAAGAGAGTCGGCAGCCCGACAGTCTAGCCGGGCCTGGGTGCCTTGAACATAACGATAGCTCGCTAACTATTAAAATCAGGCGAGCGTGGCGCTGTAGCCTTCCTCGGTGATCAGTCTGATCACCTTTTCGGCAGACAGACGGCTTTCCACGCCCACTTCCTTTGCCGCCAGATCGACCTTCACACTGGCCGCCGGGTCCTGGCTCTGCACCGCCTGGGTCACGGCCTTGACGCAATGGCCGCAGGTCATTCCTTCAACGCTGAATACTTGCATGACATGACTCCTTTGATGAGGTTGAAACCAGTCTCGACCTTGCCACGATGGCAAGGTCAAGTTCTGAAAAAATCGGCCGGGCTGGTATTCGGCGGCACTGTCGGCCAAGCTTGAGCCATCTTTGATTCATACCACGGAGCATTCGCCATGCGCTGGTCGTTTTTTGCCCTTGCCGGCTTGATGAGTTTGTCTGCCGCTGCGCCCATGGCCAGTGCCGATCAAGACTATGCGGTGCTGATCATTTCCCGGGAGCGCCTGGAAGTGCTGACCAACTGCGAGATCGGCCTCTACCTGAATGACCAACTGGCCGGCCGGCTGTTCCAGGAACAGGCCACCTCCTTCAACCTGCCCGCTGGCGATGTGTCACTGCGCCTGAAGCTGCTGCCGGGCCAGGCGCCGGGCTGCCTGCCAGGCCTGCTCGCCCCGCCCGCGCAGAACATCAAGCTCAAGGCCGGTGATGTACGCAAGCTGCGGATTGCCCAAGGCCCGGACGGCATGTACCTCAAAGCCGCTGCATTGGACTACTGAAGGCGCTTGACCTTACCCACAGGTCAAGGTTGATCCTAGGGGCAACTTCTCCTGGAGGACTGCCCCATGAATGGATCCACCACCTTTGATCTGCCCATCAGCGGCATGACCTGCGCCAGTTGCGCCGGGCGTGTCGAGCGTGCGCTGGGCAAGGTGCCGGGGGTGCAAAGCGTCAGCGTCAACCTGGCCAATGAGCGTGCCCACGTCCAAGTGCAGGGCCAGATGGACCCCGCCGTGCTGATCGCCGCCGTCGACAAGGCCGGTTACAGCGCGAGCCTGCCCCAAAGCGAAATAGCCACCGAGACCGATCAAGCCCAGCGCCTGCACCGCGAGCGTTGGTCGCTGCTGCTGGCGATTGCGCTGGCCCTGCCGTTGGTGCTGCCGATGCTGGTAGAGCCCTTCGGCCTGCACTGGATGCTCCCGGCCTGGGTGCAATTCGCCCTCGCCACCCCCGTGCAATTCATCTTTGGTGCGCGCTTCTATATAGCCGCCTGGAAAGCTGTGCGCGCCGGTGCCGGCAATATGGACTTGCTGGTGGCCATCGGCACCAGCGCCGGTTATGGCCTGAGTATTTACGAATGGCTCACCGCCCAGGCTGGAATGGCGCCGCACCTGTACTTTGAAGCATCGGCGGTGGTGATCGCCCTGGTGCTGCTGGGCAAATACCTGGAAAGCCGCGCCAAACGCCAGACCGCGAGTGCCATCCGAGCCCTGGAGGCCTTGCGCCCTGAACGCGCCCTGCGTGTACAGGATGGGCGCGAAGAGGATGTCGCGATCAGCGCGCTGCAGCTCAATGACCAGGTGCTGGTCAAACCCGGCGAGCGTTTCCCGGTGGACGGTGAAGTGATCGAAGGCCAAAGCCATGCCGACGAGGCGCTGATCAGCGGCGAAAGCCTGCCAGTGCCCAAACAACCCGGCGATAACGTCACTGGCGGCGCCATCAATGGTGAAGGTCGCCTGCTGGTGCGCACCACCGCCCTTGGCGCTGAAAGTGTGTTGGCACGCATCATCCGCCTGGTCGAAGACGCCCAGGCCGCCAAGGCGCCGATTCAGAAACTGGTGGATAAAGTCAGCCAGGTCTTCGTCCCCGCCGTACTGGTACTGGCGTTGCTCACGCTGGTGGGTTGGTGGCTGTACGGCGCGTCGCTGGAAACGGCGATTATCAACGCCGTGGCGGTGCTTGTGATCGCCTGCCCCTGCGCCCTCGGGCTGGCCACGCCGACTGCAATCATGGCCGGCACGGGTGTTGCCGCCCGCTATGGCATCCTGATCAAAGACGCCGAAGCCCTGGAACGCGCGCATGAGGTGAGCGCCGTGGTCTTCGACAAGACCGGCACCCTCACCTCCGGTACGCCAAAGATCGCGCACCTGGTCGCGGTGGATGGCAATCAAGCCGTGCTGCTGCAACAGGCCGGCGCGCTGCAACGTGGCAGCGAACATCCGCTGGCCAAGGCCGTGCTGGATGCCTGCAACGAACAAGGGCTGAAGGTGGCGGATGTGAGCGCCAGCCAGTCCCTGACCGGGCGTGGTATTGCAGGCACCCTCGACGGCCGGCCATTGGCCCTGGGCAATCGCCGCCTGCTGGAGGAAAGCGGCTTGAGCGCGGGGGACCTGGCAGGCTCCGCCAACGACTGGGAAGCCGAAGGCCGCACCTTGTCCTGGCTGATCGAACAGGGCCCGCAACCGCGCGTGCTCGGGCTGTTCGCCTTTGGCGACACCCTCAAGCCCGGTGCGTTGGCAGCCGTTGAGCAACTCAAGGCCCGGCACATCAGCAGCCATTTACTGACCGGCGACAATCGCGGCAGCGCCCGCGTGGTCGCGCAAGCGTTGGGCATCGACGATGTGCACGCCGAAGTACTGCCCGCCGATAAGGCCGCCACCGTCGCCGAGCTTAAAAAAACCGGCGTAGTGGCGATGGTCGGTGACGGCATCAACGACGCCCCAGCCCTGGCTGCCGCCGATATCGGCATCGCCATGGGCGGCGGCACCGACGTGGCCATGCACGCCGCCGGGATCACCCTGATGCGCGGCGACCCGCGCTTGGTGCCGGCCGCCCTGGAGATCAGCCGCAAGACCTATGCAAAAATCCGCCAGAACCTGTTCTGGGCCTTTGTGTATAACTTGATCGGTATCCCCCTGGCCGCATTCGGCCTGCTCAACCCGGTGCTGGCGGGCGCGGCCATGGCCTTGTCCAGCGTCAGCGTGGTGAGCAATGCTCTGCTGTTGAAAACCTGGAAACCCAAGGACCTGGAGGATCAACGCCCATGAACATCGGCCAAGCCGCTCGCCAAAGCGGGCTGAGCGCGAAGATGATTCGCTACTACGAATCCATCGGCCTGCTCAAAGCCGCCCACCGCACGGACAGCGGCTACCGTGTGTACGGCCCGCAGGATTTGCACACGTTGGCGTTTATCAAACGCTCGCGGGATCTGGGGTTTTCATTGGAAGAGGTCGGCAAGCTGCTGACCCTGTGGCAGGACCGGCAACGGGCCAGCGCCGACGTGAAGGCCCTGGCGCGCCAGCACATTGACGAGTTGAACCACAAGATTCGCGAACTGGGGCAACTGCGCGATACCTTGCAGGACCTGATGGAGCACTGCCAGGGCGATCATCGACCGGACTGTCCGATACTCAAAGAGTTGGCAGCGGGAAACTGCTGCGGCTGACAGGCTGTGCAAAAAAATCATTGTGGGAGGGGGCTTGCTCCCGATGGCGGTGGCTCAGTTAAAGATACTGAGACTGACCCACTGCTATCGGAGCATAGCTATCTACACAACTCTCAAAGGCTTATACATAACTCTGTGGTGAGCGGGCTTGTCCCGCGCTGGGCTGCGCAGCAGCCCCAAAACCAGGCAACTTGGTTTTTCTGAAAAAACGCGGTGGCTTTGATGGGGCTGCTTCGCAGCCCAGCGCGGGACAAGCCCGCTCACCACAACAGCCCAGTTGCCATAGATTCAGTATCCACGGGAAGTTGTGTAGATACCTATGGCTATCGGAGGCAAGCCTCCTCCCACATTTTTAACCTCATCTACCCTGAGATCACTGCATCCAGGGCGGCGGCGGTGGCTCGTCCGGCACTTTGCTAGACGGCGCATCGTCTGCCGCTCGAATCGCCTGCTTGCGCTCTTCATCCAGCCGCGCCGCTTCAATCTCGCGGATCACGCCGCCCACATCCGCCAACTCTTCCGGCTCGTCGAACTCACCGGTCAAGACGCTGGCCGGGTGCAAGGTGCCGGCTTCGTACAGCGCCCACATTTCCTTGGCGTACTTGGTCTTCTTCAACTCCGGGGCAAAGCGTCCGAAGTAGGAAGCCATGTTGCCCACGTCGCGCTCCAGCATGTTGAACGCATGGTTGTTGCCCGCCGCATCGACCGCCTGGGGCAGGTCGATGATCACCGGGCCGGTAGGCGTCAGCAGTACGTTGAACTCGGAAAGGTCACCGTGCACCAGGCCGGTACACAGCGTCAGCACGATCTGGGAAATCAGGAAGGCGTGGTATTCGCGCGCCTGATCCGGCTCCAGTGTCACGTCGTTCAGACGCGGCGCCGCATCGCCGTATTCGTCGGCCACCAGTTCCATCAACAGCACGCCTTCAAGGAAGTCGTAGGGCTTGGGCACGCGAACGCCCGCGCCGGCCAGGCGGAACAACGCCGCCACTTCGGCGTTCTGCCAGGCATCCTCGGTTTCTTTCTTACCGAACTTGGAGCCCTTGGCCATGGCCCGGGCCTGACGGCTGTTACGGACCTTACGGCCTTCCTGGTATTCGGAGGCCTGACGAAAGCTTCGTTTATTCGCCTCCTTGTAAACCTTGGCGCAACGCAATTCGTTGCCGCAGCGCACCACATAAACAGCTGCTTCTTTACCACTCATGAGAGGGCGCAGCACTTCGTCGACCAGACCGTCTTCGATCAGGGGTTCAATGCGTTTAGGAGTCTTCATCAGCTTTTATTGTGGGTCCTTTATTACCAAATACGCGTATGGCACTCGTTATACGGCAATCGGCTCGCCGGTGGGAGGGGCTACCGACCGTTGATTGCTTAAGAATGCATCCAATATGCCAGTTTCAACGCTCAATGATCGCCGTCACGCCTTGGCCGCCTGCGGCGCAGATCGAAATCAGCCCACGGCCCTTGCCTGCTGTATCCAACAATTTAGCCAGGTTGGCAACGATGCGCCCACCGGTGGCGGCAAACGGGTGGCCGGCGGCCAGGGAACTGCCCTTCACATTGAGCCGGCTGCGGTCGATGGCACCCAGCGGTGCGTCCAGCCCGAGGCGGGTCTTGCAGTAGTCCGCATCTTCCCAGGCCTTGAGCGTGCACAACACCTGGGCCGCGAAAGCTTCATGAATCTCGTAGTAATCGAAGTCCTGCAACGTCAGACCATTCCTCGCCAGCAGACGCGGCACCGCATACACCGGCGCCATCAACAGGCCTTCGGCGCCGTTGACGAAATCCACCGCCGCCGCTTCGCCATCGCGCAGGTACGCCAGGATCGGCAAGCCCCGCTCTTTCGCCCACGCCTCACTGCCCAGCAGCACCAGGGATGCACCATCGGTGAGCGGCGTGGAGTTGCCGGCGGTGAGTGTGCCCTTTTCGCTGCGTTCGAAGGCCGGCTTGAGGGCGGCGAGTTTTTCCGGCGTCAGGTCGGGGCGCAGGTTGTTGTCGCGGGTCAGGCCCAGAAACGGGGTGAGCAGATCGTTGTGCCAGCCTTCGGCATAGGCGGCCGCCATTTTCTGATGGCTCTGCAGTGCAAGCTGGTCCTGCTCGGCGCGGGGGATCTGCCAGGTCTGCGCCATCAACTCACAGTGCTGGCCCATGGACAAACCGTTGCGGGGCTCGCCATTGCGCGGCAGTTCGGGCTTAAGGTGATGGGGACGAAGTTGTAACAGGACTTTTAATTTATCCGCCATGGATTTGCTGCGGTTGGCTTGCAGCAGGAGCTTGCGCAGCCCTTCATTCACCCCAATCGGCGCGTCGGACGTCGTGTCGACCCCGCCGGCGATGCCGCATTCGATCTGGCCCAGGGCAATCTTGTTGGCCACCAGCAATGCCGCCTCCAGCCCGGTGCCGCAGGCCTGCTGGATGTCATAGGCCGGGGTTTGCGGCGACAGGCGCGAGCCCAGCACGCATTCGCGGGTCAGGTTGAAGTCCCGCGAATGCTTGAGCACCGCACCCGCGGCCACTTCGCCCATGCGCAGGCCATGCAGGTTGTAGCGTTCGATCAAGCCTTCCAGCGCGGCGGTCAGCATCGCCTGGTTGCTCGCGGTAGCGTACGGGCCATTGGAACGGGCGAACGGAATGCGGTTACCACCAATGATCGCTACACGGCGCAATTGAGTCATGGAAAGCTCCCTCTGTCTGTTATGGGCTTGATCACTGAGCCTAGTCGAACGACTGCTACCCTGGGATGGTCAACCCTTTGAACCCCAGCCTTCGGAGAGCGTTCCATGTCTGACCGTTATATCGACTTCGCCAACTCAAGCCTCGGCCATCGTCTGGTCGCCGCCCTTGGCCTGCCGTCACCGGTACGCCTGGAACGCTGGCAAGCCGGACGCCTGCGCCCGGTAGACGGTGCACTGCTGCTGGGCGGTGGTGCCCTGGCGAGCAAGGTGCAGGCATTTGCCCACAAACTCACTGACGCGACTTACACCTACGGCGCCGAGTCATCCACCTGGATTCCCGGACACGGCCCCAAGCTCAAAGCGGTGGTGTTCGATGCCAGCGAGTTGCAACACACCGACCAGCTCAAGCAACTGCGCGAGTTCTTCCAGCCGCTGATGAAAAACCTCGCCAACAGCGCTCACCTGGTGATCCTCGGCCGCGCTCCGGAAAGTCTCAGCGAACCGTTCGCCGCCAGCGCCCAACGCGCCCTGGAAGGCTTCAGCCGTTCACTGGCCAAGGAACTGCGCAACGGCGGCGTGTTGCAACTGCTGTACGTCGGCGAGGGTGCCGAGGACCAGTTGGAAGGCGCGCTGCGTTTCTTCCTCTCGCCGAAAAGCGCCTACATCTCTGGCCAGGTGATCCGCCTGCAGGCTTGCGCCACCCCCGTCGAGGATTGGACCCGCCCACTGGCCGGACGCAAAGCGCTGGTCACTGGCGCGGCGCGCGGCATCGGCGCGTCCATCGCCGAAACCCTGGCCCGCGACGGTGCCGACGTCATCCTGCTGGATGTGCCGCAAGCCAAATCCGACCTCGAAGCCCTCGCCGCGCGCCTGGGTGCGCGCACCGTGGTGCTGGATATCTGCGCCGAAGACGCCGCCGGCCAGTTGATCGAACACTTGCCCGATGGCCTCGACATCCTGGTGCACAACGCGGGCATCACCCGTGACAAAACCCTGGCCAACATGACCCCGGAATATTGGGACGCGGTGCTGGCGGTCAACCTCAATGCGCCACAAGTGCTGACCCAGGCGCTGCTCGACAGCGGTCGCCTGCACGACAACGCCCGCGTGGTAGTGCTGGCCTCTATCAGTGGCATCGCCGGCAACCGTGGGCAAACCAACTACGCCGCGAGCAAGGCGGGTTTGATCGGACTGGTGCAGGCATGGGCGCCGTTGCTCAAGGAGCGCGGGATCAGCATCAACGCCGTGGCGCCAGGGTTTATCGAAACCCAGATGACCGCGCATATCCCGTTCGCCCTGCGTGAAGCCGGGCGCCGCATGAGTTCCCTGGGCCAAGGCGGTTTGCCCCAGGACGTCGCCGAAGCCGTGGCCTGGCTCGGCCAGCCGGGCTCCGGCGCGGTCAGCGGGCAAGCATTGCGGGTGTGCGGGCAAAGTCTATTGGGAGCGTAAATATGGAATGGCAGACCTTAGGCAATACTCCGTTTCTGCCGCCGTTGTATTGGCGGGCGGCGCTCAAGCGCAAGATTACCGGCAGCACGCTGCCTGAGCAGGGCCTGCGCTGTCGGGTCAGCGTCAACCCCGGGGACGTGGCGGCGTATCGCAAGGTCTGCGGCTTTGCCGACAGCCCGATCCTGCCGGCGACCTATCCGCACATCCTGGCGTTTGGATTGCAGATGCAGCTGCTCACGGACAAGGCATTTCCCTTCCCGTTGCTGGGGTTGATCCACCTGAGCAATCGCATTCGCATCCATCGACCGCTGGGCGGCGTAAACGAGCTGTGCATCGCTGTGCACACGCAAAACCTGCAACCTCACGCCAAGGGCGCAACCTTTGAGGTGGTGACCACTGTCGAAGATGCTCTAGGCGTGCTGTGGGAAGCCGAGAGCCGGATGCTCTGCCGAGGCGTAAAACTCGAAGGCGAAGCAGCCGATGACACCCAGCCCACTCCTGCGCAGATCAGCGAACTGACCCGCTGGAAAGCCCCCACCGATATCGGCCGTCGTTACGCGAGGGTCTCCGGCGACTACAACCCGATCCACCTGAGTGCGCCGACTGCCAAATTGTTCGGCTTCCCCCAGGCCATCGCCCATGGACTCTGGAACAAGGCGCGCACACTTGCGGCCCTCGGTGAGCACCTGCCCGCGGCCAATGTGGAAATCGACGTAGTGTTCAAGAAGCCGGTGCGCCTGCCCAGCGAAGTGATATTGCACAGCAGCGCCTCCGGTTCCAGCGGTGAATTACTGCTGAAAGGCGCCGCAGACATTGAACATATGCTGGGTAAATGGCGGCCAATCGCATAAAAACCGCCGATGTCGGACGAGGCTCTCGACAGCCTCAACCGCAAGCCGCGGTATTCCTTGAGCTTCAGTTATCAACTCTGACGAGGTGCACAGTGCTCACGAGGATGAATGCTTTTTGAGCGGAAACAGGTTATCCAACGTATCGATCAACCGCACCAGGTAGATCGGCTTGCGAAACAGGTCGAGCACCTGCAGGCGCAACATGTCGCTGACATCATCCATCTCGGCATGACCCGACATCACAATCACCGGCAGGTGCGAGCGTGAGGTGTGTTCGCGCAGGCGCTTGATCAAGGAGATCCCGCTTTCTTCGGGCATGCGCAGGTCGGTGATGACCAGGGCAATATCCGGGTGAAGTGTCAATTCTTGCAAGGCGAAGGTGACGGAGGTGGCGGTAAAGCAGACGAATCCCTCGTTTTCGAGAGATTCGGCGAGCTCGATCAGGGCGTCCTCTTCATCGTCCACCAATAAGATTTGCTGGCGTGAAGAAGATGCGCTCATGGCCGTACCTGCGAGGGAAAAGATCGAATGACTGGCACATCCTGGCATCAAGTCCCCGTCGGCATTTGCGACGACATATTGGTGAAGATGGTACTTATCTTGCCACCCAATCCGGTCCCTGCACCGACAATGACCAGGGCAACCAGCGCCACAATAATGGCGTATTCAATACCTGAGGCACCCTCGCTGCGTTTGAAGAACAGTTGCGTCTGCACGTAAAGCTTCACTATCAGGTCAAGGAACATATGACTTCTCCCTAAAGCGCCACGGATTGCCGGTACGGCTCTAGCACGATCTACGCGGCGTGCCACTAGAGCATTGTCAACAAACCCTGGGCTCACAACTGTAATAACGAGTTAATCACAAAGTATTAGTCGCAAAGTTGGCGTCATAAAACCAAGCGTTCAAGGAGGCGGATCTTTAGTTCCGGTAAATTTTTTGTCAGGTAATGGCATTTCGTCCTAGCTGAGCTACCTTCAAATAGCCAAATCGTTAGATGTTCATCACAGCCAGGTTGCGAATTAACTCGTTTGGATTGGCGGGACTGTAGTGCAACCGGAAAGGGAGAGCCGTCATGAACAGTCGTATCAGCATGATCCTGGCTGGCGTGCTGTTGGTCGGGGCGTTGATCGCGGGGTATTGGGGGCTGGTGCTGAGCCGCCAACCTGCCCCCGTCGCCGAACCTGTCATTTCTGCTGAAAAACCCGCCGCTGACGCCGAAGACCAGACCCGCCTCCCGGTCGTGGTGCTGGTGCGCGATGTGCCGCCTTTCGTGGCGCTGACCGAAACCGACCTGGCCGTGGAAAAGCTGCGCACGGTGCCTGCCGGCAGCCTGACCCAACTTGACCAGGCGATCGGCCGCACCCCGCAGCGCCCCCTGAGCGCCGGCACTTGGCTTAATCAGGAAAGCTTCAGTACGGGCGGCCCGCTGGCCCGCATGATTCGCCCCGACGAGCGCGCACTGGCGGTTGCGGTCGATGAAGTGGTGGGTGCCGGTGGTCAACTGAGCCCCGGCGATTACGTGGACGTGCTGCTGTTTCTGCGCCAAGAGCCGGGCAACGCCGAGCCGTCGGCGCAGATCGTGGTCCCGGCGATGCGCTTGCTCAGCGTCGGCGACCAATTGGGGCTGACCAACGATGGCCAACCCGCCATGCCGCCGCCGGTCACGGCCGAAGAACGTATCCAGGCCGCGCAACGCCGGGCCGCTGCACGCAGCGTCGTGCTCGCCGTGCCGGAGCCTCTATTGAGCCGCCTGATGCTCGCCACGCAAGCCGGTACGTTGCGCCTGGCCGTACGCAGCGCCGACGAGCAACTGCTAAGCCGCTATTGGGCCGGCGACAGCGATGCGGCGCAAAAACTGCAAAGCGCCAACCGCGACCTCTACCAATTCACCCAACTGGCCATGAGCGCGCCGCCCAAACGCGTCGCCGTCGCCGTCACCAGCGGAGGGCCAAGCGTACGACGTGGCATTGAAGTGATTCGCGGCGCCCAAGCGGCGCCGCAAAACCCGTGATTGAGCAAGGATGCCTTGAATGAGCCATCGCTATGCCCCGCTGTTCACGCACATCGCCTGCGCCCTGATGCTGTCGAGCCTGTCGGTCGGCCTCGCAGTGGCGGCGCCGGGCAACTGCAGCGCCCTGGGCCAGTTGCCTGCCGTGGTCGAGGTGGGCGAAGGGCTGCAACAGGAACTGCAGTCGCCGGTGGCGATTACGCGCCTGGCGATTGGCGACCCGAAGATCGCCGATGTGCGGGTCCACGGTGACCGCAATTTTCTGCTCACCGGTGTCGGCGCGGGCGCCACCAGCCTGCTGGTGTGGACCGCCTGCGCCAGCGCGCCGCGCCAGAGCATGGTGTTCGTCAAGGGCAAGGCTACGTCGGCGCTGACCAGCCTGTCGCTGTCGCCGTCGGAGGACCCGTCACTGCCCAGCCAGGTACAGACCGATATCCGCTTTGTCGAAGTCAGCCGCACCAAGCTCAAGGAAGCCAGCACCAAGTTTCTCGGCATGGGCACCAACTTTTTCCTCGGCAGCCCGAACTTGCTGTCGCCCTCCGAAGGCGTGTTCAAACTGCCGGTGAGCACCGACAGTTTCAACGTCGGCTTTGGCGGCGGCCGCGTCAAAGCCATGATCAACGCCCTGGAACGCAGCGGTTTTGCCTACACCCTCGCGCGCCCGAGCCTGGTGGCCATGAGCGGCCAGAGCGCGACCTTCCTCGCGGGCGGCGAAGTCCCGGTGCCGGTGCCCAGCGCAGGCAGTGACACCATTTCCATCGAGTACAAGGAGTTCGGCATCCGCCTCACCCTGACTCCCACCGTGATCGACCGCAACCGCATCACCCTCAAGGTGGCGCCGGAAGTCAGCGAACTGGACTACAGCAACGCGGTGGTGATCCAGGGCATCCAGGTGCCGGCCCTGACCGTCCGCCGCACCGACACCAGCGTGTCCCTGGCCGATGGTGAAAGCTTCGTGATCAGCGGCCTGATCAGCAGCAATAACCGTTCGACCATCAGCAAGTTTCCAGGCCTGGGTGACATCCCGATCCTCGGTGCGTTTTTTCGCGACTCCAACATCAACCGTGAAGAAAAAGAACTGCTGATGATCGTCACGCCGCACCTTGTCCAACCGCTGGCGGCCAACGCTCGCTTGCCCTCTTTGCCCGGCGAAAAACTGCGCAGCTACGACCCGAACTGGTACCGCATGTTTTTCCTCGAAAACGGCAACTTCGACCGTCGCAGCGGACTGTCCCAATGAGCGATAGCCTGAGCCAGACGTTTCTGGCAATCACCCGCAACGACACCGACCTTGAATGGCTGCAGGGCGCCCTTGCGCCACTGGGCCAGGTGGTCAGTGCCGGCAGTGGCTCGCTGGATGAATTGCTCGCCCTGGTGGACGTGACCTTCGCCAACCTGGTGTTCGTGGGCCTCGACCGGGAAAACGTGGTGGCCCAGAGCGCATTGATCGAAGGTGCGCTGGAGGCCAAGCCGATGCTCGCGGTGGTCGCCCTTGGCGACGGCATGGACAACCAGTTGGTGCTGAACGCCATGCGCGCTGGCGCGCGGGATTTTGTTGCCTATGGCTCACGCTCCAGCGAAGTCGCCGGCCTGGTGCGGCGCCTGAGCAAGCGCCTGCCGCCCGTCACGTCGAATGCGCAACTGGGCGGGCTGACCGTGCTGTATGGCACCCAGAGCAATGCCGACGGCGCGATGCTGGCGACGCACCTGGCCATGGTGGTGCAGAAAAGCGGGCAACAGACGCTGGTGCTGGACCTCGGCCTGCCGCGCAGCGACAGCCTGGCGCTGCTGGGCCTGGAAAGCACCTTCAATTTCGGCGATGCACTGCGCCATTTGCGCCGCCTTGATACCACGTTGATCAACAGCGCATTCACCACGGCCAAGGACGGCCTGCGTATCCTCGCGTACGCCACCGGCGACGAACCGCTCAAGCTCACCAGCGCGGCCGAACTGTTCATGTTGCTCAGTGCACTGCGCCAGCATTTCCAGCACATCGTCGTCAACATCACCGGGCAACCGGACAGCGAAGCGCTGCGCACCTTTGTCAGCCACTGCGACAAGCTGCTGTGGTGCACCGACCAGAACGTCCTGGACTGTCGCCGCAACCTCGCAGTCCTCAACCGCTGGCGCGACAAAGGCATGAAGCTCGATCACGCCAAGCTGGTGATCGATCGCTACATCAAGTCATGCGCGCCCGACACCGAAGCGCTGGAAAAAAGCTTCGGCCTGCAGTGCATCGCCGTCCTGCCCTTGAGCGCCGAACTGCGCCTGAACGTGAAAAACCAGGGCCAGACCCTGTTTGTCCTGGCGCCCCGCGAACCCTTGACCCAAGCCGTGCGCGCCTTGGGCGAGCGTCTGGCGAAACGCTCCGAAGGCCTGGAAAAACCGTCAATGCGCTGGTTTGAACGCATCCTGGGGGCTGGACGATGAGCGGCGAAAAACTCTTCGGCGGGCCCGCCCGCAACGCCAATGGCAAAAGCGATAACGACGGCCTGAAGCTGGTGCTGCATCGCTACATCATCGACGCCATTGAAGAATCGGGCAGGAACCTGCTCGAAGGCACGCGCCAATCCCTCGCGCAATTTGTCATCGACAAAGTCTCCGAATACATCACGCGCATGCGCCTGGCAATCTCGCGCTATGAAATGGAGCGGCTGGCCGAAGAGATCGTCGACGAACTCACAGGTTTCGGCCCGCTGGAAGTGCTGCTGCGCGACCCGTCGGTGACCGAGATTCTGGTCAACGGGCCGCATCGGGTATTTATCGAACGCGAAGGCCTGCTGCACCAGAGTGACCTGCGTTTTATCGACGACCATCACGTCGAGCGCGTGATGCAGCGCATCCTTGCGCCACTGGGCCGACGCCTCGACGAGTCGTCGCCGATGGTGGATGCGCGTCTGCCCGATGGCAGCCGGGTCAATGCGATCATCCCGCCGATAGCCCTGGACGGGCCGTGTCTGTCGATCCGCAAATTTCGCAAGGACATGCTCAAGAGCAGCGACCTGGTAGCCATGCAGACCATCGACCAGAGCATCTTCGAGTTCTTCCAGGAGGCCGTAGGCAAGCGCTGCAATATTCTGATCAGCGGCGGCACAGGCACAGGCAAGACCACACTGCTCAATATCCTCAGCCAGTTGATCAACCCCCGTGAACGGCTGGTGACCATCGAAGACGTTGCCGAACTGCAACTGGGGCACCCCCACGTCGTGCGCCTCGAAACCCGCCCGCCGAATGCCGAAGGCCACGGCGAAGTGCGGTCCAGCGACCTGATCCGCAACGCCCTGCGGATGCGCCCGGACCGCATCATCCTCGGCGAAATCCGCGGCGTCGAAGTGCTCGACGTGATGACCGCGATGAACACCGGTCACGACGGTTCCATGAGCACCGTGCACGCCAACAACGCGCAGGATGCGTTGCTGCGCCTGGAAACCCTGGTGGGGTTGACCGGTCGCGTGGTCGCGGAAAAAACCCTGCGCCAGATGATCTGCGCCGCGCTGGACGTGATCATCCAACTCACGCGCATGCCCGATGGCCGCCGCTGTGTGAGCGAAGTGGTGGAAGTGGTCGGCGTGCGCGATGACGTGTATGTCACCAATACCCTGTTCCGCCTGGACCGGCGCACCGGCTTCGGTTTCCTGCGCGAAGCCATCCACCCCGCAGGCGACAAACTGCGCCGCGAATCGGCCTTGCCGCTATAGGGGGCGCTGAATGACCGGACCCTTGCTGCTGCTTATTTGCCTGCTGCTGATCGGCCTGTCGCTGTGGCTGTTCGACAACAGCCTGCGCAAGGCCCAGACCGACCGCGTGCTGGAACGCCTGGGCGACGGGCAGCCCGAGACAGCCGAAGCGAGCACGTCCTGGAGCGGTCTTGAGCGCATGTTCCTGCGTGCAGGGCTGGGTAAACCCACCGACCGCCTGGGCCTGTGGTTGAGTGCGTGGGTGATCGGCGCCCTCTTCGGCTACCTGCTGGGCGACGGCTGGGGCCTGTTCACGATGATCGTCGGCCCGCCGTTGGTGCTGCGCCTTTACATCGGTTGGCGTTACCAGCGCCGCGTCCAGCGCATGGTCGAGCAACTCCCGCAGTTGCTCGACCACAGCGTGCGCAGCCTCAAATCCGGCAGAACCCTGGCCGACGCGGTGTTGGGCGGCATCGAAGGTGTCGAAAACCCACTCAAGGAGGCCATGGGCCGCGTGCAGCGTAACGTGCGCATGGGCGTCAGCCTGCCCGACTCGGTCAGCGACTTCGCTGAGTTCTACGAACAGGACGAGTTTCGCCTGTTCGCCCTGGGCCTCAAGGTCAACCACCGCTACGGCGGCAATGCCAGCGAACTGCTGGAAAACCTGATCAGGATGATCCGCGAGCGCGAACAGGCCTCGCGTCAACTCAAGGCGATGACCGGCGAAACCCGCATGACCGCCTATGTGCTGGGCGGGCTGCCGATCTTGATGGTGGCTTACTTCATCCTGGTCAACCCCGGCTACCTGATGACCATGTGGAATGACGACACCGGGCGCCACATGTTGCTGGCTGCCACCGCGATGGACCTGACGGGCACGTTCGCCATGTGGCGCATGTTGAGGAGTGTCTGAGATGGTGCTTCTGGTAGGTGCCCTGTTGTTTCTCGCGGCGCTGGTCCTGGTGGGCGGTCAGTTGCTGGAGCATCGGCGCCGCGAGCGCCGGGTGACGGAACGCCTGCAAGGGCGCATCACCAGCGAAGCCAGGCTCGGCTCGCTCATCCGGCTACTGGGCGCAAGCTCGTTGGCCCAGGGCTCGGTGAGCCTGGACAGCGAAACGCAGACCCTGCTCAACCGCGTAGGCTGGCGCAAATCCAGCCAACGCTCGCTGTTTGCCGCACTGCAGATCGGCGTGCCATTTGTACTGATGGCCTTGACCCTGCTTGGCCAGGAACTGCTGTTCCCCGAGGTGGAACCAATGTGGATCGCCCCGCTGCTGGCCCTGGGCGTCGGCTACCTGCTGCCCAAGCGCGTACTGGCTACCTCCGCCAGATACCGCCAGCAGCGCATCGCCAGGGAAATCTCCACGTTTATCCCGCTGCTGCGCATCCTGTTCGAGTCGGGCATGGCGATTGAACAATCGTTGCGCGTACTGGGCAGCGAGGCGCAACGCTTGCTGCCCGACCTTACCCACGAATTGCGCCTGATCCTGGCGCGGGTCGATTCCGGCCTGGAACTGGGCGAGGAGCTGGGCAAGACCGCGCACTTGCTGGAAGTCGACGAGTTCACCGACACCTGCGTCATCCTCCAGCAGTTGATCACCCAGGGCGGCGGCGCAATGAAGTCCCTGCTGGCGCTCAAGCAATTGCTCGACGACCGGCGCCTGACCAATCTGCAGGAATTCATCTCGAAGATGTCGGCGAAGATGTCGGTGGTGATGATGGTGTTTCTGTTTCCGGCATTGTTGATTGTCCTCGGCGGCCCGGCCTTTATCGGCATCGCCCGAGCCCTGGTCCATTTTTAAGGAGCACCCGATGAAACCACTGATTGCCGCCATGGCCCTGCTGCTGCTCGGCGGTTGCGCCAGCAACGGGCAGACGCCCTGGGCCTCATTCACGTCGCCCGGCAGTTGCGCCAAGCCCAGTTCGGAACAGGACCTGGCGCTGAACCTGGCCGATGACATGGCCAACGAAGACAAGCTCCACGCCAGCCTGGCCAACCTGCAAAGCCTGCCCGATACGCTGCCCCAGGTGCGCCAGCGCAAGGCCCGCGCCTATCGCTTGCTGGGACGCAGCGAGGCCGAGCCGTTGTACCGCAGCCTGATCGGCACCTGCATGGCCGCCGAGGGTGAACACGGGCTGGGGCAATTGGCGGTGGCGCGGGGCGACAACGCCCAGGCGCTGGTCCATCTGCAAAATGCTGCGCGGCTGGCGCCCACCGACGAGAAGATCCGCAATGACCTGGGTGTGGTCTACCTCAACCAATCGCGCCTGGAAGAAGCGCGCTTTGAATTCTTGACGGCCATCGAGCTCAAGCAGAGCGACCCGTTGGCCGCCGTCAACCTGGTGACGTTGCTGATTTATCAGGACGACTGGGGACAAGCAGCCAAAGTGGTCAGCCAACTGGGCCTGAGCCCCGCGCAAGTCACCGAAGCCCAGGCGCGCGCGGCCAAACTCAAGCGCAGCCCTGCACGCAAAGTCGCGGCAGTCGCCGATGCCCTGCCCGTGACGATCAAGTAAGGAGTCGAGTATGAAAGCCCATTTACTGATGTGCCTGTGCCTGAGCCTGCTGCCGCTGGCCGCGGCGGCCATCGAGCCGGGGCCTTCGTCCCCACAGCAGGCTGAAACGGAAAATTGGCTGGCGCTGCAGGTCAATGGTCTCGCCGCGTCGCCCACCCCGCAAACCACCACGCCGGCGGAACGCGAACAGGCCCTGCAACGCTGGCTGGACAGCAACAAGCATCCGATCCCGGAATACTTCGAGTCGAAATCCAGCTCGTCCGGCGGTGGCGACAGTAAATGAAGTGATGAGCGTCAGTGCGCCGTGACCCGCTGACGCATGACCGAGTTACTCGGCGACAGCGCCAGCGCCAGTTGGGTGCGGTTGTGCATATGGGTCAGGCGCAACACCTGCGACACATACAGCTTGACGGTGTTTTCGGTGATGCCGAGTTCGCAGGCGATCTGGTAGTTGGTCTGCCCCTTGCCCACCAGACGGGCAACGTCGAGCTGACGCGGTGAGAGCTGATCGAACATGGCCGGGATTTCCACCGCCGCAGGCTCCTCGCCGACCGACTCGGCCGCGTCCACCACGCTCGGGCTGCGACGCACCTTGTCGAGATCCTGATACAGATCGTTGATGGATTCGGAAAGGTATTGCAGCTTCAGGTTCAGTTGCCCCAGGTGCAATTCCTTCTGACGCTCCTCCAATGCGGCTTCCTGGCGCTGCAGGCCTTCGAGCAGTTCTTCGAGGTCGATCGGCTTCTGGTAGTAGTCCGAGATGCCGGCGCGCAGGGCCTTGATCACGTCCTGTTTATCGGCACGCCCGGTGAGCATGATCGCCTCGAACGCACGATGCTTGCCCGCGATGTTCTGCATGGCCTGGACCAGTTCGATCCCATCCATGTCCGGCATGTGCAGGTCGCACAACACCAGGCCAATCTCCGTGTCTTCGGTGAAGCGCTGCAAGGCATGGCGGCTGGATTCGCAAGGGACGCAGCGATAGCCGCTATTTTCGATAAATTCACAAAGCTCCTCGACGATCAGTGGTTGATCGTCGACCACGAGCACTTTTACAGCCGAAGTGAGCTTGTTCACACGTTACTCCATGCCTGGCAAGCCAAATGATTGACCTATCCCTTTTCGACGCAGAATGTGAATCATCTGCTCAATAAACCTAGCCCTACTTTCCGACTATGTACATAGCGATAGAGGCCTTGTGCGACTAGTGGATCCAAAACCAATACAGGGCAAAACCTGTCAATACAAACGGTGCGAAAGGCTGCTTTCTTGACGTGCGCCTCGTCGCTGTTTCATGGCGCGCGCCAAGCCCTTGATGCACAAGCGACCAGGCCGCGAGCAGCGCCGCCGCAAGAATCAGCGACCACAGCAAATGATTCACCGTGGTGGCCAATCCCAGCGCCGCGAGCAGCTTTACGTCCCCCGCGCCGAAGCGGCCCAGCGCGTACCCCGGCAAGGTCAGCAGCAAGGCCAACACCAGCGCCCACGCGCCCTCGCCTGCTGGCGCACCCAGCCAGGTGCAGCCCGTCCACACCACATACAGCAGGGCCAGCAGCGCCGCACCGAGGGTCAACCCGTTGGCGATATGCCGCTGACGAAAATCCTGCACGGCACAGACACTCAGCCAAAGCAGCAACACCGCGCCATGGATCACGTAAAAAACATCCCTTTTTGCTGAATGATTCTATGCTGATATCAAGTAGTAGCCGTCAGGGTAGACGCAGTCATGAGAACCAGCCTCCCCAGAACGCAAAAAGGTGCCGCGGCGATTGAGTTCGCCTTGGTTTTCGGGATCTTTTTTGCGGTGTTCTATGGATTGATCAGTTACAGCCTACCGCTGCTGTTGATGCAATCTTTCAATCAGGCGGCAGCCGAAGCGGTGCGCCAGGCTATGGCGGTCGACCCAGTGGCTGCCGGCACCGCGTATGGCACACAGGTCACCCAACGCGCCAAAGACACGGTCGTCAGCCAATTGAGCTGGATCCCCGCCAGTTTCAACTTTCAGAGCAGCTACATCAGTTCAACCTACGTCGGCACCACCCTGACCGTGGCGATCAGCTACCCCACCACTAATCTGTACTCCGTGTTCCCGGCGCTGGTGATACCCGGCGTGGGCACCGTCCCCAGTCTGCCGGCCAGCCTCTACGCGCGTTCGAGTCTGCAACTTTGACGGCGGGGGACAACCTCTTCGGGCGCCTGCTAGGCCGCACCGAGGCCCTGGCCCGCGAAATAACGGCCATGCCCGCAACCGGGCTGCACGTGCACCTGGATCAGCTGGGCCATGTCCTGCACATCGGCGGCACCCTGCGCTCGCAACTCGCCGCACCCGCCGCCAGCGAGCACAAGCCACTGCTGCGTGAGCTGCTGTGCGCGGCCAGTGTCCTCAGCGTCGAGGGCAACCCCGCAGACTGGCAATACCAGAGCCTGGACCTGGATTTCCAGGCAAGCGCCGGCAAAGTCCTGCATCTGCGCGGCTGGATCGAGCCCGACGGCGACGGCTGGAACCTGCACCTGATGGACGTCAGCGACTTGCTCGCCGAGCACCAACAGGCCGGCGATCGCGAGGAGAACCATCAGCTCGCCAGCCGCATGAGCGAGCAGCTGCGCGTGTGCAGCCTGAGCCGCTTGCCGGAAGTGCTCAACGAACAACTGCGCAGCCTGTCGCAGCACTGGCACATTCCCTGTGTCGCGTTGGCGCTGCTGGATGATGAAACCCAGGGTTGGCGGATCTACAGCCAATACGCCGGCCACGACGCACCGACCTTGTGGCAGACCGACCAGCCCCTGGGCACCAGCCTCGACAGCGTCAATGGCAACGTCCCCTTGAGCCTGCCCAATGGCCGCAGCGACAACCCCCGGCTGCACAGCGTGTTCGGTGATGCCGACGGTTTTCTGGTGCCCTACCGCGATGGCCAGGGCGTTGCCGCGTGGCTGCTGTGCGGCTTTTATGATGGGCAGGCGCAGATCAGCAACACCGAATGGCTGCACCTGTGCGCCGCCCTCGCCGCGCCGCTGCTGAGCCGTTTGCGCGAGCAGCGCTACCATCAACAGCTGGAGCGCGTAGAAGCCTTGCAAGGCCTGCTCGGCACCGGCTGGTGGGAGTTGCTGCCGGCCACCCGCGAAATCCAGCTCGCCCCGCAGTTGTTACGCAGCCTGGGCCAGGAAGACGGCGCCAGGCGCCAGCCACAGGCAGCCTGGCTCGAATTGATCCCCCCCGCCGACCGCCAGGAGTTCGACAGCCGCCTGCACGATCTGCAAGTCCTGGGCAAACCGCTGCTCGCCAGCGTGCGCCTGCAACGCAGCGACGCCGACGGCCACCCGCTGTGGTACCGCGTGCAGGGCCAGGTGCTGGGGCTGGGCGACAGCCAGCGCTGGATCGGCGTGATGCTCGACATCAGCGATATCAAGAACCAGCAACTGCAAGCCGCCGCCGCCCACGCACGCCTGGACAACCTGATCGCCAGCGCTCCGGCCGTCATCTATGTACAGCGTTATGTCAGCGGCGCGCTGCACCCGGCGTTCTTCAGCGACAGCCTGCTGCCGCTGCTGGGCTGGACCCTCGACGACTGCAATCACGACAACCTGCTGTCGTTGATCCACCCCGACGACCGCGATGTCTATTTCGAACGCACCCGCCAGTTGCTGCGCGAAGGCACCGTGCGCAGCCGCTACCGCGTACGCGACAAACGGGACCACTACCACTGGCTGCTCGATGAAGCCAAGTTGCTGCGCGATGACCTCGGTCTGCCGGTGGAAGCCGTCGGCCTGTGGCTGGACGTGACCGAAGCGACCCTGGCCGCCGAGCACGTCAAGCAAAGCGAAGAGCGCTACCGCATCCTGGTAGAAGACTCACCGGCGATGATCTGCCGCTACCTTCCGGACCTGACCCTGACCTTCGGCAACACGCCGCTGGCCAACTACCTGGAATGCCCGCCGGCGCAACTGCCGGGGGTGAACCTGGGCCATTGGCTGTCGGACGAACAGCGCCAGGCCTTTGTGCAGCGCATCCGCCAACTCACGCCGGAGTTCCCGGTGAGCACCGCCGAAATCAGCCTGGAACTGCCTGGCCGCGAGCACGCCTGGTGGGTGTGGTCTGACCGGGGAGTCTTCGACGCGCACGGCACACTGGTGGAAGTCCAGGCCGTGGGCCGCGATAACACCGAAGTACGCCGCTCCCAGCAACAACTGACCCAAAGCGCGAAAATGGCCACCCTCGGCGAAATGGCCACCGGGCTGGCCCACGAGATCAATCAACCGTTGAACGTCATGCGCATGGCCATCGTCAACGTGCTCAAACGCCTGAGCAGCGGCGACGCGCCGGTCGACTACCTCACCGAAAAACTCCAGCGCATCGACGCCCAGGTGCAGCGTGCGGCGCGGGTGGTTGACCATATGCGCGTGTTCGGCCGCCGCTCGGAAATCGAGCAGCAACCGTTTGATCCTGCACAGGCGGTCGAAGGCGCGTTGTCGTTGCTCAGCGAAGGGGTGAAGGGCAAAGGCCTCGATCTACGGGTGATACCGGCGGACTTTGTCGTGCAGGTCAACGGCTACGTCGATCAGCTCGAACAAGTGCTGATCAACCTGGTGGTCAACGCCCGCGATGCGCTGCTCGGCCAGCGTGAGAAAAATCCGCAGCTGCAGCCATGGATTGCGCTGCACAGCGAGCATGACAGTCGTCATGTGCGCATCTGGGTAGAAGACAACGCCGGTGGTATTGACCCGCGCCTGATGGAGCGGATTTTCGAGCCGTTCTTCACCACCAAGCCGATTGGCGTGGGCACCGGGCTGGGGCTGTCGGTGAGCTACGGGATTGTCGAGAACATGGGAGGACGCCTGAGCGTCAGCAATGGCGCCGACGGTGCGCGGTTTTGCGTGGAGTTGCCCATTCTTCAGATCACCAGATAGGCGCGGCCCATGTGGCAAGTGAGGTTGGCGCCGACTTCGGCGTTGCCCAGATTAATGCCCAGCGCCGCCAGCAGCGTGTTGACGATGGGATCGAGGATCGGCGCAAGCACGGTTTGGATCAGTCCAACCACGCTGCTGACGATTGACGCCAGTGCCGTCGTCACTGTGGTGGTGGGGTTGTTCGGCGAACTGCCGGTGGGCGGCACGTAAGTAACCTGCAAGCCGCTCAAGGTGGTGCCGAGGCTGTTGACGATGTTGGCGGTGCCGGGCGCGTTTTTATAGGTGGGTGTCGCGTTCATCTCCGCCACCGGCAGAAACACCATGGGGTTGGTCTGCGCCGCCACCGTGGTCAGGGCGCGCAGGTTCAAGCCGCCGCCGACACCAGCAGTACGCGGCCCGCAGATCAAGGTCAGCAGGCAGTATTTCTGGCCAAAATCGATCAGCCGGATCGGTTGCACAGTCACCGCCGCCGACGACGAAAACGCCGACACCGGGTCCACATAACCGACACCCAAGGTGGCAAGGGACGTGGTGGCCTGCACGGTCAGCGACTTGGTCGCCGGCGTGGCGCAACTGTAGTCGGTGACGTGGCTCTCGGCGCTGGCCGCTTCGATGTAAATCGACAACGTTTCGGTGATGTCCACATCCGCCACATTGCAGCCGACGACACACAAGATACCGCCCACCACAGCGGGCAGGTTCAGGTTGAGCAGGCCGCCGACCACCTTCGATACCGGGGTCGTCAAGCCCGCCAAGATGGACGAGACACCTGAGACCACTTTGAGGATCGGCGCCTGCACCACCACCAGGGTCCGCACTTGCGCGGTGCGCACGAAAATCTGATCGGTTGGCGGGCTTTTCAACAGCCCGGCCTTGGCCAGCGCGGGGTTGCCTATCGCCGACAGCTGCGGCGCCTCAATCACCTTGGTCTGGATCGACACATTGCCCACCAGCGGAATACTCACCTGGGTCGCCGCGCTCACCGCACTTTTGCTGCTGGACAACTGCGCCACCGCTTCCAACAGTTGAAACAGCTGCACATTGGTATTCAGCGCGGCGGCGGGCGTCCCGGTGGCGACTTTCAACAAGTCGCCTACTTTCAACAGTTGGGTAGTGGGGGCGATGGCCTTCACTGAGATCACATCGTTGATCACCGCCGTGGCCACCGCGCCATTTTTTTGCAGCACCTTCACGGTGGCATCGATCAGTTGGCTGGCGGACACGGCGGTGTTGAGCAATGCATCGTAGTCGCCAGCGGTCACGTTCAATTGCACCGCCAGTTGGTCAAGGAAGCCGAGCAGGTTGACGTTGGTCTGCAACAGTCCGTTCCAGCCGGCTGCCGTGATCGACAGGCTGCCGCCGAGCAGATTGCCGAGCGCCAGGTTGAGCAGCGGGGATTTGGTGGAATCGACCGTTGCCAGGCTGCTGCGAATCGTCAGTTGTGCGACCGGCGGTGCAAACGCGGCCACGGCGGTGGCGGTCAGCACCGTTTGCGTGGATATCGGCGTGCCGCTGAACATGTTCCAGATACCGCCGGCGATGCTGGTCATCACGCTGTTAGTCGCCACCACGCGGATTGCGTCGTTCTTGCTGGCATCGGCGGTGTAGACGCGGATATTGCTGGCGTTGGTTGCCAGTGAGCCGCAGGTCACGGCCAGGCCACGGGTGGTGTCGCCGGCGACCACGGTGAAGCCATTGCGGGTGGCGTTCTGTATGGCGAAGTCATTGGCGGTGGAGGTTGGCGTGCACACGCCGCTACGCCCCGCCGCTTCCAGGGCGGCGCTGTCGGCGATGGACTGCAATTTGCGCTTTTCCAGGTACAGGCGACCGCTGTCAACTGCCAGCAGCATGAAGACCATAGCCACGGCCAGGGTCCCCGCTGCCATCAAGCCAATCGCACCACGCTGTCTGAAACCAGGTCGGGGAGACATCAAGGCACTCCTTAGCGCTTACTCTCCGTAGGTGCTGTGGAGTGTAGACAAGGCTTGGGAGGTGCGTTGGCCAGTGGCCATAAATTGCTGTTCGGGTTGATCCAGTGGCGGGGCCAGGTCAGTGCGGCGGGTAGCTGGAAAGGATGCGCGTCACCGTCGTGCGGATTGCGTTATTACGGTCCTGTGGGTTGGGCGTGCTGCTCATCATCTGTTCATCGCTGCCGCGCCACACCAGTTTGCCGTCCTTGCCGTCGAGCAAGTCGATCTGGAGGGTCGCGACTTTGTAGGTGATGTTGCGCGTTTCGTTGTACATCGGCGCGCCCCAGTAGCCGTTCCACGGGCCGCCCCAGGCGCCGCCGTAGTTGGTGGTGACTTGCTGCTGGCGGTCTTCGACGATGAGGTAGGCCTGTACGGTCAGGTCGGCCTTGGTACCGGCTGCGGCGGGGCGCAGGCCGCGTTGGTCGAGTTGCTCGCCCACGGCTTGGCGGATGCGTTGTTCGGTGAGGTCGCTCTTGATCCGTGGATCATCAGGGCGGTATTGCAGGGCCGGGTCTTTCCAGGCCCAGTTGCGGTAGGCGCCGAAGTCTCGGCTGGCGTCATAGTCGTGGTTGACCTGGCTGGTCTGGCAACCGCCCAGCAGCACGACAAAAGCGAGCGTAGCGATGCGACGAAACATGGTTTTTCTCCAAAAAGCGAACAGCGCTTGAAATGAGAATAGCGGTTAACGGGGCGGGTAGGCGCTCATGGCCTTTTGCACGGCCTGGCGCAAGGCATCGGCGCGCTCGCCGAGGCTGCCCTGGCTGGCAGTTTCGGCGCTGGTGCTCCACACGGGCTGACCGCTGCGGGCGTCAAACAGGTTGACCCGCACCACGGCTACCGTCACCTCGTAAGTGCGCACGATCGGCGCCGAGTTGTACATCCCGTAGCCATTGCCGTAGCGGTTGTAGCCGCCGTAGCCGTAACCGTAGTCATCCTGGACTTGCTTGAGACGCTTCTCCAGGCGCACGTCCGCACTGACCAGCACGTCGGGCGCGCGGTTGTCGTGCAAGGGCCGCAGGCCGCGTTGGTCGAGGGCGCCGCTGACGGCTTCGGCAATTTGCGCCGAATCCGCCCAGGCCGAGCCCGCCGGCAGTTGGCCGTTGCGCCACGCCCAATTACGGTAGGCGCCGTAGTCGCGCACCGGCGCAGGATACGCACTGGCATCAAAGGTGGTAGCCGCCTGGGCCGGCGCCGGTGGCAGAGGCGCAGACGCCGCCACATAAGGGTTGGGGCTGGAACACGCGCCCAGCCCGAGGGATAACAGGATCAAACAGAGACGACGCATTTCGACCTCCGCAGACTGGGCCGCTTAAACCGGACGGCAGATCCAGTGCAAATAACGCCCAAGTCCGGCAAAGCTTGGGTGACGACGGTGAGCGAGTTCCATCTCAACAAGGTCCTGTAAGTTCACGCGGGCCTGGAATTCCACCGGCATATAGTCGTGGAAAACGCGCACGCCACTTTGGCTTTCGACCTGCCATAGCCCGTCGAGTTGCGCCGCCAATTCGCGCGGGTCGAGGGGCTGTTGCGGGGTCAGGCTCTGCTTTTCGCCGGCCATGTCGTTCTTGCGCATTTTGCGGAAGTGGCCTTTGAGCAGGTTGCGATAAATCAGCGCATCACGGTTGTAGAACGCCAGGGACAGCCAGCCACCCGGCACCGTCAGTTGGTGCAGCACCGGCAGGATTGCATGGGGTTCGGCCAGCCATTCCAGCACCGCGTGGCACAGCACCAGGTCGTAAGGTTCGGTGAGCTGGCCGAGCAGGTCTTGCCAGGGCGCATGGATAAAGGTCGCCGTCTGCCCGGCCTCGGCGAAGCGCTGGCGCGCACCTTCAAGCATCGGCTCGGCGGGTTCGGCCAGGGTCACCTGGTGGCCGCGCTCGGCCAGCCACAGCGACATATGCCCCAGCCCCGCGCCGATATCCAGCACGCGCAAGGGGCGTGCCGGCAGGGCTTCAATCAAGTCGGCCTGAAGCACAGCCAGGCGAATCGCGCCTTTGGCACCACCGTAGATTTTCTCGGCAAAGCGCGTGGCCAACTGGTCGAAATGACGGTCACTCATGGGCAAACCGCCGTTCGCTGTCAGCCAGTTTGGCGCGCACCACTTCGTTCATGTCCAGGCCCAGCTCACTGCACAGCAGCAGCAGGTACAGCACGATATCGCCGACTTCCTGCCCGGCGTGGGCGAGTTTGTCGGCGGGCAACTGGCGGGATTGGTCTTCGGTCAGCCATTGAAAGATTTCCACCAGCTCGGCCATTTCCACGCTGGCGGCCATGGCCAGGTTTTTCGGGCTGTGGAACTGCTTCCAGTCGTTGGTATCGCGGATGCGATGCAGGCGTTCGGTGAGGTGTTCGAGGTTCATAGGGGGCTCCTGAAGGGGTATAGCTTCCGGGGGATGAGCCTTCAAGGCAAGTGAATCACTTGTGTGGGAGAGGGCTTGCCCCCGATGAGCATGGGTATCTACACAACTCTCAAAGGCTTACACATAACACTGTGGTGATCGGGTTCTTGCTGATGCTACGCGGTGTTTGTTATTGGGGCTGCTTCGCAGCCCAGCGCGGGACAAGCCCGCTCACCACAACAGCCCATTTGCCATAGATTCAGCATCCACTGGAAGTTGTGTCGATACCTATGCCCCGATGAGGCCCTAATCCACCACGCTGAATTCAAGCCGTGCAGTTTGACCGGCCTCATCCAGGACACTGAGCTGATAGCGCCCCAACCGCTCGAAACTGGCATTGATAAAGTCCTGATTGGCACTGTCCCCCAACGGCGCGCCATTGAGGAACCACCAGCGCCGACCACTGCCGCCCAGGGCCGAGATTTTCAGGCGCAGGGTTTGTTGGCTGGCGGCGGGCAGGCGCAGTTGGTCGCCTTCACGCACGCCGACAATGGACAGCGGCGAAGACGCGGCCAGCGCCGGTGGCGGGCAATCCGGATCGGCGGCCGGGATGCGTGCTTCGCGGCGCTCGGCCCTTGGCAGCCACGGTTCCAAAGGCGCGGGCCAGAGGGCGATATGGCGGGCGACGGCACCGGGGCAATGGGCGTCAACCTGCAAGCCCTTGGCGTTGACCCAAATACTTTCCATCAAGCCCACACTCAGTGGTTGGTCCAACGCCTGCAAGGTCGGCGGCGTGGTGTTGTCCAGGGTCCAGGCGAAGCGTTGGCGCCGACAATTCGGATCGCTGCGGCTCATCGACTGGCCCAGGGGCCAACAGATCGCCGCCACGCCGACAGTGGCTGGCACCGGTAAAACCGACGCGCTGATGCCGCGCTGGCTGTCGCGGTTGGTCAACACGTCATGCACCTGCAACATCAGAGGCGCCGCCGACGCCAAGCCGAACTGGCCCGGCACGGGCGTGCCGTCCGGTCGGCCGATCCACACGCCGATCAGGTAGCGCGGCCCCACGCCAATCGCCCAGGCATCGCGAAAGCCGTAGCTGGTGCCGGTTTTCCAGGCAAGCACCGGGCGCTGCACCAGCTCGGCACGCGGGTCGCGATCCGGCCGCGCTTGCCCACTGAGGATGCGCCGCACAATCCAGGCAGAACCCGGCGACAGCATTGGTCGTTCTCTCAACGTGTCGTCAGGCTGCAATCGGATGGAAGCGCTTTTACCGGCCCGGGCGAAGGCACTGTAACCACCCACCAAATCTTCCAGACGGCTGCCCGCGCCGCCGAGGATCAGCGCCAGGTTCGGCTCGGCCAACGCAGGCAATGCCAGGGGCACGCCGCCGATGCGCATCTCGGCGGCAAATCGCTTGGGCCCGTAAGCTTCCAGCAACTGCACCGCCGGCAGGTTCAGGGAGCTGGACAACGCAGTACTCGCCGGCACCGCGCCGGTAAACCCCATGGAGAAATTGCCCGGCCGGTAATCACCATACCGCCGGGGCACGTCCTGCAGCAGCGACTCGGAGTGAATCAGCCCCTCATCCAGGGCCAGGCCATACAGGAAGGGCTTCAAGGTCGAGCCTGGCGAGCGCAACGCGCTGATCATGTCAACATGGCCAAAGCGCCTGGCGTCATTGATGTCCACCGAGCCCAGATACGCGCGCACGGCCATGGATTCCTCTTCCACCACCAGGATCGCGGCCGAGGTGTGCTCCGGCAACCGTGCGCGCCAGCCCAGCAACAGGTCTTCGAGACGGCGTTGCAGGGTGGCGTCAACGGTGGTGCGGATCAGCGGCGGGCTGTCGGGGCGGTTCAGGCGGCGGGCGAGCAAGGGGGCCAGGCTCGGTTCCAGGCGTGGGGCAAGTAGCAGCGGTTCTTCAAGGGCTTCGTCGACCGCCGATTGCGGCCATACCTTAAACTCGGCGAGGCGCCGCAAGACCTTGTCCCGAGCCTGCTGGGCGCGCTGCGGATGGCGGTCCGGACGCAAGCGGCTAGGCGCCTGGGGCAATACGGCAAGCAAGGCCGCTTCGGCATGGGTCAATTGCGCCGGGGATTTGCCCAGATAGGCCCAACTGGCCGCGGCCACGCCCTGCAACGTGCCGCCAAACGGGGCGCGGTTCAGGTAGAGGTTGAGGATTTGTTCCTTGGACAGGTGCCATTCCAACTGCGCGGTGCGCCACAGCTGGCGCAATTTACCGTGAAAGGTGCGTGAATGCGGGTCGAGCAAACGGGCGACCTGCATCGACAAGGTGCTGCCACCCGACACCACCCGAGCGCCGGTCAGGTTCTGCCAGGTCGCGCGCGCCAACGCCAGCGGGTTTACGCCTGGATGCTGGTAGAACCAGCGGTCTTCGTAGGTGAGCACGGCGTCCAGGTAATACGGCGAGACTTCGCTGGTTTGCACCGGGTAGCGCCACACCCCATTAGCATCGGCAAACCGCCACAACGGCGTGCCATCCTCGGCCAGCACCACCCGCGCCAGGTCATCCTTGGGCAGGGGCAGCGGCCAGATACGGTCGGCCAGCCACAGCAGGGCAATCACCAACAGGAGGGTCGCCAGGGTCCAGCGGGCAACTAAACGCAATTTCAAACGGGCAAACCTCTATGCTGGTAGGGAACTAGCCTGTCGCATTAACAACCAAAGGCACAGACACGCCCACCTCTTATCAGGACACGCACATGCAGGTAGAAAGCTTTTTCGAGTGGTTGGGCCAGGCGCTCGGCTCCATCATCCGGTTTATCGTCGACGGCCTCAGCGGTTTGTTCGGTGTGCTGACCCATGCCGGCGCAAACTTTGTCGAAGGGTTGTCCCGTACGCTGGGCATGGACACGTCGATTATCAGCATCATCACCCTGATCGTCGGCCTTATGTTGCTCTACTCGGCAGTCCGCGCATTTATGCGGGCGTCGATCATCATGGGGATTATCTGGTTGCTGCTGGGGCTGTGGCTGCTCAGCTGGGTCGTGCACTAATCCCCTGCGGGAGCGAGCAAGCCCGCTCCCACAAGGGTTCTTCAGCGGCCCTTGATGACCAGGTCCGCCGGGGTCTCCCCCACGGCCTGCCAGTTCGGCCGATACATCGACTCCACCTGCGGCGGCGGCACACGGTAGGTGCCCGGCGTCACCGCACGCGCCAGGTACAGCAGGTGCGTGGTGCCATCGCCGTCCAGGTTGATCGCCGCCACATAGCGGTCATCGCGGAACTCCTGATGCTTGAGCGCCGCGTTCTGCATCGACTCGCGCCATTCCTTCACTTGGCTGCTGGCGTTTTCCAGGCTGGCGGCACTTTGCGCCAGGTTCTGGTTTTCCAGCTCCAGGCCAGCGGGCAGGAGGTCGACCACCAACGCATCCGGTACGCGCTGCTTGGCGCTGACCGCCAGATGCACCAGCACCAGGTCGCCGCTATTAAGGCTGCGCAGGTTCAGCGGCTGGCCGTTCATACCCAGGTATTCACGGCGGATGCTCAGGTTGTCGCCACCCGGTGCCGGCGGCACTTGCGGGTAACCCGAGATCGTCAGTTGCTGGTACACCGGCGTGTCGCCCTGATTGCTCAGGCTCAGATCGCCTGAAAGCAGCTTGCCTTCCAGGTCCAGCGTCGACTGTTGATTGTTCAGCTCTTGCTCACCGCCGCTGCCGTTGAGCAGGACCTTCCAGGCCGACTCGGGCTGGGCGAACCCCAGGCGCCCGGCCAGGAACAGTGAATTGCGCTCCTGGGTCGACAGGTACGGGCTGGCCGCCAATTGGTCCGACAGGGTAAACAAACGCTCTTCGCGCTTGCCCTTGGCCAAGTCATTCTCTTCCAGCAACGCCAGGATCATCGCCTGGTCCCGCAGCGGGCTGCCGTAGTCGGCCAGCCATTCCTTGGCGCTGCGTTGCGCTGCCAAGCCTGCCTGCAACGCCTGGTCCGCACGCGGCTGGTCGCCCATCTTGTGCAAGGCGATGGCCAACTGCACCAGCGGCAACCCGGAACGCGCATCGCTGCGTCGCTCGAAAATGCTGCGCAGCGCGCCCAGTGGCGCCTGCTGACTGCGCGCCAGCACCATGCCGGCGTAGGCTTGCACGGCAAAGCGCGTGTGTTCGGCGTTGTCGCTGTAGTCGACTTCGATCAGGTTGCGCTCCTGCACATACCGCAGCAGGCGCTCGCTGGCCTTTTTCAAGGCTTCAGGCGGCACGGCAAAACCCTGGTCGCGGGCGCGCAGCAGGAAGTCGGTGACGTAGGCCGTCAGCCAATATTCTTCTTCGCCGTCGGCGCCCCACAAACCAAAGCTGCCGTTGTAGCGCTGCATGCCCAGCAGGCGTTCGATGCCCAACTCGATCTTGCGCTTGCGCTCGGCATCCGGCTCGCCCTTGATGCTCAGACGCTTGAGCAACGCATCGTCAGCGTACAGCGACGGGTACAGGCCGCTGGCGGTTTGCTCCAGGCACCCATACGGGTACGCCTTGAGCGCCGATATCTGCGCGCCGAGGTTCAGCGGCGGCCGGCTCGACAGGCTCAACAGCGCCTCACGCCCGGAGGCATCGAATTGCTCCAGGCTGCCGGCGGGCAAGCTCCAGGGTTCATTTTTAAGCACTGCGCGGTAATGCTTGAGCAGCGCCGGATAAGCCGGACGCACGCCCAAGGTCCACTCGCGGCTGAACGGCGGCAGGTTTTCACCCGGCAGATCCAGCCCGTTGACTGTCACCTTCACCTTGCCCTGGCCCAACCCGCCCCAGGCTTTCACCGGGATACGCAGGGTGGTGCGCTGGCCTTGTTTGAGCTCAACGGTTTGCGCGGCAGTGTTGACCAATTCCAACTGCCCCTCGGCGCTCAGTTGCACATCGAGTTTCTGCGCCTTGCCCGACAGATTGGACAGGTCCAGGGCCAGTGTCGTCTGGTCACCGCCGGCGAGGAAGCGCGGCGCCGACAGCTCGGCGATCAGCGGCGCGGCAATCACCGTCTTGGCTTCAGCCATGCCATAGCGGTCATCGCTCCAGGCCTGGGCCATCAGGCGCAGTTCGCCATTGAAGTCGGGGATGTTGACGCTGACTTCGCCCTCGCCCTTGTCGTTCAAGGTCACAGGCGCGCTTTGCAGGGCGACGATGGTCACGCTGGTGTCCGGGCGCTTGCCACCCTTGGCCAATGCCGCGTCGCCACCGAAGGCCAGGCTGGCCAGACGGCCCTGCCCGGCTTCGATCAACTGGCCGTAGATGTCGAACTGGTCCACGCCATACGCCTTGCGGCCGAACAGGCTGGCGTACGGGTCGGGCGTCGGGTACTCGGTGATGTTGAGGATGCCCACGTCCACCGCCGCCACCAGCACATGCACCTGTTTGGGCACGCTGCCGTCGTCGTTTTTGGCGGTGACTTTCACCGTCAGTGGTTGTTTGGGGCGCATTTTTTCCGGGGCGGTGAGGGTCACGCCGAGCTTGCGCTGGGTGCGATCCAACGGCAGGTGCAGCAGGCCCACGGCGCGTTTGGGGGTGATATTGGCCTTGCGTTCGCCAGGGCGAATCACCAGGGCACTCACATACAGGTCATGGCGCGACCATTTAGGGTCGAGTTTCACGGCGAAGCTTTTGCCCTCGGCCGGCACCTCGATTTCCTGCCACCACAGCGGCCCTTCGGCGGACTCCACCAGCAGGTAGCCTTTACCGGCAGCGGGCGGCGTCACGGTGATATTGGCGGTGTCACCGTCGCCATACGCCGGTTTATCCAGCGCCAGCTTGACCTGATCGGGCCGCACGGCGCCGCCTTCGGTGTTGTCCTGGGCCTGGTAACCGGCCCAGAAACGCAGGCTGCTGACCAGACCGGTCTGCGGGTCTTCAACCTCGACACGGTACGGGCCCCACTCCACCTGGAAACTGACCTTGGCGGTGTCGCCGGCCTTGATGTTCAGCGTCTGCTCATCAAGGTTGAGGAATTTCTCGTTGTAGTGGTAACTCCAGCCGTCGTTATCGGAGTAGTTCCAGTAATAGTCGCGGCGCTCGCGCACCAGGCGCACCTTGAGGTTTTGCGCGGCGAGTTTCTGCCCGTCCTGGTTGGCCAACAGCACTTCGAATTCCGCCGGGCCATCGCCGTTGGTTTCGGTGCCGTCAAACAGCCCGCGCAGGCCCGGCAATTGCTCGGCCGGCCAGATGGGTTGCACCAGGCGACGGGTGATCGGCCGTCCGCCCGACTCTTGCAGGCTGGCCTGCACGATCAGTTGCAGCGGTGATTTGGCCTCGGCCCATTTGCTTTCCAGGGTCAGTTTTTCCTGGCCCTTGGCATCAAGGACACTTTCGTCCAGTTCAAAATCCTGGCTCAGTTCTTCTTCGGTGACGGAACCGAACTGATAGCCCGGCAGCGCCTTGACCGCTTCGCGCAGCGGCCGCACATAGACTTGCCCGCTGACCCGATTGCCGGAAGCTGGCGCGCCGTACAGGTAACGGCCGTTGACCTGGATGACGGGGTTATCCGCCGGGCTCAATGCTGTGTCGCTACCCTTGAGTTCCAGCGCCAGGCGCTCGGGCAGGAAGTCTTCGACGAGGAACTCATACAACTGCGGTTTGCCGTCGCCCAGGTCGAACACCAGCTGCCAGCGCCCGGTCGGCGCCTCTGCGGCCAGTTGCAGTTGGTATTGATAGAGGCCGGATGCGTCGGCATCCCAGACAAATTTGCGGCTGACTTGTTCATCCGGACGGCGCACCTCGACACTCACCGGCTGCGGCTTGACGGCGTTGCCGTCCTTGTCGCGCAGCAGGGCGTTGAGCAGCACGGTTTCGCCGGGGCGATACAGGTCGCGCGGGCCGAATACAAAGAACTGCAACGGGTGCGAGGGTTGGCCGCCGATGTCGAACTCCGCCAGGTCCAGCGCAGCGCTGTCGAGGCGCAGCAGGCTGGTCTGTTCGCCTTGCTTGGCAAGCAAAACCTGGGCCTTTTTCGGCAACGGCAACTCGGCGTGGCCACCCTTCTCGGTCTTGCCCTGGCCCAGCACGCGACCATCGGCATCCAGCACTTCCAGGTCGACGCCATCCAGCGCTTTGCCGCCTTCCAGTGCCTGGGTAAACACATCCAGGCGATTGGCGTAGCGATGCACCGACAGGCCGATATCACTCAGGGTAAACAGCGTGGCCGGTTGCGAATAGTTGTAGGTGCCCGAAGCGCGCATCACTGCCAGGTATACGCCCGGCTGCTGCAATTGCTTGAGGCCGGCAATGGGCAGCAGCAGGGTTTCACGGGTATTGCGCGCCGGATTGAGATCAAAACGGCCGCCGTAGACCAGATCGGCCAGCGGCAGCAGTTCACGGGATTCATAGCTTTGCAGGCTGGTATTGCGCCCCCACTGCGCCAGGAACGACGGCAGGGATTCGGGCTTGATGCGGAAGAATTCGACGTCGATCTTGTCAACGTTCAGCGCGATCACCGGCAGGCCCTCGGCGAGGCGCGTCGGCAGCAAGGTGCCACGGCTGGCGAAGCCGACGGTGGCTTGCAGGTCACGGGTTTCCAGGCGGGCGATGTACTCGGCGGCGAGCGTGTTGTCGTTGACCGCCTTCACCCCGGCGTCGACTGTCAGCACCAGTTTGCGCTGGGGCTCAAGGTGGCGCAGGCGCAGCTCCATCAGGTTATCGGACAGTTCCCAGGCGCCGTCGACCTTGCCCGATTTGCTGTCCACCAGGTGGAGCCTATCGGCGAACTTCTGGTCGGGGTCCAGGGGAATGGAAAAACTCACCGACAAGGTGCTGGCCCCGTCCAACTGCACCTCGGACACGTCCACCACGCTCAACTCACGCCCGGCATAACGCTGCTTCAGCGCTGGCACATCCACCGCCGCCTTGGCCGGTTTCGGCGCAGCCGCCACTGGGGGTGCGGACGGCGCAGCAGGTTTATCGGAAGAATCGCAGGCGCTCAGCAGGGCCAGCGCGCAGGCCAGGAACAATCCTTTGTTAAGCATGGGGCACTCGTAGTGAGAGGGAACCGAGGGGTGAACTATATATCAGCGCCGGCAAAGCCGATGTGGCGCTGGTCACATTGACCGACGGAGGGTGGGTTGGTTCTGGATCTGCTTCAAGCCAAGCCAATTCCCACAGCCTACAAAGAATAAAATGTGGGAGGGGGCTTGCCCCCGATGACGGTGGGTCAGTTGATGCATGAGTTGACAGACACACAGCTATCGGGGGCAAGCCCCCTCCCACATTGGTCCTGCGGGGCGACGGAGGGCCAGTTACACTGCAGCTCCCCAGAGGAGCCTCCATGCCCACCTTACTCACCGACTGGCGCCACCGGCCCACACATCGCCGCGTCTGGGCCCTGGCCGCGCCGATGATCCTGTCCAATATCTCCGTGCCGCTGGTGGCCTTGGTCGACAGCATGGTCATCGGCCATCTGCCCCATGCTCATCAGTTGGGTGCCGTGGCCGTCGGGGCCAGCCTGTATACCTTTCTTGCCTGGGCCATGGGTTTCCTGCGCATGGGGTCCACCGGTTTCGCCGCCCAGGCCGCTGGCCGCAACGATGGTCCGGCGCTGCGACAAATCCTGCTGCAAGGTCTGTTGCTGGCGCTGGGGCTGGCGATGTTGCTGGGCACGGTAGGCATTCCCTTGAGCCACCTGGCGCTGGAGTGGATGCAGCCGTCACCCGAGCTCAATCAACTGACTCGTGACTTTTTCCACGCCCGCCTGTTCGGCCTCCCTGCCGCCCTGGCCACTTATGCGCTGGTTGGCTGGTTCCTCGGCACGCAAAACGCCCGCGCGCCGCTGGCGATTCTGTTGACCACCAACCTGGTGAATATCGCGCTCAACCTGTGGTTCGTGCTCGGTTTGGAGTGGGGCGTGGTCGGCTCCGCCCGCGCCTCCGTGATCGCCGAATGGACCGGCGCCCTGCTAGGTCTGGCGCTCACGCAAAAAGCCCTGCGCGCCTACCCCGGCCATATCGCCTGGGCCGCGCTGAAAGTGTGGCAAAGCTGGCGCCCATTGCTGGCGGTGAACCGCGACATTTTTATCCGCAGCCTGGCGCTGCAATCGGTGTTTTTCATGATCACGGTACAAGGCGCGCGCCTGGGCGATGCCACCGTGGCGGCCAACGCGCTATTGCTCAACGGGCTACTGTTGACCGCCCACGCCCTGGACGGTTTAGCCCACGCGGTGGAAGCCCTGTGCGGCCACGCCATCGGCGCCCGTGATCGCCAGTCCCTGCGCCGTTCATTGGTGGTCGCAGGTGGTTGGTCACTGATTGCCAGCGTCGGCTTTGCGCTGCTGTTCAGCCTGGCCGGGCACCTGTTTATCGCCATGCAAACCGACATCCCCAGCGTGCGCGACACCGCTGATATCTACCTGCCCTACCTGGCCCTGCTGCCGTTGATTGCGGTTTGGAGCTATCTGTTGGATGGCCTGTTTATCGGCGCCACCCGCGCGCGGGAAATGCGCAATGGCATGCTGCTGACGGTGTTGCTGGCACTGCCCTTCGCCTGGGCGCTGCAGGGCTTGGGTAATCACGGCCTTTGGATCACTTTCCTGCTGTTCATGGCACTGCGCAGCCTGACCCTGGGGGGCATCGCTTGGCGGCTCAAGCAGCGTGGCCACTGGTTCGGTACCGGTGCTGACTGACCACTGCCAGAACATCACAACAATACCCATTAACGGCACGGGTAAAATTAACCAGGTCATCCAGATATAACCCTGGCAACTGTTCGTACGCTCAATGCACTGAATTCCATTGACCAAGCCAAAAGCAGCTAGGTTTATTGGCCGGAGGTGGACTCGATAAACCCAGTCACCCTATCCAGCACCGGCGCCAACCAGCGCAAAGGCTTGGCGATAGACGCCACCAATGTCGCATGGCCGGTTCGGGTGAAATACAACACCTCGACCGGCGCACCCGCTTCCCGCAGTTTTTTCGCTAACCCTCCCGTGTTGCGGGTGGGGTTGACGAGCGTGTCATCGGTCGAGGCAATCAACAGGCTTGGCGGCGCGTCACGACTGACGTGGTTGATCGGCTGCGATTCCGGCGGCGAGTCCGGAAAGAAGAACACCGGCTTCACGTCTGGGTTTTCAATCGGCAAGAAGTCATAAGGCCCGGCCAGGCCGATCCAGCCTTTGAAGATCGATGGTGCCAAGCCCACTGCATTGAGCCAACGCCCATCCAGCGCCAGCATCGAGGCGTTATAAGCGCCGGAGCTATGGCCCATCACGTAAAGCTGCTTGGGATCGGCGCCGTATTCAGCGCCATGGTGATAAGTCCAGGCCACCGCTTTTGCGCCATCCTGGAGAAAGGCGGGGTAACGCACTTGCGGGTAGAGCCGGTAGTCTGCGATCACCACCACCACGCCACGTGAAGCCAGGGCTTCGCCGACGAAAGCGTAGTCGTCCTTGCTGCCGTTGTTCCAGCTGCCGCCGTAGAAAAACACCACCACGGGGGCGTTTGAAATGGCAGGAAGCGGGCGGTAGATATCAAGCTTCTGGCGGGGATTGTCGCCGTAGGCGATGGCGGAAGTTTTGGTGAAGGTGTCGCAGGGTGTCAGTGCATTGAGCACTTTGATCGGCGAGCAGGCCGCCATGAAAGCAGCCATTGCCAGGGTGAACACTTGCAGCCATTTGCTCGACATCGTTCAGCCCCCACACAACCTAAGGAATGGCAGCGTTCCCACTGTGGGAGGGGCCATCGCACCGCCCCTCCCACAGTTGGACTTGTGTCAGCTCAGCTTACGAGGACAGGTACGAAGACCGCGTCAGGCCCAGGCGCAAGGCGTCCAGGAACTGGGTGCGTTCCGACGCGCTGATCTTCGCGCTCGCGCACTTGTCACGGTAATGCGTCATCAATTCCTCCGGCGACAAGTGCACGTAGCGCAGCATGTCTTCGATGGTGTCGTGGGTCTCGATGCCGGCGCTGTACACCGAGCCGTCTTCGCGCTGGTAGATGTTCACCGAGTCGGTGTCACCGAACAGGTTGTGCATGTCGCCGAGGATTTCCTGGTAGGCGCCGACCAGGAAGATACCCAACAGGTAGTCTTCACCTTCGTTCAAACCGTGCACCGGCAGGCTGGTCTCGATGCTCTGCTCGTCGACGTACTGCTTGATCTTGCCGTCGGAGTCGCAGGTCAGGTCTTGCAGCACGGCGCGGCGCAGCGGCTCTTCGTCGAGGCGGTGCAACGGCAGGATCGGCAATACTTGGCCGATGGCCCAGGTGTCCGGCAGGCTCTGGAACACCGAGAAGTTGCAGATGTACTTGTCGGCCAGCTTGTCGTTGAGTTCGTCCAGCACCTGGCGGTGCGAGCGCTGGCGGGCTTTCAACGAGTTGTGCAGGCGGCGGCACACGGCGAAGTAGCACTGCTCGGCCAGGGCTTTTTCGGCCAGGGTCAGCTTGCCATCGGCGTACTGGGTGGCCACGTCGCTCATGTAGTGAGTGGCGCGCCAGTAGGTTTCGGTGACCATCTCGATGTCGGTCGGACCCAGCAGGTCCACCAGCCACTGCACGGTTTCCGGCAGGCTTTCCTTGTTTTCGATGGTCGGGATTTCGTCGTTGTGTTTCTCGACGTCAGTGACTTGCACCACCAGCATGGCGTGGTGGGCGGTCAGGGAGCGGCCGCTTTCGGAGAAGATATTCGGGTGCGGCAAGCTCTGCGCGTCGCAGAATTCCTTGAGCATGCCCACGACCACACCGGCGTAGTCGTCCATGTCGTAGTTGATGGAGCTGGCGTTACGCGAGTGCGTACCGTCGTAGTCCACGCCCAGGCCACCGCCGACGTCGATGTGATCCACCGGCAGGCCGAGGTTGCGCAGTTCGCCGTAGTAACGAATGGCTTCCTTGAACCCGTGCTGGTAATCGGCCAGGTTGGCGATCTGCGAGCCCATGTGGAAGTGCAGCAACCGGATGCCCTGGTCCAGGCCTGCGGCGCGGAAGCGCTCGACCACGGACAACAGTTGCGCCGCCGACAAACCGAACTTGGACTTCTCGCCACCGGTGTCCGCCCACTTGCTCGACGCGAGGGACGACAACCGCACACGCAGGCCGACCTGTGGCTTGACCTTGAGGCTGGCAGCCTCTTCGATCACCAGGCCGACTTCGGATTCTTTCTCGATCACGATAAACACGTTGTGGCCGAGCTTCTGGCCCATCAGCGCGAGGCGGATGAACTCACGGTCCTTGTAGCCGTTGCAGACGATGGTGCCGCCCTTCGGCGCCAGGGCCAGCACGGCCAGCAGCTCAGGCTTGGAGCCCGCTTCGAGGCCAATGGAGACGTTCTGGGTGGCGATGATGTTCTCGATCACCGCTTCCTGCTGGTTCACCTTGATCGGGTACAGCGCGGTGTACTTGCTCTGGTATTCCAGGCGTTCGATGTTGGCGTCGAAGGCACCGGTCAGTTGGCGTACACGGTCTTGCAGAATGTCAGGGAAGCGCACCAGCAACGGCAACGACAGGCCGCTTTTGCGCAACTGGTCGACTTGCTCGTAAAGGTCGACAGGCGTGCTGTTCGGGCCGTTCGGACGGACTTCAACGCGACCGGCGTCATTGATCGCGAAATACCCGGCCCCCCAATGGCGGATCCCGTAAACACTGCGGCTGTCCGCAACTGTCCATTGGCTGCCATCGTCTTTGCGTGTGCGTCGTACGGACATCGAAGTCCCCTATAAATGAAGGCGAAGGCGCCACCTCTCAGGGAGGCTGGCGCAGTCTAAAGAATGAAAATGACGATTTGCCTGTAAGAAAGGTAGACCTCACTCGCAGGACAGAGTTTAGACACAGGTTGGGAAGAGGCTGTCAGCCGCCGGACTTCTTGGCCTTGTAACCGAGCTTGATCAGCTCGGCCAACAGCAGTTCGACGTGATCGCCCTGGATCTCGATGACGCCGTCTTTCAACGCGCCACCGGTGCCACAACGCTTTTTCAGCGCGGTGGCCAGTTCCTTGAGCGCATCTTCAGCCAGGGGCACGCCGGTGATAGTCGTCACCGTCTTGCCGCCACGGCCCTTGCTCTCGCGTCGCACGCGGGCAATACCGTCGCCTTCAGGGATCAGGGTCTGTTTGCAGATACACGAATCCACGGGCTGACGACAGTCCGGGCAGTGTCGACCTGCATCGGTGGAAAATACCAGGCCACCAAGGGCGGCGAAGGATGCGGCTTTTTTGGCCACCGGCAATCCTCTTGGGAGGATGAAGACTGATCGGCGCGCTCATGCACGACCGACCGCGAAGCCCCACTCAGGCAGGGGCAGCGCTACCGAACCGCCAAGGCGGCTCGGGTGAAAAGTCGCGCAGTGTAACGGCAAAAAGCCAACTTGCTAAGGGCCAAATAGCGCCAATTTATGCAACTTTAGCGACGCGAGGCCAGATAGCGGCGCAGGCCCTCTTGGGCGTCCGGGCAGTAGGGCTTTTGTTCGGCCTCCTGCAGGACAATCTCGATGGGCAAAAAGCGCGCTTCCATGACTTCTTCAGGCTGTAAACGCAGGGGCCCATCCCAGACAGCGGAATAGGATCTGCACCACAAACGGCTGTCACCGTCCTCGAAGTAGAAATGGTCATGCTCCACCAATTCCACCCCGCCCACGCCAAGTTCTTCCTCCAGCTCACGCGCTGCGGAGTCTGCATAACTCTCCCCGGCCGCCACCATGCCGCCCGCCGCCGTGTCCCAGAACCCAGGGTACATGGCTTTGCTCAGGGTACGCCGGTGCACACACAGCTCACCGGCGGAGTTGAACAGGAAGATAAACGTGCAGCGGCCGATCAAGCCCCGCTGGCGAAGGTCGGACCTGACGAGGGTGCCGAGCAGATTGTCCTGCTCGTCGACCCAGCAGATCAGTTCAGCATCGGAAGCCGCACGGTGCGCGGCCTCCTGTTGAGTGGCGTCCATCATCAACCTTGGTTAAGCAACTGACGCAGATCGATCACCGCTGCGTTGGCCCGCGAGATGTAGTTGGCCATCACCAGCGAGTGGTTCGCCAGTACGCCAAAGCCGCTGCCGTTGAGGATCATCGGGCTCCACACGGGCTCTTGCGAGGCTTCCAACTCACGGATGATCTGACGCACGCTGACCGTGGCGTTCTTCTTGGCCAGTACGTCGGCGAAGTCGACTTCGATGGCGCGCAGCAGATGGGACAGTGCCCACGCCTGACCACGGGCTTCGTAGAACACGTTGTCGATCTGCATCCATGGCGTTTCCACCACCTCTTCGTCGACCTGCGGCACTTCACCTGGCGCCAGGGCTTCGGTTTTGAGTGCGGTGTTCAATTTGACCCGGCCAACACTGGCCGACAGGCGTTGCGACAACGAACCCAGGCGGGTAGCCACATCACCCAGCCAGTTGTTCAGGTTGTCGGCACGCGCATAAAACAGCGCGCCGCGCTGGTTAGGGTCGGACAGGCGCGCTTCATAGCGGCTCAGGGAGTTGATGCCTTCCTGGTACTCCGACTCGCTCGATGGCAGCACCCAGCTCTTGTTATCGAAGTTGAAACGCGGCTCGGCCTTGGCCAAGTCAGCGTCTTCGGCCGATTGCGACTGGGACCGGGCGAAGTCTTTACGCAGGGCACGGGTCAGGTCGCGCACCTGCACCAGCACGCCGTACTCCCAGCTCGGCATGTTGTCCATCCACAAGCCCGGCGGGAAACGGTCGTTGGAGATATAGCCGCCGGGTTTGTTCAGCAAGGTGCCGACCACGGTCTTGAGGGTTTCGACAGTGGTGTAGCCCACCACCATCTGCTTGCCTTCTTTCTCGGCAGCAATTTGCGCGTTCTGCTGGACCGGGAACAGCGCCGGCTCTTCGCTCCAGTACCAACCCAGGGCACCGGTGACCAACAGGTACAGACCCAGCACGCTAAGCAGCGCCCGGCTCATCAGCAGGGTACGAAAATAGCTGCGGTTGGCCGACTTGGGCTCAGGGGCGGGGCCTTTGGCACTGCCTGCACGGTTTTTCCAGTCCAGCATGGCGATATCCTTTCAATCACTTGAGTTCATGCACTTCAATTGACGGCGTGCGTTCAAACACTCCGACCACAACCCTACCCCATCGTGCCCGCCGGTGCGGGGGTTTTCACCAAACTGGCGCAGGAGTGGCGCTGGACTATAAAGGATGGACGCTTTTTACGCTGCGCGACCGTCAGGTCATTAACTGAATCGCACCGACATGCAGTTAATTGACATATGACACTCATCCCACTGAAAAGAGGTGCTAGCATAGAGCCATCAGTTCGACCTCAGCATGCACCCTTACTAGTAGTCAGGATATGACCGAGCCAGAAGACCCCAGCCGTGAGCGTCTCAAGCAGCACTTTGCCCAGCGGGTAATTCATCAGGCACGTCAAATTCTTGAGATCTGGCAGCGCCTGCAACGCAGCGAATGGTCTGGCGCCGACCTCTCCGAGCTCAGCGAGGCCAACCTGCGCCTGCTGCGCTTTGCCGAGCGTTTTGAACAACCCGAACACGGCCAGTTGGCGCGCAACATCGGTGAATCACTCCAAGCGGTGGATGAAAACCGTGGCCGCCTCAGCAGCCAGTTGATCACCGAACTCAACCGTTTGATGCAGCGCCTGTCGCGCACCGGCCTGCGTCAGGGCGACCAGCTGGAACAGACCTTCCTGCCACCGATGCGCAAGCCGATCTACGTGATGCTCGCCGATCACGACCGCGCCGAGCGCCTGGCCAAGCAGCTGGAATTCTTTGGCCTGAGCGCCCAGTCACTGGATAGCGTGGCGGCGTTTCGCGCCTCAATGAGCGAGCGCCTGCCGTCTGCAATCGTGATGGACGTGGATTTCTGCGGCGCAGGCCTGGGCCTCAAGCTCGCCGCCGAAGCCCAGGAAGGCCTGGAGCAAAAGCTGCCGCTGTTGTTTTTCAGCCTGCACGAAACCGACACACCGACCCGACTGGCTGCCGTGCGCGCCGGTGGCCAGGAGTTTCTGACCGGCACACTGGAAGCCTCCAGCCTGCTGGAAAAAATCGAAGTGCTGACCTGCGTCGCCCAGTACGAGCCTTATAAAGTGCTGATCATCGACGACTCGCGGGCCCAGGCGCTGCACACCGAACGGCTGCTCAACAGCGCCGGGATCGTCACCCGCACCTTGATTGAGCCGATCCAGGCCATGGCCGAGTTGGCGGACTTCCAGCCCGACCTGATCATCCTCGACATGTACATGCCCGCCTGCACCGGCACCGAACTGGCCAAGGTGATCCGCCATAACGACCGTTATGTGAGCGTGCCGATCATTTACCTGTCGGCCGAGGACGACCTGGACAAGCAATTGGATGCGATGAGCGAAGGCGGCGACGACTTCCTCACCAAGCCGATCAAGCCGCGGCACCTGATCACCACCGTGCGCAACCGCGCCGCCCGCGCCCGCCACCTCAAGGCACGGATGGTGCGCGACAGCCTGACCGGGCTGTACAACCACACCCATATCCTGCAATTGCTCGAAGACTGCAGCTTCCGCGCACGCCGCGAGAACAAGCCGTTGAGCTTTGCCATGCTTGATATCGACCACTTCAAGCGGGTCAATGACAGCCATGGCCACCCCATGGGCGACCGCGTGATCAAGAGCCTGGCGCTGTTCCTCAAGCAGCGCTTGCGCAAGACCGACTTTATCGGACGCTACGGCGGTGAAGAATTCGCCATCGTGATGCCCGACACCGACCTGGAGTCGGCCTGCAAGGTGCTGGATGAAATCCGCGGACGCTTTGCCGAAATCCATTACCCGGCACAGCCTCAGGATTTGTGGTGCACGTTCAGCGCCGGGCTGGTGGAGCTGTGCGACGGCTCCGACAGCCTGATGATGGCGGCCCAGGCCGACGAGGCGCTGTATCGCGCCAAGCATGCCGGGCGCAATCGCGTGCAAGCCGCACGGACGTCAAAGCAAAGTGCCACCTTTTCACCAGAATCCACTGACTCCGTCATAACGCTGTAATGAAAACGCAATAACTTCAGGCACTTACCTTTTGCTGTCGGTTGAAACCACGCATGCGCCTGAAGCTGCTGACCAATCTCAACACCCTTCTTCTGGTGGCCGTGTGCCTGGCACTCGGGGCGACGCTGTGGTGGTCGCAACGGGCGCTGGAACGGCCCTATCTGCTGATGGAGCGCTACCTGGGGCTGTCGCAGACCTTCCAGAACCAGGCGGCGCGCAATATCGACGATTACCTGGCCAGCGGCGATGCCCTGCGCCTGAGCAGCGCCAGTCAAAGCCTGGAAAACCTGCTGCAACAGCTGGATGAGCTGCCCGCTGACCTGGCGCAGAACCTGCGCCCCAGCCTGGCTGCCCTGGACACCTTCAGCAAGACCGACCTGCTGGCCGCCGGCAAACTGGCCGGCGACCCACAGGCCTTGCTGCTGCAAGCCGAGCGCGAATTGGGCGCCAACCTGGACCAGTTGAGCCAGTACGCCATGGGCGTCAATTCCCCTGACGGTGCGCGCTACCTTCAACCGCTACTGACCGCGTCCCAACACCTGGGCAAGTTGTCCCTGGCCCGCGACAAGCTGGTGAGCAGCGGGCGTGCGGAACTGGCCAATGATGTGGAGCGCGAAGTCGCCAATATCCGCGCCCAGGCCGACGCGCTGGGACAACTGCCGTTGCTCGGCGTCAAAGCCAGCACCGAATCCAGTACCGATGACTTTTCCGCCCTGATGGGCCTGGAAAACAGCGAAAAAACCGAAGCCCAGGACACCGGTGTCGACCTCAAGCGCGAACTCAACAGCCTGCTGACCCGTTACCCCGCCGAACTCAAGCGCACCCGTGAACAGATCCAGCAACGCAGCGACCTGGCCGCCAGCACCCACCTGAAGATCAACGCCGTGCAACAGGCCATCGCCGGTCTTGAGCCTGTGGTGCGTGCGCAACATGGCCTTATCCAAAGCGAAGTCCGCCTGATGCAAGGGGTGATGATCGGCCTGATCCTGCTGATTGCGCTGCTGATCGACACCCTGCAACGCCGCCTGGCAAGGGTGCTGACCAATCTGGCCCCGGCCTTGTCGGTCTGGGCCGAAGGCAACTTCAGCCAACCGATCGCACTGGGCAAGACCAACCGCGAACTACACGACATCGAAGCCTCCCTCAACCGCTTGCGCGCCTACCTGGTGGACTTGGTGGACACCATTCGCGGCAATGCCGAAGAAGTGGCTGGCAGCAGCCGCGCCCTCGCCGAACTGAGCAGCGGCCTGCACGACGGCGCCGAGCGCCAGGCCGGGGACACCGCACAAATCCGCGATTCCCTGGGCGAACTCGAAGCCACCATCCAGCAAGTGGCCGGCGATGCCAGCCAGGCCGCCAGCGCCAGCCGCAGCGCGGGCCAGGCAGTGGAACAAGGCCAGCGGGTGATCGGTCTGAGCCTGACCGGTTTGCATGCATTGGTCGGCGAAGTGCAGCAAAACGCACAGATGATCGAGAAACTTGCTGAAGAGTCCGCCACCATCGGCGGCGTGCTCACGGTGATTCGCTCGATTGCCGACCAGACCAACCTGCTGGCCCTCAACGCCGCCATCGAAGCCGCCCGCGCCGGCGAGGCCGGACGTGGATTTGCGGTGGTCGCCGACGAAGTACGCACCCTGGCCCAACGCACCGCCGGCGCCACCGCAGAGATCCAGGGCTTGATCAGCGGCCTGCAAAACGCAGCCCACCAGTCAGTGGAAGGCATGCGCGCCCAGGTCGAACACGCCGAAGCCACCGCCCAGCAAGCCCAGGCGGCGGATGGAGCGCTGGATGAAATCGTCGGGGCGATCCAGACCATTTCCGACACGGCTGTGCGGATTGCCGACGTGACCGCACAGCAGAGTGGCGCGGTGAGTGAGATTCGCGATAATAGCGAGCGGATTCATCAATTGGGTGAGGATAATTTGCTGCGCATCGGGCAAGGGCGTAGCCAGGGAGAGCATCTGCTGGTGCTGGGTGGGCAGCTCAACACCGCAGTCCAAGCCTTTCGCGTATGACCCAATCCCGCGCCCTATGAAGATCAAATGTGGGAGGGGGCTTGCCCCGATTGCAGAGTGTCAGCCACTGCATGTGTTGGCTGATGCACCGCTATCGGGGGCAAGCCCCCTCCCACACTTGATCTCGATGACCAGATCTAAGGCCCCAGTCACAAATTTTGCGCAATCCTCGCTAATCGTGCTGCCTACTGCATAGAACTGGACAGTCACAAAGGCTTTGCGGCATAGTCGCCGGGTTCTGCCGTACTCCCATCAATAACAAGGAACAGCCGATGGCGACCTTACTGGTTCTTCACGGACCCAACCTGAACCTGCTTGGCACCCGCGAACCGGGCGTCTACGGGGCTGTGACCCTGGATCAGATCAACCTCGATCTGGAGCAGCGGGCTCGTGTTGCCGGCCACCATCTGCTCTACCTGCAAAGCAATGCCGAGTACGAATTGATTGATCGCATCCATGCCGCGCGCGGCGAAGGCGTGGACTTTATCCTGATCAATCCCGCCGCTTTTACGCATACAAGTGTTGCATTACGTGACGCGCTGCTGGCGGTGAGCATCCCATTCATCGAAGTGCATTTATCGAACGTGCATAAACGCGAAGCTTTCCGCCATCACTCTTACTTCTCCGACGTAGCGGTAGGTGTGATCTGCGGCCTTGGCGCCAGCGGTTACCGACTGGCCCTGGAGGCCGCCCTGGAACAACTTGAACAACCGGCCAAGCGCCCCTGACCGACCCTTGGGAGTTGATGATTCATGGATATCCGTAAAGTTAAGAAATTGATCGAACTGCTGGAAGAGTCCGGCATCGACGAGCTGGAAATCAAGGAAGGCGAAGAGTCCGTACGGATCAGCCGCCACAGCAAGACCCCGGCTCAACAGTTCTACGCGCCACAGATGCAAGCACCGGCTCCGGCTGCTGTACCTGCCGCCGCGCCAGCCGCCGCTGCTGCACCTGCTGCCCCGGCCGCGCCTGTTCTGAACGGCTTCGTGGTCAAGTCGCCAATGGTCGGTACTTTCTACCGCACCCCGGCTCCAACCTCGCCAGCCTTCGTTGAAGTCGGCAAGACCGTGAAAGTGGGCGACACCATTTGCATCGTTGAAGCGATGAAAATGATGAACCACATCACCGCTGAAAAAGCCGGCGTCATCGAATCCATCCTGGTAGAAAACGGTCAGCCGGTTGAGTACGACCAGCCGCTGTTCACCATCGTTTGAACCGCGGAGCGCCTTCGATGTTGAAACCTGCGAAGAAACTGCAAAAAGTCCTGATCGCCAACCGCGGCGAGATCGCGCTGCGGATCCTGCGCGCCTGTAAGGAAGAGGGCATCAAGACCGTCGCTGTTTACTCGACGGCCGATACCGAATTGATGCACGTGAAACTGGCGGACGAAAGCATCTGCATCGGCCCGCCACTGGCCACGAACTCGTACCTGAAAGTCTCGAACATCATCGCCGCTGCTGAAGTGACCGGCGCTGATGGCATCCACCCGGGCTACGGCTTCCTCGCGGAAAACGCCGATTTCGCCGAACAGGTAGAAAAATCCGGGTTTGCCTTCATCGGCCCGAAAGCCGAAACCATTCGCCTGATGGGCGACAAGGTCTCGGCCAAGGACGCCATGATCGCGGCCGGCGTGCCAACCGTTCCTGGCTCCGACGGCCCACTGCCGGAAGACGAGGAAACCGCGCTGCGCATTGGTCGCGAAGTCGGGTACCCGGTGATCATCAAGGCCGCCGGTGGCGGTGGTGGTCGCGGCATGCGTGTGGTGCACAAGGAAGAAGACCTGATCGAAGCCGCCAAGCAGACCCGCTCCGAAGCGGGCGCCTGGTTCGGCAACCCGATGGTCTACCTGGAGAAGTACCTGACCAACCCACGTCACGTGGAAGTCCAGGTACTGTCCGACGGCCAGGGCCACGCCATCCACCTGGGCGACCGCGATTGCTCGCTGCAACGTCGTCACCAGAAGGTACTGGAAGAAGCACCGGCACCGGGCCTCGATGAGAAAGCCCGCGAAGAAGTGCTGGCTCGCTGCGTCAAGGCATGCATCGATATCAACTATCGTGGCGCCGGCACCTTCGAGTTCCTCTACGAAAACGGCCGCTTCTACTTCATCGAGATGAACACTCGCGTGCAGGTAGAGCACCCGGTTTCGGAGATGGTCACCGGTATCGACATCGTCAAGGAGATGCTGAGCATCGCCGCTGGCAACGTGCTGTCGTTCACCCAGGCCGACGTGAAGATCCACGGCCACTCCCTGGAGTGCCGGATCAACGCCGAAGACCCGAAAACCTTTATGCCGAGTCCTGGCCTGGTCAAGCATTTCCACGCGCCCGGCGGCAACGGCGTACGTGTGGATTCGCACCTGTACAGCGGCTACAAGGTTCCGTCCAACTACGATTCCCTGATCGGCAAGCTGATCACCTGGGGCGCGACCCGCGACGAGGCCATGGCCCGTATGCGTAACGCCCTGGACGAAATCGTGGTCGACGGCATCAAGACCAACATCCCACTGCACCGGGACCTGGTTCGTGATGAAGGCTTCTGCGAAGGTGGTGTGAACATTCACTACCTGGAACACAAACTGGCCGACCAGTAAGTGCTCCAACCAACAAAGCCGCCTTCGGGCGGCTTTGTTGTTTCCGGGCCCCAACTTTCAGGCCATACGCAGTACAAATGTGGGAGGGGGCTTGCCCCCGATTGCAGTGTGTCAGTCTCAGTATCTGTCACTGATCCACCGCTATCGGGGGCAAGCCCCCTCCCACATTTGATTTGTGTTCAGTCAGTACAGTCGTCTTATGCCCTGCTCTCGCGTAAACTTGCGCCCTTTCGCGACCCTGCCGTCGCACACTCATTTTTTCAAAGGTGCCCGCCATGCCTTGGCTGCAAGTCCGTCTCGCCATCAGCCCAGAACAAGCCGAAACCTACGAAGACGCGTTCCTCGAAGTGGGCGCCGTCTCGGTGACCTTCATGGACGCCGAAGACCAGCCGATTTTCGAGCCGGAACTCAACACCACTCCGCTGTGGTCCCACACCCACCTGCTGGCCCTGTTCGAAGACGGCACCGATGCGGCCGCCGTGCTGGCCCATATGGAGCTGCTCACCGGTGGCCCGCTGCCCGAGCATCACAGCGAAGTGATCGAAGACCAGGACTGGGAACGCAGCTGGATGGATAACTTCCAGCCGATGCGTTTCGGCCAGCGCCTGTGGATCGTACCGAGCTGGCATGCCGCACCAGAGCCTGATGCGGTGAACCTGCTGCTGGACCCAGGCCTGGCGTTCGGCACCGGCACCCACCCCACCACAGCATTGTGCCTCGAATGGCTCGACGGCCAGGACCTGACCGACAGCCACGTGCTGGATTTCGGCTGCGGCTCGGGGATCCTGGCGATTGCCGCGCTGTTGCTGGGCGCCAAGCAAGCCGTGGGCACCGACATCGACGTGCAGGCCCTGGAAGCCTCGCGCGATAACGCCGGGCGCAACCATATTCCTGAAGATAAATTCCCACTCTACCTGCCTGAAGACCTGCCGCAGGTCCAGGCCGATGTGCTGGTGGCGAATATCCTCGCCGGGCCGCTGGTTTCCCTGGCGCCGCAACTGTCGAGCCTGGTCAAGCCGGGCGGGCGCCTGGCGCTGTCGGGCATCCTCGCCGAGCAAGGCGAAGACGTTGCTGCCGCGTATGCCCAGGATTTCGAGCTGGATCCGATCGCCAACCGCGATGGCTGGGTACGCATCAGCGGGCGTCGGCGCTAGAATGAGCGCTTGCCTGAATCGGATGGCCGCATGACCGACAGTTTCGTCACCCAGTGCCCGCATTGCCAAACACGCTTTCGCGTCAACCACGCTCAATTGAGCGTGGCCCGTGGCGTGGTGCGCTGCGGCTCGTGCCTGCAGGTGTTCAACGCCGCTCGCCAGCTGCTGGAGCAGCGCGCCCAGGCCGTGGCGCCTGAACAACCGGAAATCGCGATGCCCCCTGAGGCACCCCGCGCCATCAGCCAGAAACAGTGGACCGCCGAAGAGCTGGACCTCGACAACCTGGACCTGGACGAAGAACTGGCCAAGCTGGAGCGCCGCGAGATTCAGCACACGCTGCCCGTGGGCGCGGAACGTCGCCAACCGGGTGCAGAGCGCCGCCAGAAGGAAGACGCCCTCAGCGCCAGCCGCGAAACCGTCAAGGCCGAAGAGGAAAAATGGGCGGCCAGCCTGTTCAGCGATCCGCCTGAAGAGCGTACCAAAGCCCCGGAAGACGAGTCGGAACCGAGCAACGCCCCTGCGACAAAGCAGCGCACCGAGCCGTCCATGTCGCAGCACATCGACGATATCGACGACGAGCCGCCACTGCGTGCAGCCCCCGAGGATGAAGACCTCGACCCACCGTTCACTCCGCTCACCCAGGCGGCGGACGAGCCGGAACCCGAGGAGCGCCCCCAGTTGCGTCGCAAGCGCCCGCGCCCCGACGCTGGCGTTCACGACGAACTGCTCCAGGACCTCGAAGACGACCCGCTGCACCTGTACGCGCAAAAGCGCCCACAGGGCTGGGGCCGCCGCTTAATCTGGATACTGCTGGTGCTGATCGCCGCCGCGGGGTTGGCAGGCCAATACATCGCCTACCAGTTCGACGACTTGGCGCGCCAGGACGCTTACCGCCCGTGGTTCCAGCAACTGTGCCCCACACTGGGCTGCAAGGTGCCATCACGGGTCGATATCGCCCACATCAAGAGCAGCAACCTGGTAGTGCGCAGCCACCCGGAATTCGCCGGGGCGCTGGTGGTGGATGCAATCATCTACAACCGCGCGACGTTCTCCCAGCCCTTCCCCCTGCTGGAGCTGCGTTTTGCCGACCTCAATGGCGGCCTGATTGCCAGTCGTCGCTTCAAACCCGCCGAATACCTCAGCGGCGAGTTGGCCGGCGTGAGCGAAATGCCATCGCAGACCCCGATCCATATCTCCCTGGACATCCTGGATCCGGGCAACAAAGCCGTGAATTACAGCCTGAGCTTCCACTCGCCCGAGTGAACCGACCCACTCACCGAAGCTTGACGGTGGATTATTGACTTGGCGCCGCGCATCCAAACCGGCGGCGATAAAGAAATAACTGTTCAGATTTTATCCAATCCAGCCTTTATCCAGTCATCGAGAGCGGGTATCATGCCAACCCTTTTTCGAACTCTAATGATCCGGCCCCACAACAGGGAAGTCCTATGTCGGCGGTACGCATCGGCCCATACACATTGCAGAACGGCTTGATCCTCGCCCCGATGGCGGGTGTCACCGACCAGCCCTTTCGTCAGCTGTGCAAACGTTTGGGCGCGGGTCTTGTAGTCTCGGAAATGGTCACTAGCGACATGAGCTTGTGGAACACCCGCAAATCGCGGATGCGCATGATCCACGAAGGTGATCCCGAGCCCCGCTCGGTACAGATCGCCGGCGGTGATGCGCAGATGCTGGCGGATGCGGCCCGAGCCAACGTGGAGTTGGGCGCACAGATCATCGACATCAACATGGGCTGCCCGGCCAAGAAGGTCTGCAACAAGGCCGCCGGTTCCGCGCTATTGAAAGATGAGCAGTTGGTTGCCGAGATCCTGCAGGCCGTTGTCGCCGCAGTGGATGTGCCGGTAACCCTGAAGATCCGTACCGGCTGGGACCGGGACAACAAAAACGGCCTGACGGTGGCGAAGATCGCCGAACAGGCAGGTATTACAGCGCTGGCGGTCCATGGCCGCACACGCGCCGATCTGTATACCGGTGAAGCCGAGTACGACACCATCGCCGCGATCAAGCAGGCGGTGTCGATGCCGGTGTTTGCCAATGGCGACATCGACTCAGCCGAAAAAGCCCGGCGCGTACTGCACGCAACCGGTGCCGATGGCTTGTTGATTGGCCGGGCCGCCCAAGGGCGCCCGTGGATTTTTCGTGAGGTCGAGTATTTCCTGCGTACCGGTGAAGTCTTGCCGGCGCCGAAATTGGTCGAAGTGGAACGTATTCTGCTTGAGCATCTGGCTGCACTTCACACCTTCTATGGGGATGTGATGGGCGTGCGCATTGCTCGCAAGCATGTGGGTTGGTATCTCGCAACCCTGCCGGGCGCCAGGGAGTTTCGCGCCGGATTCAATCGTTTGGATGAAACGCAAGCACAGGTCACCGCCGTTCGTGAGTTTTTTGCCGAACGAGACAAGAGCCTGAGAGCAGGGGACGGAGAAGGGGTGGCCGCATGACGATGATGACCGAGACTTTAGTGAGTGGAACAACACCCGTGAGCGACAACGTCAATTTGAAACAGCACCTCAACACGCCGAGCGAAGAAGGCCAGACCCTTCGCGGGAGTGTCGAGAAGGCGCTGCATAATTATTTCGCCCACCTTGAGGGCGCTTCCGTCACGGACGTGTACAACCTGGTGCTCTCCGAAGTCGAGGCGCCCTTGCTCGAATGCGTGATGAACTACGTCAAGGGCAACCAGACCAAAGCCAGTGAGCTGCTGGGCCTCAACCGTGGCACCTTGCGCAAAAAGCTCAAGCAATACGATTTGCTGTAAGCATTCAATCAAACCAGAAAGGCGCCCGCGTAAAACCGGTCGCCTTTTTTGCTGACTCCTTTGCTTTTGATGGAAATTGAAATGACCGACCAGACTACCCGCCTGCCGATCCGCCGCGCCTTGATCAGTGTCTCCGACAAGACCGGGATCCTCGAATTTGCCCGGGAGCTGGAAGCCCTGGGCGTGGAAATCCTCTCCACGGGCGGGACCTTCAAACTGCTGCAGGACAACGGCGTGGCCGCAGTAGAAGTCGCGGACTACACCGGTTTCGCAGAAATGATGGACGGTCGGGTCAAGACCCTGCACCCGAAAATCCACGGCGGCATCCTTGGCCGTCGCGGTATCGACGACGCCATCATGACCGAGCACGGCATCAAGCCGATCGACCTGGTGGCCGTCAACCTGTACCCGTTCGAAGCCACCATCAACAAGCCAGGCTGCGACCTGCCGACCGCTATCGAAAACATCGATATCGGCGGCCCGACCATGGTGCGCTCGGCCGCCAAGAACCACAAAGACGTGGCCATCGTGGTCAACGCCAGCGACTACACCCAAGTGCTCGAAAGCCTGAAAGCCGGCGGCCTGACCTACGCCCAGCGCTTTGACCTGATGCTCAAGGCGTTCGAACACACCGCCGCCTACGACGGCATGATCGCCAACTACATGGGCACCGTGAACCAGGCCGCCGAAACCCTCAGCACAGAAGGCCGCAGCCAGTTCCCGCGTACCTTCAACAGCCAGTTCATCAAGGCGCAGGAAATGCGCTACGGCGAGAACCCGCACCAGAGCGCGGCGTTCTACGTGGAAGCCAAGCCTGCCGAAGTGGGCATCGCCACCGCGACCCAGCTGCAAGGCAAAGAACTGTCCTACAACAACGTGGCCGACACCGATGCCGCGCTGGAATGCGTGAAGAGCTTCGTCAAGCCGGCCTGCGTGATCGTCAAGCACGCCAACCCGTGCGGCGTGGCCGTGAGCCCGGACGCTGAAGGCGGCATCCGCCAGGCGTACGAATTGGCCTACGCCACCGACACCGAGTCGGCGTTCGGCGGCATCATCGCCTTCAACCGTGAACTGGACGCCGAGACCGCCAAGGCCATCGTCGAGCGTCAGTTCGTTGAAGTGATCATCGCCCCTTCGGTAAGCGAAGAAGCGCGCGCCATTGTTGCCGCAAAAGCCAACGTGCGCCTGCTGGCCTGTGGCGAATGGTCGGCTGACCGCGCTGCAGCCTGGGACTACAAGCGCGTCAATGGCGGCTTGCTGGTACAGAGCCGCGACATCGGCATGATCGGCAGCGAAGACCTGAAAGTCGTGACCAAGCGCGCCCCGACCGAGCAAGAGATCAACGACCTGATCTTCGCCTGGAAAGTGGCCAAATACGTTAAATCCAACGCCATCGTCTACGCCAAGAACCGCCAGACCATCGGCGTCGGCGCCGGCCAGATGAGCCGCGTGAACTCGGCGCGTATCGCCGCGATCAAGGCTGAGCACGCCGGCCTGCAGGTTGTAGGTTCGGTGATGGCATCCGATGCGTTCTTCCCGTTCCGTGATGGTTTGGACAATGCCGCCAAGGCCGGCGTGACCGCCGTGATCCAACCGGGCGGCTCGATGCGTGATGCTGAAGTGATTGCCGCTGCTGATGAAGCCGGCATTGCCATGGTCTTCACCGGCATGCGCCACTTCCGTCACTGATCCAAATGTGGGAAAGGGCTTTGTGGTGAGCGGGCTTGCCCCGCGCTGGGCTGCGAAGCGGCCCCAAAACAGCAATCCGCGCCGTATCTGATGCCCTGCGTTCTTGTTGATTGGGGCTGCTTCGCAGCCCAGCGCGGGGCAAGCCCGCTCACTACATAAGTTCAGCTCCACACTGAAGCGCTCGTGCAGCGCCTTACAGAATTTGAGGTTTTTGAAATGAATGTATTGATCATTGGCAGCGGTGGCCGCGAACACGCCCTGGCCTGGAAAGTTGCCCAGGACCCGCGCGTCCAGAAAGTTTTCGTCGCTCCCGGCAACGCCGGTACCGCCATTGAAGCCAAGTGCGAAAACGTCGCCATCGACGTATTGGCCCTTGAACAACTGGCCGACTTTGCTGAAAAGAACGTGTCCCTGACCATCGTCGGCCCGGAAGTCCCTCTGGTCGCTGGCGTTGTGGACCTGTTCCGCAGCCGTGGCCTGGACTGCTTCGGCCCGACCGCTGGCGCTGCACAACTGGAAGGCTCCAAGGCTTTCACCAAGGATTTCCTGGCGCGCCACAAGATCCCGACTGCCGACTACCAGAACTTCACCGAGATCGAGCCGGCCCTGGCCTATCTGCGTGAAAAAGGTGCACCGATCGTGATCAAGGCCGACGGCCTGGCCGCCGGCAAAGGCGTGATCGTTGCCATGACCTTGCAGGAAGCCGAAGACGCCGTGCGCGACATGCTCGCCGGCAATGCGTTTGGTGAAGCCGGTTCGCGTGTGGTCATCGAGGAATTCCTCGACGGCGAAGAAGCCAGTTTTATCGTGATGGTCGACGGCAAGAATGTGCTGCCGATGGCCACCAGCCAGGACCACAAACGCGTCGGCGACGCCGACACTGGCCCGAACACCGGCGGCATGGGTGCCTACTCCCCTGCCCCGGTGGTCACCGCAGACGTGCACAAGCGTGTGATGGACCTGGTGATCTGGCCGACCGTGCGCGGCATGGCCGACGAAGGCAATGTGTACACCGGTTTCCTGTACGCCGGCCTGATGATCGACAAGGCCGGTAACCCGAAAGTCATCGAGTTCAACTGCCGCTTCGGCGACCCGGAAACCCAACCGGTGATGCTGCGCCTGCAATCGAGCCTGGTCCTGCTGGTGGAAGCCGCCCTGGCGCAAGCCCTGGACAAGGTTGAAGCACAATGGGATCCACGCCCGAGCGTCGGCATTGTGCTGGCGGCCGGTGGTTACCCTGCCGACTACGCCAAAGGCGATGTGATCGAAGGCCTCGATGCTGCCGCAACGCTGGAAGGCAAGGTGTTCCATGCGGGCACCGCGCTCAAGGATGACAAGGTTGTGACGGCCGGCGGTCGTGTGCTGTGCGCTACCGCAATGGGCGCCAGTGTCGACGCTGCGCAGCAACAGGCTTATGCACTGGCCAAGAAGATCGACTGGAAAGGCTGCTTCTACCGCACGGACATCGGCTACCGCGCCATTGCCCGTGAACGTGGCGAAACTCAGTAACACTAGCTATCCGTTCGGTTAGGCAAGGGCCTCTGGCCCTTGCCGTCTACAGGCCTCCCCGCGCATAGTTAACCCGTGCATCAACCTACGAAGGGATTTCGCCGTGCGCTGGCTCAGGATCGCCATAGGTTTCACTGTCAGCCTGCTGACACTGCTCTGCTTGTTCCCGGCCCAGGCCGCTGCACAAGGCAGTGGTTGGGCAGTATTGCTTGATGAACAGGCCGACCTGCAACTGAGCGACATCCGTTCCCCACGCTACACCAATCAATTCAGCCCCATCGAACTGGACCGCGTGACCGCTGCGCAGCCGGACGGTGCGTTGTGGGTACGTTTCAAGCTGCAGCCCGGCAAGCACGAGCAAGTGCTGCGGGTATTCGCCCCCGACCTGTCGCACCTGAGCCTGTATGTACTGGACGGCGACAGCCTGGTCGAGCAACAAAGCACCGGCGCCCGCCAGCCCCAGGCGGAACGCCCGCTACCCAGCAGCGATTTCATGCTGCCAATGCCCCAGAGCCAGAAGCCTCTCGATGTCTACCTGCGCCTGGTCTCGGAACACGAACTGCGCCCCTATATCACCCTGGAACCGGCGGTGCTGGCGGCCGCCGACCAGACCCAGACGCTGATCTACGGCCTGCTGTTCGGCTGCCTGCTGATGCTGATCCTGCACAACCTCTCGCGCTTCGCTTACCACCGCTCGCGCAGCAGCCTGTGGCTGGCGGCCTGTGAACTGCTGTTGATGCTCAGCCTGGCGCTGCTGCTCAACCTGGTAGGCCCATGGCTACCGAACTGGCATGCAATCCAGACCCCCGGCGCCTACCTGGCCTTGCTGCTGACCGCACCGTGCGGGCTGATGTTCGCCTATCGTTTCTTCATGCCCCTGGGCCCGCACCCGCTGAACAAAGTGTTGATGGCCGACATCCTGTTTATCGTGCTGTGCGGCCTGCTGCTGTTGTTCGTCAACACCCTGCCGCTGAACATCATCACCTACGCCCTGGTGGCCCTGGCCGGCCTGAGCATGCTGTTTGTCTCGGCTTACCACTGGCAGAAAGGCTACCGCCCGGCGCGCTTGTTCGTGGCGGGCATGGTGGTGTTCAACATTGGCACGCTGATCATCCTCCCAGCCCTGCTGGGCCTGACCATGGTGTCGCCTCAGGGGTTGATCATCACGCTGCTGGCGTTTATCTGCCTCAGTGGCTTGTTGATGAGCCTGGCCCTGGGCGAACGCCAGCGTGCGATTGTCGAGGCCCGTTTCAGCCTCAGCCGCGACCTGGCCGCCAGCAATGCCGAGATCGCCGCCAAGGCCGAGTTCCTGGCCAAGATCAGCCACGAAATACGCACCCCCATGAACGGCGTGCTGGGCATGACCGAGTTGCTGCTGGGCACGCCGCTGTCGGTGAAGCAGCGCGACTACGTGCAGACTATCCACAGCGCCGGCAACGAGCTGCTCACACTGATCAATGAAATCCTCGATATTTCCAAGCTTGAATCCGGGCAGATCGAACTGGATGACGTGCAGTTCGACCTCAATGCCCTGATCGAAGACTGCCTGAGCATCTTCCGCGCCAAGGCCGAGCAGCAGAATGTCGAGCTGATCAGTTTTATCCAGCCCCAGGTGCCGCGCGTCATCAGCGGGGACCCGACGCGCCTGCGCCAGGCGATGCTGAGCCTGCTGGAAAACGCCCTGCACAAAACCGATGAAGGCGAAGTCCTGATCGTGGTCGCCCTGGACGACCGCAGCACCAAGCCACGCCTGCGCATTGCCGTGCAGGACAGCGGCCTGCCGATGGAAGCCGCCGAGCGCGACGCACTCCTGCACAGCGAACTGCACAGCAAGAATTTCCTCTCGGCCACCCGTCTGAGCGGCCACCTGGGCCTGGTGATCGCCCGCCAACTGATCCTGTTGATGAACGGCGAATTCGGTATCAAGAGCGGCAGTCACCAGGGCAGTACCTTGTGGCTGACCCTGCCACTGGACCCGGAACGCCTGGAGCACCCCACCTCCGACCTCGATGGCCCGCTCAAGGACGCCCGCGTGCTGGTGGTGGACGACAACGACACCTGCCGCAAAGTGCTGGTGCAGCAATGCACCGCCTGGGGCCTGAACGTCAGCGCGGTGCCCTCAGGCAAGGAAGCCCTGGCCTTGCTGCGCACCAAGGCGCACCTGCGCGACTACTTCGACGTCGTGCTGCTGGACCAGAACATGCCCGGCATGACCGGCATGCAACTGGCGGCAAAGATCAAGGAAGACCCGAGCCTGAACCACGACATCCTGCTGATCATGCTCACCGGCATCAGCAACGCGCCAAGCAAGATCATCGCGCGCAACTGTGGGATCAAACGCATCCTCGCCAAGCCGGTCGCCGGTTACACCCTCAAGACCACCCTGGCCGATGAGCTGAACCAGCGCAGCAAAGGCGGCGTGGCGCTGCGCGTCTCACTCAACGCCCCGGCGGCGATTACCGTGCCCAGCGATTTCAAGATCCTGGTCGCCGAAGACAACAGCATCTCCACCAAAGTGATTCGCGGCATGCTCGGCAAGCTCAACCTCAACCCGGACACCGCCAGCAACGGCGAAGAAGCGCTGGAGGCGATGAAGGCCCAGCGTTATGACCTGGTATTGATGGACTGTGAAATGCCGATCCTCGATGGCTTCTCGGCCACCCAGCAGCTGCGGGCGTGGGAAGTCAGCCACCAGCGCATTCGCACACCGGTGGTGGCGCTCACGGCGCATATCCTTTCGGAACACAAAGAACGCGCGCGCCAGGCTGGGATGGATGGGCATATGGCCAAACCGGTGGAGTTGTCGCAGTTGCGTGAACTGGTGGAATTCTGGGTCGCGCAGCGTCAACAGCGGGCGGAGCACGCGCCTTCCTGACCTGGAGCGTACCGCCTGATAGACTCTCCACACTTTTCCTGCCGCGAGCTACCTCCATGCTCCACGTGTTATTCAGCGTCTACCTGAAAATGCTGGTGCTCTACAGCCCGTTCTTCGTGCTGTCCTGCTTTATCAGCCTGACCCGTGGCTACTCCAGCAAAGAACGCCGGCGACTGGCCTGGAAGGTAGCGTTGGCGACCCTGGTGTCGAGTGTGCTGCTCTACCTGTTCGGCCGGGTGATTTTCAGTGTGTTCGGCATCACCGTGGATGCGTTTCGCATCGGCGCCGGCAGTGTGTTGTTTATCTCGGCCCTGGGCATGGCCCAAGGCAAGTCAGCGGTGCAGACCGACAATGTGCAGCAGGACGTGACCATCGTACCGCTGACCATTCCCCTCACCGTCGGCCCCGGCACCATCGGTGCGTTGTTGGTGATGGGCGTCAGCCAGCCGCACTGGGATGACAAGATCACCGCCATCCTCAGCATCGCCCTGGCCAGCCTCACGGTTGGCGTGGTGCTGTATCTGTCCAACCGTATCGAACGGATTCTCGGTGACCAGGGCTTGCAGATTGTCAGCCGGTTGATGGGCCTGTTTGTGTGCGCCCTTGCCGCGCAAATTATCTTTACCGGCGTACGGGGTTATCTGGTGCCTTAGATCCGGTACTTGGCAATCGCCGACTGCACCTTGTCGCCCGCACTCTCGCGCATCAATTGGATGGTTTTTTCGTTGACCACCGAGGTGCTCAGCACCAGGCAGGTCTGCCCGCTGAAGGCCTCGACCGAAGCGCTGTCCCACTCAAGGAACGGCAATCCCACCTGTTTGCTCACGCTCTGGGTGCTGTAGGTCACCAGCACCATCGTCAATTCGCCGCCCGCTTCGACACAGGACGCCAGGCCGAAATCACCGCCCTGGTGCAGCGTACTGTTGCGCCTGAACAACTCGAAGGACGCCGGTTGCTGCTTCATGGCTTCCAACGCATCGGCTGCCAGTTTCGGCAGCGCCGCGACCAATGGCCCCGAAACCGACATCGACGCCAGCATCGTGGCGATGATGTTCAGGGCCGCCAATTGCACCGACAGGCCCTTACCCGAATGTGAAACCCGCTCGAAACGGCTGCGCACCGGCAGCCAGCCCAGGCTGATCATCACCTTGATAAATTCGTCGTACCAGGCCTCGGTACCGCGCGGGGTCTTCAAGACATCACTGACGTAACTGCTGGCCAACAGGTAGCTTTTGCGGATGTATTCCCGGTTCAGGCCCGACAGCCCCTCGGCGAACGACATCACACTGTTGTTGACCACTGCCGCGTTGCAGTCGTCCCCCGTGTCGAGCGGCGGCAATGAGGGCTGCGCGCCAGGCGCCCTCGGCAATGTGTAGGCGGCAATCAACTTGCGCCGTTTTGTGTTGTTGATCCTTCTGTGATGTTGCTCCATTTTCGGTTCTCCACAAGCACCCCACATGGGGCTTACCTGCACACTAGTCCAGTGGCCGATGCGCGTTCCAGGCGACAAACATCCCTTGGCAAGACACACCTGAAACCAGCGCCCAGCAATCACACGGGACACCTGCGAGCCTTCGTTTTTTCGTCGCACAAAAAAGAAAAAGCCCCGAACAACAGCAGAGTAATCCCTGTGTTATTCGGAGCTTTCTGACAGCCAGCAGGCCATTTTCAGGAGAGGGGTTTCTCACCATACCAGCGTGGCGTATAGACCCACTCACCACCACCGGCTCGCGCGAATGTGCAAGTGGTGGACGAGCCGATCAGCACCATGGTGCGCATGTCCACCTGGTCCGGAGTGAGTTGCCCCAGGGTAGTGACACGCAAGGTCTGACCCGGTCGGCCGATATCGCGGCCCAGCACCACCGGTGTTTGCGGCGTGCGGTGCAACGCGACGATTTCCAGGGCACGGCCCAGTTGCCACGGCCGTGACCGCGAAATCGGGTTATAGAACGCCAGGGCCAGGTCGGCCTGGGACGCGAGGTCCAGGCGTTTTTCGATGATCGACCACGGCTTGAGGTTGTCCGACAGCGACATCACGCAGAAGTCATGCCCCAGCGGCGCGCCCGCCTGGGCAGCGGTGGCCAGGGAGGCCGAGACACCTGGCAGGATTTCCAGGTCGACCTGGTGCCAGGCCGGATCGCTGGACTCGTGCAACGCCTCGATCACCGCCGCCGCCATGGCGAACACGCCAGGGTCACCGGACGACACCACTACCACCGAACGGCCCTGAGCGGCCAGTTCGAAGGCATGGCGTGCGCGTTGCATTTCTTCGCGGTTGTCGGTGCAGTGCTGAATCTGATCGTCGCGAAATGGCCCGGCCATGCGCACGTAGGTTTCATAGCCCAACACATCGGTGCAGCGCGCCAGTTCGGCCTTTACCGCCGGCACCATCAACTCGGCGGCGCCTGGGCCGAGGCCGATCACGGCGAGGCGGCCACGCGGGCGGCCCACCTGCGACAGGTCCAACGGCTGCTCGGCGACGTCAATCACGATGTCGGCATCCTGGGTAACGCTGGCGAAACGCAGCGGCACCGCCAATGCCGATGCGGCTTCATGCAGCGACGCCTCGGCCATCTGCGTGTCGCTGGCCAGCAGGCACGCCAGGGAATGCACGGCGATGCCTGCGTCATGCAACGCCGCTCGCACCCGCGCAGCCAACTCCACACCCGGTTTGCAGGTGACTGACACCGTCTTCGGATAGATCAGCAATTCATTGGCAGCCGGCACGCGCTCGGCGCTGCCTACGTGAATCGCCAGGCGCGCTTGCTGGTCCTGGGGCAAATTCGCTTGACCCAGCCACGGCGCCGCGCCTTCGATACGTACGCTTTCGCCGGCCAGCAGGTCGGAGACGAAGCGCTTGCCGAGCTCCAGATCCGCCAACTCATAACCGGCCGGCGGGTTGAGCAGGCAGGTGCCGAAGCGCAGTTCGCCACTGGTGGTGATCGCAGCGGCCACATCAAGTGCGGCCGCGATGTCCCGCGCCATCACGTTCACGCCACCCAGGCCGCCGAGCAGCGGCACCACGGCACTGCCGTCTTCGGCAACAGCCAGCACGGCCGGCTCTTCGCCTTTTTCCAGCAGCAGCGCAGCCAAGGTGCGGATGACGATACCGGCCGCGCACAGCGCAATCAGCGGCGTGCCGTGCTGATACAACTGACGCAGGGTGGCGCCGAAGTCGCTGTAAGCCTGGTCCGCACCGTCAACCCGCCCGGCCAAGCCGTGGATCACGGCGCCAGGGTAAACCTGCTGGATCCTGCGCGCGGTCGCCAGGCTGCCCTGGCCGAGGATGACAATCGCCGGACTCATCACCCTTGCCACCGTTCACCGGGCACGATGATCAGCGAGAAGTACGGTGACGACGACGGGTCGACCTGATCCAGCGGCACGATCTTCTGGTTGGCCATGGTGGCGCGCTCCACATACAGCGCGCGCTCGGCCAGGCCGAGTTCTTCCAACACCTGGCGCACCTTGGGGAAGTTGCGACCCAGCTTCATGATCACCGCCGCGTCGGCATCCGCCAGGCGGCGCTTGAGGTCATCGTGAGGCAACACGCCCGACAGCACGGAGAGGCTCTGGTTGCGATACACCAACGGTGCGCCAAGCACCGAAGCGCCGCCGAGCATCGAGCACACGCCCGGAACAACCTGGGCTTCGTAGCGCTCGGCCAAACGGTCATGCAGGTACATGTAGGAACCGTAGAAAAACGGATCACCTTCGCAGATCACCGCCACATCGCGACCGGCGTCCAGATGCGCGGCCACGTCGACGCTGGCGGTGTCATAAAAATCGCTGATCACTTGCTCGTAGGACAGCGGCGCCGGAAGTGCCTCGGTGGTCACCGGGTACACCAGCGGCATCAGGGTCTGTTGCGCCACCAGATGGTCCTCGATGATGCCGAAGGCGTTGCCCTTCTTGCCCTTGGCCACGAAGTACGCCACCACCGGCGATTCACGCAGCAGGCGCAGGGCCTTGAGGGTGATCAGTTCCGGGTCGCCGGGGCCCACGCCCAGGCCGATCAAACGTCCGCGTGCCGGCATTATTCCACCTCCGTGGCGAGCGCATTGACCGCTGCGGCGGCCATGGCACTGCCGCCCAGGCGGCCTTGCATGATCACGAACGGCACCCCACGGCTGTCAGCGGCCAGCATCGCCTTGGATTCAGCGGCGCCGACAAAACCCACCGGGAAACCGAGGATCAACGCCGGTTTCGGCGCGCCCGCATCGAGCATTTCCAGCAGGTAGAACAACGCGGTCGGCGCGTTGCCGATCACCACCACACTGCCTTCCAGGTGCGGGCGCCACAGCTCCAGGGCGGCAGCGGAGCGGGTATTGCCCAGCTCCCGCGCCAGTTCCGGCACGCTGTCGTCGCGCAGGGTGCAGATCACCGCGTTGTTGGCCGGCAGGCGCGTGCGCGTCACGCCTTCGGAGACCATCCGCGCATCACACAGAATCGGCGCGCCAGCGGCCAGCGCATCGCGCCCGGCCTTGCCCGCACCTTCGGAAAATTGCAGGCCGTCGATGGCATCGACCATGCCGCAGGCATGAATCACTCGCACCGCGAGTTTTTCCAGATCGGCCGGGATGCGGTCCAACTTGGCTTCCGCTCGAATAATGGCGAAGGAGTTGCGATAGATCTCCTGACCGTCGCGGATGTAATCAATCATCGGTGTTGCTCCGTGGACAAGCGCGCAACAGGGCGCCCGCCGCTTCAATGGAAAGAGTGCGCGCGTGCAGCCGGCCAAAACCCGGGTGGGCTGCATCGCGAAAATAGAGGTCGTAGTGGCCTGGGCTCACCGCCAGCAGGGTGACGGGCGCGGTGTGCGCGGCGGCGCAGGAACGTGGGCAGCCTGTCAGATGCACGTCATGCCCGGCTTGCAGCGCGGCCAGTTGCAGGGCGTCGGCCTTGGTGTCGGCCAGTGCCTTGGCGCAGCCGCTGGAGCCGGTGCAGGCGGTCAGGCGCGCCAGGGGTTGGTCGATGGAACAGAGAAAGCCCAGTTGCGCCAGGCGTTCGCTCACGGCGTGAGGTTTTTCGACGTTGGGCAGCAGCACGCCTTGCCAGGGAGTGAAGCGCAAGGTGGCGTCACCGTAGTCGCGAGCGAGTTGTGCGGCGCCCCTGAGCATCGTCGGATCCAGGCGACCCAAGGGGGCGATGGCCGCGACATAGAATTGATTCTTCTGCGCCTGTGGATAAGTCCCGAGGTGCAGCAAGGCGCCACTGGGCGGGCGTTTGAAGCCGTCGACCGGCAACAGCGGCAGGCGCAGTTGGCTCAGCAAGTTATCCACAGGCAAATGGCGCATGCGTGTTTGTTCTGGGGTGGCGAGGTCGAGAAAGGCGTCCAGCACCGCCACCACCAGTGCGTGGCCCTGCTCCAATGGCACCGCTGCCAGTGGCGCATCCAGCCCCGGACAGCCGGCCAGACCGAACGCGAGCAGCGTCTCGCCATTGCGCACGAACGCCGAGAGCCACAGATCGTGATGATGTTCGAGCATCGCCAGATCCTCGCCGCCATCCAACTGCACGGCGAACTTGGCCGACAGCGCATGGAAACGCAGGTGGTTTTGCAAGGTGGCGAGGATCTGCCCGGCCAACGGGCGGGTGTCGAACAGCATCTGCGGGTCAATACCGGCGCTGGGGCTGAGCATCAGATTGCGCACATCGTCACCGCCAGCGTTGCTCGGGCCGAGGCCTGCGGCCAGCAGCCTGGCAATCAGCGCATCCTGCCCGGCGCCGATCCCACGTATTTGCAGATTGGCGCGGTTGGTCGCCTCGATCACCCCGCCGGCATAGGCCTGGGCGGCTTCGGCCACGGCGTCGGCTTGCGCACTGGTGATCGAGCCACCGGCCAATTTGATCCGACAGATACCGCCATCCAACGCCTGGACAATACGCAGCAACCCCGGACAAGCCGAGGGGCGCAAGGTATTCAGAGTGGGCGTTGGGTTCACGGGGCTACCGGTTCACAGGTAAAGGCGCGGTATTATGCCTGCTTTGTCCGGCGGCATGAAAAGCCTGCCCGTCGGATGTCGTTCAAGGAATTGATATGTCGCCCTGGCTGACGGTTGTAGGCATCGGTGAAGACGGCTTCAAGGGCCTGGGCAGAAATGCCCGGCATGCCCTGTTGCGCGCCACGCGGATTATAGGTGCTCAGCGCCAGTTGGACCTGCTGCCGGTGTGTATTCGGGGGGAACGCCAGGTGTGGCCGAGCCCGTTTTCCCTGGAGCCGGCGCTGGCACAACGCGGCACGCCAGTGTGTGTGCTGGCCAGCGGCGACCCGATGTTCTATGGCGTGGGAGCCAGTCTGGCGCGGCAGGTGGCGGCTGAAGAACTGCTGATTTTGCCGGCACCGTCGTCGGTGTCGTTGGCGGCAGCGCGGTTGGGCTGGCCGTTGCAGGAGGTGGTGACACTGTCCGTGGTCGCCCGGCCAGCGGCGGCGATCAATGCACATCTGGCCACGGGCGTGCGCTTACTGGTGCTGAGTAATGACGGCGGCAGCCCTGCGTTGATTGCTTCGTTGTTGGCCGAATCCGGGTTCGGGCCCAGCCGATTGACGGTATTTGAACACCTGGGCGGCGCGGATGAACGGCGCATTGACGGTTTGGCTGAAGATTGGCAACACGCCTCGGTTGCCGACTTGAACCTGGTCGCCATCGACTGCCTGGCCTCCAGCGACACACCGCGTCTGTCGCGCCTCGCGGGCTTGCCCGATTGCGCCTTCCAGCACGACGGCCAACTGACCAAGCGCGATGTACGCGCCATGACCCTCGCCCGCCTCGCCCCTATGCCCGGCGAACTGCTGTGGGACGTGGGCGCGGGCAGTGGCTCAATCGGTATCGAATGGATGCGTGCGCACCCAAGCTGCCGCGCCTTGGCGATTGAAGCAGACGAAGGCCGCCAAGGCCTGATCGAACACAACCGCGATGCCCTCGGCGTGCCCGGTTTGCAGTTGATTCGTGGCAAAGCCCCTGAGGCGTTGCATGGCCTTACCGCACCCGACGCTATCTTTATCGGCGGCGGCGTCACCCGTGAGGGCGTACTCGACACCTGCTGGCAGCACCTGCGGCCCGGTGGGCGATTGGTGGCCAACGCCGTGACCCTGCAAAGTGAAATGACCTTGATGAACTGGCGCGCTCAACATGGCGGTGAGCTGACGCGCATTCACGTAGCCCAGGCCCAGCCGTTGGGGGAGTTTGATACGTGGCGCCAGGCGTTGCCGATTACGCTGCTGGAAGTGGTCAAGCCGCTATGAAACGCATCTTGCTGCTGGGCGGCGTGACCGAAGCGCTGGCCATCGCCCGGACATTGGGCCCGGAACATATCTACAGCCTGGCCGGTGTCGGGCGGGTGCCGACCGATCTGACCTGCCAAGTGCGGGTCGGTGGTTATGGTGGCGCAGAGGGCTTGGCGCGGTTTGTCCGGGATGAGGGGATCAGCCTGATTCTCGACGCAACCCATCCGTATGCCGCGCAGATCAGCCGCAATGCCGCCGAGGCGGCACAGTTGAGCGGTGTACCGTGCTGGGCATTGCGACGCCCGGCATGGCAGCCCCTGGCCGGGGATGATTGGCGAGAGGTCGGTGATTGGGCCGAGCTGATTGAAGCCTTGAAACCCTTCAAGCGGCCGCTGTTCACGTTGGGCCGAGAGCCGTTGCAGCACCTCGATGAAATCCCCTCCGACCAGTTCTGGACGTTGCGGGCACTGGATGTGTATCCGGGCAACGAGCGCTGTGAAGTGATCGGCGCACGTGGGCCGTTTTTGATCGAAAACGAGCGAGAGTTGTTTGAACGGCGCGGGATTGATGTGCTGATCAGCAAGAACAGCGGCAGCACGGCTACCGAGCCGAAGCTGGAAGTGGCGCGCGAGCGCGGGGTGCCGGTGTTGGTGTTGAAGCGGCCGGTGTTGGCGGCGGTGGATCGGGAGTTCCCAACGGTCGCAGCGGTACTACAGGCAATCCACTCTCTCTGAACAACACAGTTCAAATGTGGGAGGGGGCTTGCCCCCCGATGGCGGTGGTTCAGCCAGCAAATCAGCGACTGACATAGCGCTATAGGGGGCAAGCCCCCTCCCACCTTGTTTTCTGTGGTGCTAGCGGCTCGTGGCTGTCGGCTGCCCAACGCCGCCGTGCACGCGATCTGCAAGCAATTCCTCTCCCAGGTCAAAAGCCAAGTCGCAGCTCAACGCGCTGGCCGATGCCCGTGTTTCGCTAAGGTTGACCAGCAGGTCTTCGGTACTGAATACGTCGGCTAGGTGAACAGCCAGCTATCAGGCTGCACCACCAAAAGTCGAATCCCCCTACAAACACTTCCGAACAGGCTGGCTGGCTCAGCCAAAAGCCCTCGACCTAACCTCCCCGCTCGCGGTTTCGCGTCAGCCATCCGCGATGGGGATGCCTGCTTTTGCAGCGCGTCGCAACTTGCCAACATGTATCCCAAGGAATACGATCTGAGATGATCCACTTCAAGAGATCTGATGAGTTTCAGGAATGGCTTTATTCGCTACGCAGTAAACCCGCCCATGGACGCGTACTTACAAGATTGGATAACGCAAGAATGGGCAATTTTGGAGACTGCGAAAACGTCGGAAATGGCGTATCCGAAATGCGCATCCACTATGGTCCTGGATATCGGGTGTACTTCAAACGTGTAGGTGAGGTGATTTATCTACTGTTGATAGGTGGCGATAAATCAACGCAAAAACGCGACATCGAGCGAGCTAAAGAAATTGCCGAAGAATTTGATAAAAAGGAGTGACCCATGACTCAATTTAAAGATTTCGACATAGCCGAGCATCTGACGACTCCTGAGGACATGGCGGAGTATCTCGAAGCCTCTTTCGAAGAGGACGCCGGTGACGGAATGCTGATTCGTTCAGCGCTCAACAATATCGCCCGCGCCCAAGGCATGACCCAAATTGCTCGCGACGCCGGCCTCGGACGCGAAAGCTTATATAAAGCCCTCTCCAGCACTGGCAATCCCGAGTTCGCGACTATCATGAAAGTGATGAAAGCGTTGGGCCTCAAGCTTCACGCCACGGCGGTGTGATTCTGCTGCGACACCAAACCACACCGCCGCTTTTTACTTATCCCCCCCGATCAGGCTAAATACCCGCCTGATCGTTTAACCCTACGGATTGTCCGCCATGGCCCGTCAACGCTTTGCAATTGCCTGGATCGCCTGCCTTGCAGTGCTGTTCAACGCGTTTGCCATGCCAATGGCCGCTGCGATGCAGCAGGCCGACGACCCGGTCAAGCAACTGATGTGGGGCGGGTTCTGTTCTTCCAATGGCGCAAGCCTGAAGACGATTGCCCTGGGCAAGCTGGACATTCCGGCGCCGCAACAGGACGATCATTCCACCATGCAGCATTGCTGGTGTTGCTCGGGCTCGGCGCCTTTGGTGGCGTTGCCGGGGCATGTGCCGCAGTTGTATCTCACGCGATTTGAAGCCGTACCGCGTCAGCCACAACCCCCACTGCAAACCCCTACCCCGCGCCAGCAATGGCCGAGCCTCAACCCCCGCGCCTCTCCAACGGTCTGATCTTCTTCGCAAGTGAACTGCGTTTAGAACCGTTCTGGAGAACTGCCATGCTCAAATCTTCCCTGCTTCTGGCCGCGTTGCTGCTGCCGGTGTTCAGTGCCGCCAATGCCGAAGACTACAAGGCCGGCGACCTGCTGGTCAGCGATCCCTGGTCCCAGGAGTTGCCGCCCAATGCGCCCACCGTCGCGGCGTACTTTGTGATTCACAACACCGGGGCGACCCCGGATCGCCTGCTCAGCGTCGACACGCCCGTGGCCGACAAAGCCGAGCTGCACGAGCATGTGATGCAGGGCGATCTGATGAAGATGCAGCAAGTGCCCAGCGTTGCCGTACCGGCCAAGGGCGATCTGACCTTCGCGCCCATGGCCTACCACGTGATGCTGCTGGGCCTCAAAGACCGCAGCCTGCTGGCCGATGGCAAGCAATTCCCACTCACCCTGACCTTTGAAAAATCCGGCAAGGTCGAGGTGCAAGTGTCGGTCCAAAAAGTGCCGCCGATGGCCGCCCACGCGCATAAGCACGCCCAATAGGCCAACACTCGATGGGCGCCCCCCGCGCCAGGCTCTCTCCACATCACCGCGTGAAGCGCGGCAGTTGGATCAGCCTGTTCGCCATGCTGATGATCTTTATCGGTCCGCTGATTTCCCAAGCGATGCCGATGGATCATCACGCCGGTATGTCGATGCCGATGAGCATGTCCATGGATATGGACATGTCGGGCGACCACGGCGAATCCCATCACCCCAAAGCCCCCAACGACCATCACGCGCTCTGGGCCAAGTGCGGTTATTGCGACCTGCTGTTCAGTTGCCCTGCCCTGCCCGGCAGCCTTTCATTCGTGGCCCTCGGTACCCCGCCGCCGGCCAATGCCCTCTCCCCCGCCACGCGCCTGGGCCATGCCCGGCAGAGCATCTTCCCCGGCGCCCGCAGCCGTGCGCCGCCCATCGCCTCGTAAACACCAAGCACCGTTACTTCACCCCGGCCGACTTTAGACAGACAGCCGCAGGCTGCTGGCCGTGTTGTTTACGATTGATTGATGGAATTTGTCATGTCCAGGTTTACTGCTGACTCCCGTTTGGGAAGTACTTCTGTGCTCGCTGCCCTATGCGGCGCCCTGCTCGCCCCCCACGCTCAGGCCGATGAGCACGACGAGCATGAGCTGACGCCCACGGTGATCACCGCCATCGCGCCCAGCTCGCCGCTGACCGTGGTCACCAACCCCAAAGAGCCGCGCCAACCGGTGCCCGCCAGCGACGGCGGCGACTACCTCAAGACCATCCCCGGCTTCGCCCTGGTGCGCAACGGCGGCACCAATGGCGACCCGGTACTGCGCGGCATGTTCGGCTCGCGCCTGAATATCCTCACCAACGGCAGCATGATGCTCGGCGCCTGCCCCGGCCGCATGGATGCGCCCACGTCGTATATTTCCCCGGAGACCTACGACACGCTTACCGTGATCAAAGGCCCGCAAACCGTGCTCTGGGGCCCAGGTGCCTCGGCCGGTACGATCCTGTTTGATCGCGAGCCCGAACACTTCGGTGAGTTGGGCACACGGCTCAACGCGAGCGTGCTGGCTGGCTCCAACGGGCGCTTCGACAAGGTCATCGATGCCGCCGCTGGCGGGCCGCTGGGCTATGTACGGGTAATCGGCAACCAGGCCCACGCCGACGACTACAAAGACGGCAACAACGACACCGTCGCCTCGCGCTACGACAAATGGAATGGCGACGTGGCCGTTGGCTTCACCCCGGATGCCGACACCCTGCTGGAACTCACCGCCGGCCGTGGCGATGGCGAAGCGCGTTACGCCGGGCGTGGCATGGACGGTTCGCAGTTCCTGCGCGAAAGCCTCGGGCTGCGCTTCGAGAAATCGAATATTGGCGAGGTGCTGGATAAGGTCGAGGCCCAGGTCTACTACAACTACGCCGACCACGTGATGGACAACTATAGCCTGCGCACGCCGTCGGGGACCGGGATGATGGCCGGGCCGATGGCCTCCAACGTCGACCGTCGTACCCTCGGCGCGCGCATCAAAGCCACCTGGCGCTGGGCCGATGTGCAGTTGATCAGCGGCCTGGATGCGCAGACCAACGAACACCGCCAACGCAGCAGCATGGGCATCGACACCTACAAGGATTTGCCCAAGGTCAAGGACGCCAACTTCCACAACTACGGCGTGTTCGGCGAACTCACCTGGTACGCCGCCGAGCGTGATCGCCTGATCACCGGCGCACGCCTGGACCGCGCCTCGGCCAAGGACTTTCGCCAGACCAGCGCCACCGCCAATGAAACCCGCGCCGACACGTTGCCGTCGGGCTTCATGCGCTACGAACACGACCTGGCCAACAGCCCCACCACCCTCTACGCAGGCTTGGGCCACACGCAGCGCTTCCCGGATTACTGGGAGTTGTTCTCCCCCAATACCGGCGCGGTCGGTTCGGTGAATGCCTTCGACGGCGTGAAACCGGAGAAGACCACCCAACTCGATTTCGGCGCGCAATACAAAGCCGACAACCTTGAAGCCTGGGCCTCGGGCTACATCGGCCAGGTGCGTGACTTCATCCTGTTCGACTACCGGCCAGGCATGATGGGCACTACCTCGCAGGCCCGCAACGTCGACGCTCGCATCATGGGCGGTGAACTCGGCGCGGCGTACAAGCTGACGCCAAACTGGAAGACGGACGCCACCCTCGCCTACGCCTGGGGCAAGAACAGCAGCGACGGCAAGGCCCTGCCGCAAATGCCGCCGCTGGATGCACGTTTCGGCCTGACCTACAGCGCAGACGACTGGAGCGCCGGCGCGCTGTGGCGGATGGTCGCCGCACAAAACCGTATCGATCAGAACAAGGGCAACGTGGTCGGCAAGGACTACGACAAGAGCGGTGGCTTTGGCGTGTTCTCGTTGAATGGCGCGTATCGCATCAACAAAAACTTCAAGGTCAGCACCGGCGTCGACAACCTGTTCGGCAAGGCCTACGCCGAGCATTTGAACCTGGCGGGCAACGCCGGCTTTGGCTACCCGGCCAGCGACCCGCAGGCCATCAAGGAGCCGGGGCGCACCCTCTGGACCAAAGTCGACATGAGCTTCTAAAAGCATCGGGGGCAAGCCCCCTCCCACAGTTGGAATGCATTCCACATGTGGGAGGGGGCTTGCCCCCGATGGCGGCCTGACCAACGACAAAAATTTAAGCTTTGCGGAGCATCCCTGATGACCACTCAAAACGTTTCCTTCTACAACCTGGCCTGGCGCTGGCATTTCTACGCCGGCCTGTTCGTCGCCCCTTTCATGGTGCTGCTGGCCCTGACCGGCATCATCTACCTGTTCAAACCCCAACTCGACCCGCTGATGTACGGCGACCTGCTCAAAGTGCAAAGCGCCGAGCACGCACTGAGCGCCGACGAGCAGTTGCAACGTGCCCAGGCGGCCTTTCCTCAGGGCAAGATCACCAAGTACCTGCCGCCGGCCGACACCACCAGCAGCGCGCAATTCGTGATGCACGACGGCGGGCGCGAAGTCACCGTCTTCGTCGACCCCTATCGCGGCACCGTACTCGGTGAACAGGATGCAAAAAACAACCTGCAAGCCATCGCCCGCGCCCTGCACGGCGAGCTGATGATCGGCACCGTCGGCGATCGCCTGATCGAACTCGCCGCCGGTTGGGGCGTGGTGCTGGTGGTGTCGGGCCTGTACCTGTGGTGGCCGCGCGGCAAGTCGTCGGCCGGGGTGTTATGGCCACGCTTTAACAGCCGCGGCCGGTTGTTCTGGCGCGATCTGCACACGGTAGCCGGCTTCTGGGGCGCGGCGTTTTTACTGGTGATGCTGCTCAGCGGCATGACCTGGACCGGCTTCTGGGGCAAGCAATACGCCGACCTGTGGAACACCTTCCCGGCGGCGATGTGGAACACAGTGCCGCAGTCCGATCAGCAGGCACGCGTGCTCAACACCGCGACGCAACAGACCGTGCCCTGGGCCATGGAAAACACACCGATGCCGATGTCCGGCGACCACGCCGAACACATGAACCACGGCGCCATGCACGCCGCTCCCGCCGCGCCCACGGTACGCCTGCAACAGGTGGTGGATCTGGCCACTGCACGCAAAGTCGAGCCCGGCTACAGCATCACCTTCCCCACCACCGCCGAAGGCGTGTTCACCGTCGCCGTATTCGCCAACGACCCACGCAACGACGCCACCCTGCACGTGGACCAGTACACCGGCAAGGTCCTCGCCGATGTGCGCTGGGAGCACTACAGCAACGTGGCGCGGGCCACCGAGACCGGGGTGATGCTGCACGAGGGCAAGATGTTCGGCTGGGTCAACCAACTGGTCGTGCTGGTGATCTGCCTGATGATTCTGCTCAGCGCCATCAGTGGCGTGGTGATCTGGTGGAAGCGCAAGCCCCAGGGCGGCCTGGGCGTTCCGCCGTTGCGCCATGACCTGCCGAAGTGGAAAACCGGCGTGGTCATCATGCTCGGCCTGGCGCTGGTCTTCCCGCTGGTGGGGGCTTCGCTGGTGCTGGTGTGGCTGCTGGATCGGCTGGTACTGGCGCGGTTCAACCGAGCAACCGGATGGCCACCAACCGCCTCATGAGTCACCGGGCCACGCACCCTTACAGCGCGCGCTGTGCACCCTCCCGGAAAACAAGCGCCTACTTGGTGCGTCCGTGCTCGCAGAAGCCTCCTACAACCCGCGCAGCCGGCCCGTTCGTAATAGCAGGCACAGCCTTTGCAGTGCCCCCTTCAGTTCCCCAACCTACGCCCATAACAATGTTGAGTTCTGGAGATTGCACAATGAAGCGTCGCAGCTTGATCAAGGCTTTCACTTTGTCGGCATCCATTGCCGCGATGGGCATGACATGGACCCTCCAGGCCGCCGAGACCATCAAGGTCGGCATCCTGCATTCGCTGTCCGGCACCATGGCCATCTCCGAAACGTCGCTCAAAGACATGGCGCTGATGACCATCGACGAGATCAACGCCAAGGGCGGGGTGAACGGCAAGATGCTTGAACCGGTGGTCGTGGACCCCGCCTCCAACTGGCCGTTGTTCGCCGAAAAAGGTCGGCAGTTGCTGACCCAGGACAAGGTCGCCGTGGTGTTTGGCTGCTGGACCTCGGTGTCGCGCAAATCGGTATTGCCGGTGTTCGAAGAACTCAACGGCCTGCTGTTCTACCCGGTGCAGTACGAAGGCGAAGAGATGTCGCCGAACGTGTTCTACACCGGTGCGGCGCCGAACCAGCAGGCGATCCCGGCGGTGGAATATCTGATGAGCGAAGAAGGTGGCAGCGCCAAGCGCTTCTTCCTGCTCGGCACCGACTACGTGTATCCGCGCACCACCAACAAAATCCTGCGTTCGTTCCTGCATTCCAAAGGCGTGGCAGATAAAGACATCGAAGAGGTCTACACCCCGTTCGGCCATGCGGACTACCAGACCATCGTCGCCAACATCAAAAAATTCTCTGCCGGTGGCAAGACGGCGGTGATCTCCACCGTGAACGGCGACTCCAACGTGCCGTTCTACAAAGAACTGGCCAACCAGGGTTTGAAGGCCACCGACGTGCCGGTGGTGGCGTTCTCCGTGGGTGAAGAAGAACTGCGCGGCATCGACACCAAGCCGCTGGTGGGCAACCTGGCCGCCTGGAACTACTTCCAGTCGGTGGAGAACCCGGTCAACCAGAAGTTCGTCGCCGACTGGAAAGCCTACGCCAAGAAACACAACCTGCCGGGCGCGGACAAAGCCGTGACCAACGACCCGATGGAAGCCACCTACGTGGGCATCCACATGTGGGCCCAAGCGGCCGAGAAAGCCAAGTCCACCGACGTCGACAAAGTGCGTGAAGCCCTGGCCGGCCAGACCTTCGCCGCGCCGTCGGGCTTTACCTTGACCATGGACAAGACCAACCACCACCTGCACAAGCCGGTGATGATCGGCGAGATCCAGGCCGATGGGCAGTTCTCGGTGGTGTGGCAGACCCAGGAGCCGATCCGCGCGCAGCCGTGGAGCCCGTACATTCCTGGCAATGACAAAAAACCGGATTACGCGGTGAAGAGCAACTAAAGCCCCACCACAGGCCAAATGTGGGAGGGGGCTTGCCCCCGATGGCGGTGTATCAGGCAATGCTTTTATCACTGAACCACTGCTATCGGGGGCAAGCCCCCTCCCACAGTTTTGACCGCGCATGACTAGGACATTTGTTTATGCCCACTGCCCTCCATCGCTATTTCCTGGCCTTGCTGCTGTTGCTGCCTTTCGCCGCACATGCCAGCGACGCCGAAGACTTCCTCGCCGCCAACCCGACCCAACAAGCCAAGCTGCTCCAGGACTGGGCCGCAACGCCTGACCCAGCACGCATCGAGCTGGTGGACGGCCTGCAACAAGGCCAGCTCACGCTCAACGGCGAGACCAGGACCGTGCGCCTGAACAACCGCCTGCGCGGCTTGATCGACAACGTGCAAGCCAGCCAACAACTGCTCGCCGCCGACCCCAAGGTGCGTCTGGCCGCAGCGGTTACCCTGCAAAAAAGCGCGCAACCTGCGCAGCTCAAGTTTCTCGACCAGCGCGTCGCCGCCGAAACCGATGAAGGTGTGCACACCGCCCTGAGCCTGGCCCTGGCCAACCTGCAACTGGTCGACCCCGACCCGGTGGTGCGCCTGGCCGCTGTGCGTTTGCTCGGCAGCACCGGCGACCCGCTCGCCCGCACCCGCCTTGAAGCGCTGCTCGCGCCCGGCGTCGAAACCGATGCCGCCGTGCACACCGCCGCCGAAACCAGCCTGGCCCAGGTCAAACGCAAACTGATGGTGGGCGAGATCCTCGGCCAGGCCTTCAGCGGCATGTCCCTCGGTTCGATCCTGCTGCTGGCCGCGCTGGGCCTGGCGATCACCTTCGGCCTGCTCGGCGTGATCAACATGGCCCACGGCGAGATGCTGATGCTCGGCGCCTATTCCACCTATGTGGTGCAGTTGCTGATGCAGCGCTACGTGCCGCAAGCCATCGAGTTCTACCCGCTGATCGCGCTGCCGGTGGCGTTTTTCGTCACCGCCGCCATCGGCATGGCGCTGGAGCGCACGGTGATTCGTCACCTCTACGGCCGGCCATTGGAAACCCTGCTCGCCACCTGGGGCATCAGCCTGATGCTGATCCAGGCCGTGCGCCTGGTGTTCGGCGCGCAGAACGTCGAAGTGGCCAACCCTGAATGGTTGTCCGGCGGTATCCAGGTACTGCCCAACCTGGTGCTGCCGTACAACCGCATCGTGATTATCGCCTTCGCCTTGTTCGTGGTGGTGCTCACCTGGTTGCTGCTGAACAAGACGCGCCTGGGCCTCAACGTGCGCGCCGTCACCCAGAACCGCAACATGGCGGCCTGCTGCGGCGTGCCCACCGGGCGCGTGGACATGCTCGCCTTTGGCCTCGGCTCCGGCATCGCCGGCCTGGGCGGCGTGGCGCTGAGCCAGATCGGCAACGTCGGCCCGGACCTGGGCCAGAGCTACATCATCGATTCGTTCCTGGTGGTGGTGTTGGGCGGCGTCGGCCAGTTGGCCGGCAGCGTCACGGCGGCCTTCGGCCTGGGCATCGCCAACAAGATTCTGGAACCGCAGATCGGCGCCGTGCTCGGCAAGATCCTGATCCTCGCGCTGATCATTCTGTTTATCCAGAAACGCCCGCAAGGACTCTTCGCACTGAAAGGACGGGTGATCGACTGATGAACCAGCCATTGATGCTTACAGCCGCACAAAAGGCCGGCCCCAAGGCGACGATTGCCACCGGTGTGATCATCCTGATCCTGCTGCTGGCCTTGCCATTGTGCTCTCTGCTCTCGCCGGAAAACCCGCTGCATGTGTCGGCGTACACCCTGACGCTGGTGGGCAAGATCCTCTGCTACGCCATCGTCGCCTTGGCCCTGGATCTGGTGTGGGGTTACGCCGGGATGCTGTCCCTCGGTCACGGTTTGTTCTTCGCCCTCGGCGGTTATGCGATGGGCATGTACCTGATGCGCCAGGCGTCCGGCGACGACCTGCCGGCGTTCATGACCTTTTTGTCGTGGACCGAATTGCCCTGGTACTGGGCCGGCACCGACCACTTCCTCTGGGCCTTGTGCCTGGTGGTGCTGGCGCCGGGTTTGCTGGCGTTGGTGTTCGGTTTCTTTGCCTTCCGTTCGCGGATCAAGGGCGTGTATTTCTCGATCATGACCCAGGCACTGACGTTCGCCGGGATGCTGCTGTTCTTTCGCAACGAGACCGGGTTCGGCGGCAACAACGGCTTTACCAATTTCCGCAGCATCCTCGGTTTCGGCATTACCGAGCCGGGCACGCGGGCGGTGTTGTTCCTGGCCACGGTGCTGCTGTTGGTCGCCAGCCTGTACATCGGCTGGCGCCTGGCGCTGAGCAAGTTCGGCCGGGTGCTGACGGCCCTGCGCGATGCCGAGAACCGCCTGATGTTCTGCGGCTACGACCCACGCGGCTTCAAGCTGTTCGTGTGGGTGTTGAGCGCGGTGTTGTGCGGCTTGGCCGGTGCGTTGTACGTGCCGCAAGTGGGCATCATCAACCCGAGTGAAATGTCGCCGACCAACTCCATCGAAGCCGCTGTGTGGGTCGCCTTGGGCGGGCGCGGCACCTTGATCGGCCCGTTGCTCGGCGCGGGCGTGGTCAATGGCATGAAGAGCTGGTTCACCGTGGCTTTCCCGGAATACTGGCTGTTCTTCCTCGGGGCGCTGTTCATCATCGTCACCCTGTATTTGCCCAAGGGCGTTATCGGCCTGCTGAAGAAATGAGGAACGTCATGCTCGAACCTATTTTTGATGCCGGCAGTGGCCGCGATGCCATCGGCATTGGCCAGGCTGCGGGCAAGGGCCTGAACACCCGCCACGGCACCATCCTGACCCTCGAAGACATCAGCGTCAGCTTCGACGGCTTCAAGGCACTCAACGACCTCAATCTCTACATCGGCGTTGGCGAACTGCGCTGCATCATCGGCCCCAACGGCGCAGGCAAGACCACGCTGATGGACGTGATCACCGGCAAGACCCGACCCAGCCACGGCAACGCCTGGTTCGGCGAAACCCTGGACCTGACCAGCATGAGCGAAGTGCAGATCGCCCAGGCCGGCATCGGCCGCAAGTTCCAGAAGCCCACGGTGTTCGAAGCCCTCAGCGTTTTCGAAAACCTGGAACTGGCGCAGAAGACTGACAAGTCCGTATGGGCCAGCCTGCGTGCCCGCTTGAGCGGCGAGCAGAAAGACCGGATTGATGAAGTGCTCGACACCATCCGCCTCACCGCCTCGGTGCATCGCCCGGCCGGGTTGCTGTCCCACGGCCAGAAGCAGTTCCTGGAAATCGGCATGCTGCTGATGCAAGACCCGCAACTGTTGCTGCTGGATGAACCGGTGGCGGGCATGACCGACGCCGAAACCGAATTCACCGCCGAACTGTTCAAGCGCCTGGCAGGCAAACATTCGCTGATGGTGGTGGAACACGACATGGGTTTTGTCGGCTCGATTGCCGACCACGTGACCGTGTTGCACCAGGGCAGTGTGCTGGCCGAAGGGTCGCTGGAACAGGTGCAGGAAAACGAGCGGGTGATCGAGGTTTATCTCGGTCGCTGAATAGGTGTGGAAGGGCTACGAAACAAGAGCCAGGCACCCGCAGGATTTGAGGAGAGTGTGAACATGCTGCAAGTCGACAAACTGCACCAGTACTACGGCGGTAGCCACATCCTGCGCGGGCTTTCGTTTGACGTGAAGATCGGCGAAGTCACCTGCCTGCTCGGGCGTAACGGCGTGGGCAAGACCACCCTGCTCAAGTGCCTGATGGGCTTGCTGCCGGCCAAGGAAGGCGCGGTGAACTGGGAAGGCAAGGCCATCACCGGCTTTAAACCCCATCAGCGCGTGCACGCCGGTATCGCCTACGTGCCTCAGGGCCGCGAAATTTTCGGGCGGCTGACGGTGGAAGAAAACCTGTTGATGGGGCTTTCCCGCTTCCCCGGTTCCGAGGCCAAGCAAGTGCCGGCGTTTATCTACGAACTGTTCCCGGTGTTGCTGCAAATGAAACATCGACGCGGCGGTGACTTGTCCGGCGGCCAGCAGCAACAGCTTGCGATCGGCAGAGCCCTGGCCAGCCGCCCGCGCCTGTTGATCCTGGATGAGCCCACCGAAGGCATCCAACCCTCGGTGATCAAGGAGATCGGCGCGGTGATCAAAAAGCTCGCCGCCCAGGGCGATATGGCGATTCTGTTGGTGGAGCAGTTCTACGACTTCGCCGCTGAATTGGCCGACCAATACCTGGTGATGTCCCGTGGTGAAATCGTGCAGCAGGGCCGTGGAGAAAATATGGAAAGCGAGGGTGTACGTGGTCTCGTAACCATCTAATCTGTAGCGTCCTAACGATAAGCATAAAGACATGAACCTGCCCGTTACCCCTGCCCTGTTCACCCCCAGCTGGCACGCCGAGCTGGAACTCGGCTACGCGCGTTTCGGCGACACCACGCGCCCGGTGATGCGCCGCCACCTCGGCCCGCTGCGGGTGCAAAAGCACCTGTACGCCGAAGGCCCCGAGGTGTGCCAGCACATCATCGTGCACCCGCCCGGCGGGATTGCCGGTGGGGATCGCCTGGACATCAGCGCCCATGTCGCCGAAGGGGCCTGGGCCCAATTGACCAGCCCCGGCGCGGCCAAGTGGTACCGCGCCAGCGGCCCGGCGTTCCAGCAACTCGAACTGACGGTCGAAGCCGGCGCGACGCTGGAATGGCTGCCCCAGGAGACCATCGTATTCAGTGCCGCCCAGGCCGAACTCACTACGCGCATCGACCTGCACGGCGATGCGCGGCTGTTCTACTGGGACGTGGTCGCCCTGGGCCGCCCGGCCAGTGGCGAGCGTTTTGACCTTGGGCACTTTCAATCGCACCTGGATATCCGCCGCGACGGCCAGTTGCTCTGGCACGAACGCCAGCGCATTGTCGGCGCCGATGGGTTGCTCGACTCACCTATCGGTCTCGATGGGCAACCGGTGTTTGCCACGTTGTTGGTGACGGGCGAGATCGCCCCCGAATTACTCGAAACCTGCCGCGCCCTGCCACATGCCGTGCGCGGCGACCTGACCCAACTGCCCGGCTTGCTGGTCGCTCGCTGCCTGGCCAGCGAGGCGCTGTTGGCGCGGGGTTGGTTGATTGATTTATGGCGGCTGTTGCGCCCGGCGATGCTGGGCCGCGAAGCCGTTTCACCGCGAATCTGGAGCACATGAAGATCAAAATGTGGAAGGGGGCTTGCCCCCGATGGCAGTGGGTCAGTGACAGATGTCTTGCCTGACACTCCCCTATCGGGGGCAAGCCCCCTCCCACAGGGATCTCCAGTGTTTTTTATGAATGTTGTTTGAAGGACCTTGAACCATGGACCTGACCCCACGGGAAAAAGACAAACTGCTGATCTTCACCGCAGGCTTGGTTGCCGAACGCCGCCTGGCGCGCGGGGTGAAGCTCAATTACCCGGAAACCATCGCCTACATCTCGGCGGCGCTGATGGAAGGCGCCCGCGATGGCCGCACCGTGGCCGACCTGATGCACTTCGGCACCACACTGCTCAGCCGTGAACAGGTGATGGAAGGCATCCCGGAGATGATTCCGGATATCCAGGTGGAAGCCACCTTCCCCGACGGCACCAAGCTGGTCACCGTCCACCAACCCATCGCGTGAGGCGCGGCCATGATTCGTGATGCGATTGAAAGCGACCTGCCAGCGATCCGCGCTATCTACAACGACGCGGTGCGCAACACCACGGCGATCTGGAACGAACAACCGGTCGACCTGGCCAACCGCTTGGCGTGGTTTAACGCACGCCAGGCCCAGGCGTACCCGATCCTGGTGTCGGTCGAGCATGATGAAGTCACCGGCTACGCCTCGTTCGGCGACTGGCGACCGTTCGAAGGCTTTCGCTACAGCGTCGAGCACTCGGTGTATGTGCGTAACGACCAGCGCGGCAAAGGCCTTGGCCCGCGCCTGATGGAAGCCTTGATCGAACGTGCGCGCAGCGGCGGCAAGTACGTGATGGTCGCCGCCATCGAAAGCGGCAACCAGGCCTCGATCCGTCTGCATGAACGCCTGGGGTTCGTCACCACCGGGCAGATGCCGCAGGTGGGTATCAAGTTCGGGCGTTGGCTCGACCTGACCTTTATGCAACTGGCCTTGAACCCGGGCGCCGAGCCGCCCAAGGAGTGAGATCGATGAGCGCTGCGCAACTGCGTCGAGTCAATGCAGAAAGTTTTGCCCATTACCGCGAGGGCCTGATTGAGCTGTTGCTGGATGCGGTCAAGCACGGCGCGTCGGTGGGCTTCATGGCCGACTTCGATGAGGCCCAGGCCCGCGAATATCTGCACGGCGTTCAGGCGAGCATCGAAGACGCCAGCCTGTTGCTGTGGGTGGTGGTGCGCGACGAACAGGTGCAGGCCAGCGTGCAGTTGGCGCTATGCCAGAAAGCCAACGGCCTGAACCGCGCCGAGGTGCAAAAACTGCTGGTGCACAGCCGCGCGCGGCGCCATGGCCTGGGCCAGCAACTGATGCAAACCCTGGAACTTGCCGCACGCCAGCACAAGCGTGGCCTGCTGTACCTGGACACCGAAGCCGGCTCCGGGGCCGAAGCCTTCTACCAGGCGTTGCGCTACACCAAGATCGGTGAACTGCCCGATTACTGCCAAAGCCCGGACGGGCGCTACAGCCCGACCGCCATCTACTTCAAGACCCTGGGGCAACCTGCATGATTCCTGGTGAATATCAGATCCAGCCCGGCGAGATCGAACTCAACGTCGACCGCCGCACCGTCACCCTGAGCGTGGCCAACAGCGGCGACCGGCCGATCCAGGTGGGCTCGCATTATCATTTTTTCGAGACCAATGACGCGCTGACGTTTGACCGTGCGTTGAGCCGAGGCATGCGCCTGAATATTCCGGCGGGGACTGCGGTGCGCTTTGAGCCGGGGCAAAGCCGTGAGGTGGAGCTGGTGGATTTGAGCGGCGGGCGGCGGGTATTTGGGTTTGCCGGGCGGATCATGGGCGACCTTTAGGGCCTCATCGGGGGCAAGTCGAATCGTCGCACCGCCCCTCCCACCTTTGATTTGTGAACGCATTCAAGTGTGGGAGGGGGCTTGCCCCCGATAGCGGTGTCACATTCAACATAATTTTTCCAGGGCAACCACACATGAAAATCAGCCGCCAAGCCTACGCCGACATGTACGGCCCCACCGTCGGCGACAAGGTGCGCCTGGCCGACACCGAGCTGTTCGTCGAAGTCGAGCAGGACTTCACCGTCTACGGCGAAGAGGTCAAATTCGGCGGTGGCAAGGTGATCCGTGACGGCCAGGGCCAGAGCCAATTGCTCGCCCATGAAGTGGTCGACACGCTGATCACCAACGCACTGATCATCGACCACTGGGGCATCGTCAAGGCCGACGTCGGCTTGAAGAATGGCCGCATCCACGCGATTGGCAAAGCCGGCAACCCGGACATCCAGCCCGGCGTGACCATGGCCATCGGCGCCAGCACCGAAGTGATCGCCGGTGAAGGCATGATCCTTACTGCGGGCGGCATCGACAGCCATGTGCACTTCATTTGCCCGCAACAGATCGAAGAAGCGCTGACCAGCGGCGTCACCACCATGATCGGCGGCGGCACGGGGCCGGCCACCGGCACCAACGCCACCACCTGCACGTCGGGCCCGTGGCACCTGGCGCGCATGCTGCAAGCCAGCGATTCGTTCCCGATGAACATCGGCTTTACCGGCAAGGGCAACGCGAGCCTGCCGGAGCCGTTGATCGAGCAGGTCAAGGCCGGCGCTATCGGTTTGAAGCTGCACGAAGACTGGGGCACCACGCCTGCCAGCATCGACAACTGCCTGAGCGTCGCTGACCAATATGACGTTCAGGTAGCGATCCACAGCGACACACTCAACGAGTCCGGCTTCGTCGAAACCACCCTCGCCGCGCTCAAAGGCCGCACCATTCACACCTACCACACCGAAGGTGCCGGTGGCGGGCATGCGCCAGACATCATCAAGGCCTGCGGTTTCCCCAACGTGCTGCCCAGCTCCACCAACCCGACGCGGCCATTCACCCGTAACACCATCGACGAACACCTCGACATGTTGATGGTCTGCCATCACCTGGACCCGAGCATTGCCGAAGACGTGGCCTTCGCCGAAAGCCGCATCCGCCGCGAGACCATCGCCGCCGAAGACATCCTGCACGACCTCGGCGCGTTCTCGATGATCAGCTCCGACAGCCAGGCCATGGGCCGCGTCGGCGAAGTGATCACGCGCACCTGGCAGACCGCCGACAAGATGAAAAAACAGCGCGGCGCCTTGCCCGGCGATGGCCCCGGCAACGACAACTTCCGCGCCAAAAGGTACATCGCCAAGTACACGATCAACCCGGCGATCACCCATGGCATCAGCCATATCGTCGGTTCCATCGAGGTGGGTAAATGGGCTGACCTGGTGCTGTGGCGCCCGGCGTTTTTCGGCATCAAGCCGACGCTGATCCTCAAGGGTGGCGCGATTGCGTCGAGCCTGATGGGCGACGCCAATGCGTCAATCCCGACCCCGCAGCCGGTGCACTACCGCCCGATGTTCGCCAGTTTCGGCAGCTCACTGCACGCCACCAGCCTGACCTTTATCAGCCAGGCAGCATTGGAAGCCGGGTTACCGGAAGCCTTGGGTTTGAAAAAGCAGATTGCGGTGGTCAAGGGGTGTCGCGAGGTGCAGAAAACCGACCTGATCCACAACGATTACCTGCCGGACATCGAAGTGGACCCGCAGACGTATCAGGTCAAGGCCGATGGGGTGTTGCTGTGGTGTGAACCGGCTGACGTACTGCCGATGGCGCAGCGTTACTTCTTGTTCTGACTCGACCTGCTGTGGTGAGGGAACTTGCTCCCTCACCACAGTGATTCAGAAGTTCTCGCGTGGGTTGAAGTTGGCTTGCTTGGCCAGCGCCTGCCACAGCGCGATGGTCTCGTTGTCAGCCTGCTTGGGCATCACGGCCTTTAGCTGCACGTACAGGAAGCCACGTTCGCCGGCCTTGTTCAGCAAGCCATGACCCCTGGCGCGCATGCGCTGGCCGTTCTGGCTGCCGGCCGGCACCTTGAGGTTGATCTTGCCGGTGAGGGTCGGCACGGTCACTTCCGCCCCCAACGCCAACTCCCATGGAGCCAGGGGCAAGGTGATCACCAGGTTTTCGCCTTCCACTTCAAACTTGGGGTGCGGCGCAAACTTGATGATCAAGTACAGGTCGCCATTGGCCCCGCCGCCAATCCCCGGCGCGCCCTGGCCTTTGAGGCGGATGCGCTCACCGTCGGCCACGCCGGCAGGGATCTTCACGTTCAGGCTCTTGGTGGTGTTGCTGACGTGCCGGCCCGAAGCGTCATATTGCGGCACCTGGAAGGTGACCTGCTTGGACTCGGTGGACAGCGTCTCTTCCAGGAACACCGACAGCTGCATCTCCACGTCCTGGCCTTTACGCCCTGTGGGTCGGCGCTGGCCGCCACCAAACGCATCGCCGCGCGAGCCGAAGATCGAACTGAAAAAGTCCGAGAAGTCGCCCGCGTCCTGGCCGCCACCAAAGCCGCCACGGCTCTGCCAGCCCGGCGGCCCCTGGAACGGCTGGCCATGCTGGCCGTATTTGCGCAGTTCATCGTATTCGGCGCGTTTGTCGGCACTTTTCAGGGCTTCATAGGCCTCGGACGCATCCTTGAACTTGGATTCGGCATCCTTTTCCTTGCTGACGTCCGGGTGATATTTACGCGCCAGCTTGCGATAAGCCGACTTGATCTCCTTGTCGTCAGCCGTCGGCTCGACACCGAGAATCTTGTAATAGTCTTTGAAATCCATGGGGGCATCACCATCCGTTATCGATATCGCGCAGCCCGCCACACGGCACACCATGGCTGGCAGCCTGGGAATTGATGTCAGGGCGCGTCATAAGTTGAGCGGCGGCACACAGGTTCAATGCAATGGCTGTGTACCGCCTGGATATGCCCACAAGATTGGGGCAAAACGCGGCCTTTCAAGATGCAATACCGCTATTTACGACGACGGACGGGTTACCGACCTGAGTAGGATCAAGCGAACAGCCTTTTTATCATCCCCTCGGTGTATTGGTAGTCCATTCGCAGTTCGGTGCCCGCGGCGATATCTTCAGTGGCAAAAAGGGTGTTGAGGATGAACGGCTTGCGCTTTATCTGCGCCCCTGGCCCCACGCCCAGCCACATGTCGGCCTCAACATCAAACCCCACTGTCTCGACGTTATACCCACCTGGCGCGTGGCGCAGCGGCTTGCCGTTTTCGTCATATTCAAAGTGGGTGTTTATTCGCGACAGAATATTGTCCCCCGACAAATGAATCGGCACCTCCTTCAACACGTTACCCTCGGCGACCCTCTGGCTGCCCACCTTCATGGTGTAGGTCTGGCCGCCCTGGCCGAAGATCCCCGACGGCAGTACGGTGCCGCCGTATACACCGACGATTTCCCCTTTGGCGATACGCCGGTTGGCCACCACCATGGACTGGCCGATCAACGCCTTTTCACCAGGCACTTTCACATCCTGCGCCGTGAACGTGCGCAGTTGCAGTTGCGCTTCATAGCGTGCACCGACGTGCTCATACCCTTCGAACTGGATGTAGGGTTTGACCTGCGCGGAGGTGTATTGCGTGTCGGATTCCAAGGCCACTTGCCTCTGCAGGGTTCGGATACGGATCGGCCTGCCCTGGTAATCCCTGAGTGGGTACTTGCCGTTGTTGGCGCGGATGTAACTGCCGACCGGATTAGGGTTGGCCGCAAAGTGCACTTCCCGGCGCATGTAACTGAGTTCTGCCGCTGTATAGGGCTTGACCGGCATGGATTCCGACGCGTCGACAAACTCATCGTCAGACCCCGGCTGCACCATTCCGCCCGCCAGGCCTCGACGCCGCCACACACCATTGACGTCAGGCTTGGCGACGATTGTGCTGCTGGTCAACCGCAAGGGGTTATCCGCCGCTTGTACCCATAACACGTAATGCTCGCCATCACCCGCATCGGGCATGCTTGCCACGAAGTAGCGCTTGCCATTGAAGTCGACGGCTTGTGCCTGGGACAGTTGCAAGCCGTTGCCATCGCTGTCCACCAACACTTCAAGGCTCGCTGTCGGCACCAGCGCCTGCACCACTTCATCGCGGCTCAAGCGTTCGATCAATTGTGCTTCCTCAATCTCGAACTGCGCCTGCAATGCCTTGACCTTGGTGTCGTAGGTTGCACGGGGCAGCGTCCCGGCATCGAAGTCGCGCTGCAAGGCTTCCATTTGTTCGTGATGGGGTTCGTTCTGTGCTTCAAACTGCGTACGGTATTTATTCGCCACATAGTCTTTCCAGAAGTCTCTGGCGAGCATGGCTTGCAACTCCTGGGAGGAGTTATCCAGGCTGAGCACCCGTTGGCAGGCCGCATCAAGCATGGCCTGGCTCACATTGCCGAACTGGACAAACCGGGCCTGCTGCGGTTGGCCGGGCAATTCAAGGCGATCCTTGAGCCCATGACGATACGCCATGCGCACCTCCACCTCTTCCACGGCCCTCAATGCGCTCTCTCGTTGGGCGGGGGTCAAGCCTTCACGCACGTTGATCGCGGCCCTGCGCTGGTCGATATCCTCCAAGGCGATCTTTTCCAGCTCATCGAGACGGAACAGCCCCTTGGACAGCTTCAGCAGGGCCGCACCCTGGGTCGAGTCCAAGGCAAGTGCCTTGGCGTTGTAGGTCGTCAGCAGGATCTCCAGGTTGCTGAAGGTCAAGGCCGCGCGGTCACAGCAGGCCGCCCGCCCCGCCCACTCGAACATCTCCTTGCGCAACTGCTCGGACTCATTGCTGTTTTGCGTGATGCCATCGATCACCTCCCAGATCCGGCGCTGCAAGTCCTCACGCCCGGCAGGCGCTATTTCCAGGTCCCGGAGCACTTCAAAGAAGCCGTCCGAACCCGGCAACGCACGCAGGGTGGACCACTGGAGCCGGCGCTGCGCCAACTGCTCAGTGGAAAAGCCCGTGGACCAGCGCCGAAACGGAGCATCCGCGCCATGCAACACCACCGAGCCATCCACCGCACTCGTCACGCTGGCGAGCAATCGATTGGCTGTTCGCTCGGTGGCGGTGAGCCGGTCGCCGTAGGCGCTGATGCGTGACGAGAGTATCGCCGCCGAGTCGGCAGTCAGGCGGATCCGGTTGTTTTGCAGGGACAAGCGGGTCAAGCCATGCATCTGCCCGACCGCTGGCGGTAGCTCACGCAACTGGTTATTCGACAAGTCGAGCCAGCGCACCCCGCGAAAACGCGCGAGGAACCCTTCCGGCGAGGTTCGAAGGTTCATATTGCTCAGGTTGAGCGAACCCACATGGCTGAAATCCGCGTCCAGGTCAGGCAGGCTCGGCAGGTTCAGATCACTGAGGTTCAACTCCAGGCCGAAAGGTTCGCCATCATTGGTGAGCTGTTGCGGTGTTTCTTGCCTCCAGCAGCGCAAGATGCGGTCCCAGGCCTGGCGGCGATCACGCAAAGACCCTGCGTCATTGGCACGCTCGCCGACACGCACATAGCGCTGGCGCTCACCACCGCCTGAAAATACCCATTCGTTCAACTGCTTGAGCAGCACAGAATGCTCTTGCCAGAGGCGGTTCAGCTGCGCCTCGGCCCCTTCACCCCAGGACCAGATAAGCGCCCTGGCCTTCTGCACGGAGTACTCGGGGTACATGTACTGCACCTTATCGATACGCGGATTTTTACTGTCGAAAGCGCCCTCCAGTGCCCCTTGCAACAGGTCGGGTCGAGACCGGGCCAGGTCCTGCCAGTACTTATCGAAGGTTTTCCAGTAATCGGGGGGGAAGCGATTATTCTCGAGCAAGGTGACATTGTTGATCCGTACCACGGTTTCCACTTGATCCGCGGGCGGCACCAGGTTGTCCTGCGGTACCTGTTGCAGACGGTTTTGACGCAGGTCGAGACGCTCCAGCCCGGCCTGTTCTCTCAACCCCGAGGGCCAACGCTCGATGCGCGTCCAATACAGATTCAGCTCTCTCAAATGGGGCATGCCACTGAAGTCTGGCGTTACGCCCAATGGGTTACTCGAAAGGTCGAGCACTTGCAGCGCATTGAGATCGCTTAACAGTCCAGCGCTGTGTTCGGTCAACTGCAAGCCATTGGCGTTCAGCTTCAACGACGTGAGCTGCTTCATGTCGCCAATCACCGCAGGCAGCTCGGTCATTTCGGCCCCGGTGATGCTCAAGCTGTTCAACTCGGTAAAGTTTTCGAGGAACAACGCAGTGGAATCTCCCCCCCCATGTAACATTCGACAACACCAATTCCCGGACATGGTCGAAGCCTGCTTTTATGGCGGGTATATCCACCCGATAGAAGCTGTCCCTGGGCACGCGAATGTGCAACTGGCTCCCGGTCTCACGGCGCCAGCAGCGTTTGATCTCTTCGCTCACACGCCACTCAACGCTATGAGGGTTCAGGGCCTGCGGCCCTCTTGCTTGCGCCCAGACCTTCAAGGTTTTCTTCAGGGTGCGGTACTCCAACTCACGGCGGCTCAACTCGCCCCGCACGTCTTCACCCAGCGATTCAATGAACGCCGTGACCTGCTCGTCGCTGAAGGTCGGAAACAACCGCCGTACCCGCTCCGCCGGGAAGCGAAGCACATTCCCCGCCGTCCTTAACAACTGGCGCACCCCAGGCGCGCCGCCCAACAGCCTGGCCATCGGGTCGTAGTCAGGCTTGCGCAACGGATTCTCCTCCAGCACCGTGCGCAACGGTTCTCGCGGTAACGGGCTGCGTTGGATCGCCTGCTTGAGCTCAACGGCACTGCTCAAGCCCAGGCGCTGGCGTTCAGCGAGCGCCAATTGTTCCCAGATAGCGCTGTAGAAATCGCCGGGCATGGAGGCTTGGAAGTCGCCGCTTTCCAGCAGCACCAGTGTGCGTTTATGCGCAAAGTCAGGCGAGCCGATGGCATCCAGCACCGTGCCTTCAGCCGAATACTGACGCAGCTCGATGCGCGAACCGCGGTGCCAGCCCGGCAGGGTTTCCAGGGTGCGCAAGGCCAGGCGCTGGCTATCGAGGTGCGCCTGGGTGTCCAGGTGCAACCCTTCGTAGGCACGGGCCACCCGGGTTTCCTGGGCACACCATCGGGCTTGCGTGGCCAGGGGCTCGGGCAAGCGACGGGTGCTGCGAAAGGCCTGCAACTGATCGGTCGTCGCCTGTTGCAGCACACGCTCAGCGACCGGTGTGGGCAAGGCCGGGTAGGTATCCAGCAGACGTTGTACATCGGCATCGGCCGCCGGGTTCAGCGCTTGGTAGCGTTGCTCCAGCAACGGCCCCTTGAGGCTGTCAACGGCATCGCCGAGATAGTGGCGCAGCTTGCCGGCGCGCACCTCCAGCGACTCCTCGGGGCTGCCGGGAAACGCCTCGAGCAGCGGGTCGACACCCTGCAACGTATACAACAACTCCCGTAGCAAACCGCCCCGGGCCATGGCGCTTTCGGTCACCACCATCACGCGCTTGCTGGCTGAAGCCGGGGCATCGGGTGTCTCCCAGAGCACCTCGCCCCGGGGGCCGATGACTTTCAGCGCCACGTTGTCAGGCAACAGGCCGCGGCGTTGAAGCAGGTCAAATTGCAGCTTGGGTTCGGCTTTCGAGTACACCAAGGGATCGCTGCTTCTGATGCGCTCGGCAAAGGTGGTGAGCTGCTGGTGCAGTTCGAAGCGTTTGAGCGTGTCTTCCAGCAACCACGGCAATGGCTCATGATGGACTGCGGCCTGGCGCAGCACGTCGGTGTCGACACCGCTGATGCGCAGCGGGTCCGCCTGATCGCCAAGCCCCAGGCGCTTGAGCAAGGTCGGTTCATCCCAGGTCAGCGGTTCTTCCAGCTCATGGCTCCACACCCCGTTGTGGTTGTGCTCCAGCTCTGGGGTATAAGCGCCGGAGCGGGTCGGGTGCTGGATGCGGTAATCGCCGGTGAGGGGGTCTTGCTTGACCTGATAATGGGCGTCCTCGAATGCCACCAGTTGCTGCCCGTCATGCTCGTACAGGCCCAGCGCGCTGGCCTTGGCCTCGGGCGCCGGTTTGACAGGCGATTCGTAGGGCGCCAGGTCAGGGTTCCACAGCACCTGCTTGCCGGACGGCATCGTCACAGGTTTGAGATGCTCCACCGCGCTTTGCCATTTAACGGCTGGCAACACCTTGGCGCCGGTGGCAATAAACGCCACGTTCAACGCCACCGACGCAAAATGCGCCCACATTTGCCGCGGCTCGCCTTGCCCATAGGCCTCTATCCCTTCAAAGACTTCGTAGCACATCTGCGACGCGCCCACGGCCAACATGATCGGCCCCAACCCTGGCACCACGAAGGCCGCCAGGTTGAACACGCTGACAGCGGCGTCGAAAAAGCTTTCCAGACGCTCCAGCCGCGCCTTACGGCCCTCGTCCTCGGTAGGTACGGCCACGGCCCGCGCATCACTCAAGATCTTGCTGATATGTGCCTGGCGACTGAGCTGCCAGAGGTCACCACTGAGCAGGAAGCTGTCCATGGGCAAATGCACCAACGGCGTACGCAGCGGATAATCCGTCCCGCCGTTGCCATTATCGGCGGGCTGGTACAACCGGTTGAAACGAGCGAAAAAACCGCCTTGCTCGCGCACTGGCACAAAGCGGCTGAAAAAGCGTCGATAGGATGCGCTGTGCAAACGCATACGCAGGTCGACCATGAACTCGCCACTCGATGCGTACTCCTTGACCGGCTGTTGCGGATCGCCGGGTATGTAAACCACCAGGCGCTCGGTACGGTCCGAACGTTCACGGTCGGGCCCGATCAGCAGCGGCCCCACCAGCACACTGTCCAGTACCTTGAGCGCGGCGTAGGTGACCGGCTTGCCCGTCAGCTTCGGCGTGCCGGAACCGGCCACCACCTGTTTGAGCATCTGGTAGGCATCGGCGCTCAACGCGCCGTTTAACTGCAACCGGGCGATCTCGATGCTCAGCGCCAGTTGCTGGCGTTGATGTTCCTCAAGCAATTGCTCCAGCGCCTCGCGCTCTTGGGCGGCGTCGGGTTCGACCACCGCCTTGATGTGCTTCTGGTATTGCGCGCCGAGGTCCAGGGAGCGGCACAGCTTGGCAAATTCATGGGGCTTGATCGCCACCGCGTGGGCACTGACGGCGGCGAATGTCGCAATGATGTGGGGGTTATCGGGATTCCAGCGGGTAATGAGTTGGCAATCGTTGCACGGCGATGGCTGTTCTTCATCGGCCTCGAAATTGGCCAGGGCCGCTTCCAGCAGGGATGTACCACGGTAGGTGTAAGTCAGGCTGGGGTCATTTTGCTGCTCAAGCACAAAGGCCCCGTAGAAATCGTCGCGAGCACCTTTGTAGGCGTATTTGCGCACGAGGAACACATTGCGTACATCCAACTCCAGGTTGAACTGCTTTTTGATTGCGTCCTTGAGCGGCTGCTCGGCGAACGCCAGGATGTCGTCGATCTGGCCAAGATGCTCTTCGATTGAATTGAGGGTTTCGCGAAAACGTGTGTGCTGCTCGGCCAGGGTGGTTTTGTCTTGGTGAGTCGCGGCCAGGTACCAGGACGGAATGTCCATCTCGTGCTGGCCCAGCTCTTCCTGGCGCTGGGTCGTGCCATCCAGGAACCAGCTTGGCACGCGTTGTTTGAGGAAGTCGTAGTGCACGCCGCGCAGGTCGGCGGTAAAGGTTGCATCAGGCATAGCGGTTCATCCGTGAGCGGTAAAACCGCAGCCTAGCCAAACCCCGGCAGGTTCAAGACGTAGCTATGTAGCGCGAATGCCGGTGGATTTACGGATCACCGGTCTACGCATCCGAGCGCCAGTGGCATACACTGCGCGGCCGTTTTTTGCCCGGAACCTGTGAGACATGAAAAACGCATCCCCAGCCCGTGCCTGCGGCATCGACTTCGGCACGTCCAACTCCACCGTCGGCTGGATCCGCCCCGGCGAGGAGACGCTGATCGCGCTGGAGGACGACAAGATCACCCTGCCGTCAGTGGTCTTTTTCAACTTCGAGGAGCGCCGCCCGGTGTACGGTCGCCTGGCGCTGCACGAATACCTGGAGAACTACGAAGGCCGCCTGATGCGCTCGCTCAAGAGCCTGCTGGGTTCCAAGCTGATCAAGCACGACACCAGCGTATTGGGCACGGCGATGCCGTTTACCGACCTGCTGGCGCTGTTTATCGGCCAGCTCAAGAGCCGCGCCGAAGCCACCGCCGGCCGCGAGTTCGAAGAAGTGGTGCTGGGCCGCCCGGTGTTTTTTGTCGATGACGACCCGATGGCCGACCAGGAAGCGGAAAACACCCTGGTCGACGTGGCGCGCAAAATCGGTTTCAAGGATATTTCCTTCCAATACGAACCGATCGCCGCGGCCTTCGACTATGAGTCCACCATCGAGAAAGAAGAGCTGGTACTGATCGTCGACATCGGCGGTGGTACGTCCGACTTCTCGCTGGTACGCCTTTCCCCGGACCGCCGCCACAACGACAACCGCCAGGACGACATCCTCGCCACCGGCGGCGTGCACATCGGCGGTACCGACTTCGACAAACAGCTCTCGCTGGCCGGCATGATGCCGCTGTTCGGCTACGGCAGCCGCATGAAAAGCGGTGCCTACATGCCTACCAGCCACCACATGAACCTGGCCACCTGGCACACCATCAACTCGGTGTACTCACAAAAATCCCAGCTGGCCCTGGGCAGCATGCGCTACGACATCGAAGACACCGGCGGCATCGACCGCCTGTTCAAGCTGATCGAACAGCGCGCCGGGCACTGGCTGGCCATGGAAGTGGAAGAGACCAAGATCCAACTCACCCATGAAGACAGCCGCCACGTGGCGCTGGATCGGGTTGAGCCTGGGTTGAGCGTGGACCTGAGCCGCGCACTGTTCGAGTCGGCCATCGACGGGCTGCTGGAGCGCGTGCGTAACAGCGTGACTCAGTTGCTGACCGATGCTTCGGTGGATGTAGCGCAGGTCGACACGGTGTTCTTCACCGGCGGTTCCAGCGGCATCCCGGCCCTGCGCCACAGCATCTCGGCGATGCTGCCGAATGCGCGGCATGTAGAAGGGAATATCTTTGGCAGCATTGGTAGCGGGTTGGCGATTGAGGCGAGCAAGCGCTACGGCATCTGATAGGACCTGATTTCACTGATGCTGCAAATCCAATGTGGGAGGGGCAAGCCCCCTCCCACAGTTACATCAGACCATCCCGCCGAGCTTCAGCTCACTCTTCAGGTACGCATAGTAAATCGGCCCCGCCACCACGCCCGGCAGCCCGAATGCGGCTTCGAACACCAGCATCGCCAGCAGCAATTCCCACGATTTGGCGCTGATTTGCCCACCGACGATCCGCGCGTTGAGGAAGTACTCGACCTTGTGGATCACGATCAGATAGCCCAACGCCGCCACCGCCACCCAGATCGACAGCGACAGCGCGACGATGGTGATCAGGGTGTTGGACATCAGGTTGCCGATCACTGGCAACAGGCCGAGCAGGAAGGTCAGTACGATCAGGGTTTTGGTCAGCGGCAGGTGAATGCCGCACAGCGGCAGCACCACGGCGAGGAACACGGCGGTGAAGGCGGTGTTGAGCGCAGCGATCTTGATCTGGGCGAAGACGATGTTGCGAAAGGCCTGGACCAGCAGGTGCAGGCGGTCGAACAGTGCAGCGGCCAGGGGTTTGCGTTTGGTCAGGTCGGGCACGCGCTGCAGGGCGATGATCGCGCCGAGCACCATGCCGATCAGCAGGGTGACGAACATGTGCGCGGCGTCCTTGCCGACCAGTTGCAGTTCGCTCAGGTGCTTGCTCAGCCACTCGCCGATGGCCACGCGAAATTCGGCGGCGCTGGCCGGCAGGTAGGCGTCGAGGAACGGCGGCAGTTGGCCGCGTGCGCGGTCGACCACGCCCATGAATTTGTCGAGGGACGCTCCGGGGTTTTCTGCTTCGTGGAGCAGGAAGCTGATGGCGCCGGCGAAGATCAGGGCCAGCACGCTGACGATCAGGGTGCCAAGCAACGCCACCGCCAGCCAGCGGGCGCGGCGGCCTTCGATCAGCCGTTGCAGTTGGGGGGTGAGCATGTTGACCAGTTCATAGACCAACAGGCCGGCCAGCAAGCTGGGCAGCAATTTCAGCGGCAATACGAGGAGCAATCCGCCGAAGATGATGATGTAGCTGGCCAGCAACAACACATGACGCTGAGAAAACGTTGGCATACAGCCTCAAAACGAACGGCGTTAAAGGATGGGCAGTCTGCCAGCCTTGAAGGAATCAAGCGAGTGGATAGGTGGTGAATGCGATCAAGTGTGGGAGGGGCTCCCACATTTGATCGTCGGCGCCTGCGAAATCGTGATCAACCTTTGAGGCAGGTGCTCATGAACGTCTTGCGCGCATCGCCGGTCAGCGCTTTGGTTTTCGCCGACGCATTGCAATCCTTCATCTTCTGCTGCTGCGGCGTCAGGGTCTTGGCGTCATTGGCAGCCGGGGCCGACAGGCAGGTTTTCATGAAGGCCTTGCGGTCGTCGCCCTTGAGCGTCTTGGTGGTGGCTTCGGCATTGCAGGTGGTCATCTTGTTTTGCTGGGCGGTGGCGGCAAAGCCTTGGGAACACAGCAACAGGCCCATCATCAACAACGGAATACGCAGCATCTTCATGGAGTTTTCTCCCGGTTACCACGCCGAGGGGCGCGGCCTATGCGCAGTGTAGTCAAAGCCTGTTACATCTTCATCCACGGCGAATATTCGTCCGGCGATACTGCTCCGGCGTACAGCCGGCGTGGCGCTGGAACATCGCGATAAATGCCGAGGCTGTGCTGTAGCCGAGGTCGAACGCCACCTGTTGCACGCTGCGCTCGCTGTCGAGGGCTTCAATGGCCGCGAGGTAGCGCAGGCGCTGGCGCCATTCACCGAAGCTCATGCCCAACTCGCGCACAAACTGGCGCGCCAGGGTGCGTTCGCTCACGTGCACCTGCTCAGCCCATTGCGCCAGCGGGCGGTTGTCGCCAGGGTCGGCCTGCATGCCTTCCAGTACGCCGAGCAACCCTGAGGGGCGGGCGTAAGGCAGGAAACCGTCGTGGATCGGTGCCTGCCGTAGTTGATCCACCAGTACCTGGGCCAGGCGGATGTCGGCTTCGGTGTGCGGGATATTCACATCACGCCGGGCGAAGTCGCGCAGGATCGCCTTGAGAATATCGCTGATGGCCAGGGTGCAAGGCTGGGGCGGCAGTTGCTCGCAGAGCGCGGGGGCCAGGCCCACGGAGTGATAGACAATCGCCTGGGCGTTGTAGGAACTGTGCTCAGTATTGGGTGGGATCCACACCGCGTACTGCGGCGGCGACATAAACCGGTTGCACGCCACTTCCATGCGCATCACACCGCTGGCGGAGTAATCCAGCGATCCCCAGAAATGCTTATGCGGCGTGCATTCGGTGTCGGGGGCGAAGTCGGAATACCGGAAGTACACCGGGCTCGGCAGGCTGCGAAAATCCGCAAGGCGTACGGTATGTCTGGCCATATTGTCTGGATGCAAAGGTGATTTGTCTGGATCGAAGTATAGGCTTCGATCCAGACAATGGATAATCCCGCTTCATCAACACACTTGGTTTCTTTCGATGCAATACGCGTATCCCCTGCTGGCCATTTTTATCTGGGCCGGCAACACCGTGGTCAACAAACTGGCCGTGGGTGCGATCTTCCCGTCGGAGATCGGCTTTTACCGCTGGCTGCTGGCGGCGCTGCTGTTCACGCCATTTATGCTTAAGCCAGTGATCGCCCATTGGGCGCAGATTCGCCCGAACCTGGGCAAGATCGTCATCCTCGGCGTGCTGGGCATGGCCGTATACCAAAGCCTGGCGTATTACGCCGCGTCCCTGACCACCGCCACCAACATGGGCATCATCCTGTCGCTGATGCCATTGATGGCGCTGACGGCGGCGATCATCAGCCTCGGCCAGCGCCTGACCTTCGGCGCGCTCACCGGCGCGGTGCTGTCGTTTGCCGGCGTGGTCGTGGTGGTGTCGTCCGGCAGCCTGGGCGCGCTGTTGCAGCATGGCGTCAACCTGGGCGACGCCATGATGCTGGTCGCCACATTGGCCTACGCGGTCTACAGCACACTGCTGAAAAAATGGCAGCTGCGCCTGCCGCCGCTGGTGTTGCTGTATTTGCAGATACTGGTGGCCGTGCTGGTGTTGTTTCCGCTGTTCCTGTTCTCGGCCAAAGCCGGCCTTGGCTGGGCGAATATCCCGCTGGTGCTGTACGCCTGCTTGCTGGCATCGATGCTCGCGCCATTGGCGTGGATGCATTCGGTGAAGACCTTGGGGCCAAGTCGTACCACGCTGTTTTTCAACCTGCTGCCGTTGATTACTGCGTTGATTGCGGCGGTGGTGCTGAAGGAGGAGTTGGCGATGTATCACCTGGTGGGTGGTTTGCTGACCCTGGGCGGGGTGATCTTGTCGGAGCGCTGGACCACGCCGGTGCGCCGCCGGGCTTAAACACCCGCGGCTTTCAAGCGCCGGGCATGCTCCACAAACAATCGGATCGGCTCGGCGCCCTTGCCCACCAGCCCCAGTGACTGGTTGACGATATCAAAGTGGTCCAGGGCAAAGTCATCGCCGATTACCGTGCCCAGGTGCGAGCTGTAGCGCCCGACCATGCCGTCGCACTGGCCCTTTTCCCGCACAAAGCTGCGGGCGAACAAGCGACAGCTGCGATTGGTACCGTCGAACAGGTTGCGACCACGGTCGGTGATACCCGGCTGCAACGTGCCGGACCACGAGTAATAGCGCACGCCGTTGACCACCTCCGCGCCCTGCCCGCCCCACGTCTCGGGCAAGCCTTGGGGATACTGGCGATTGAACAGGGCCACCCCTTCACTGGTCAGGGAATGGTGCGATGCCTGCAAGTCCGGCTTGAAGCGCGGCCCGCGATAGCCGGTTTCCAGCACGCCCATCACCCAGGCGACCAGATGAAACAGCGCGCTCATGATCCGGCCCTTGGCGCCGTCGGCCGGGTAATGGCGGTGGATATGGTCTGCCAGCTCGGAACCATGGTTGGGCCCGGCCACCGAGGTCACCGACGCCACCCATTCCGGGCGCTTGGCCGCTGCATAACGCGCGGTCAGCGAGCCTTGGCTATGGCCGATCAGGTTGACCTTATCCAAGCCGGTCTCACGGCGAATACGTTCGATCTGCACCAGCAACTGCTCGCCGCGCACTTCGCTGGAGTCCAGCGGCGCCACCTGCACCGGGAACACCTGCGCCCCGCCCGCGCGCAAGGTCGGAACAATGCCGTACCAATACGGGAAGAACCCGAGGCGCACAAACCCGAGCATGCCGGGCACCAGCACCAGGGGGTAACGCGTGGCTAACGACTGCGGCATGACGCGAACGTCCTCGAAACTGAAGTCCTGCCGTGCAGCCTAGCGCAACCTCAAGTCGGGCTGATGACGCCGGGGATGAATCCGATAAAACTTTTTGCGTTGCCTGGGACTCACAACTTGGAGCGATCACGCCAGCAGAGCGTGGCGCAAAACCGGATTAGCACCAGGAGATTGAGATGACTGAAGCACATTTGACCGACGTTGCGACCCTGCGCAGCCGCGCCCGCCAGAACGTCGAAAACGGCGCCGTGACCGAAGGCTACGACGCCGATCGCGAAGAAATCATCCGCCTGCTCAACGAGTCGCTGGCCACCGAATTGGTCTGCGTGCTGCGCTACAAGCGCCACTACTTCATGGCCAGCGGCGTAAAAGCCGCCGTCGCCGCAGACGAATTCCTGGAGCACGCCACCCAGGAAGCCGAGCACGCCGACAAACTCGCCGAACGCATCGTGCAACTGGGCGGCGAGCCGGAGTTCAACCCCGACCTGCTGTCGAAGAACTCCCATGCGCAATACGTGGCCGGCAATACCTTGAAGGAAATGGTCTACGAAGACCTGGTGGCCGAGCGCATCGCGGTGGACAGCTACCGCGAGATCATCCAATACATCGGCGACAAAGACCCGACCACGCGCCGCCTGTTTGAGGAGATCCTCGCCCAGGAAGAAGAGCATGCGGACGATATGGCGGATATTCTTGAAAGTCTGTAAATAGCGGCGTAGAAAAAGGGGGGAACTGATTGCTCAGTTCCCCCCACTGCTTCTGCGATGACGTCACCCTGTCAGAAACCAAGATACGGCCATTCCAACGATGGAAGAGATAGTCAGCAAAAAGGGGATGACCATCCAGAGTTGCAGGCTCTTCGGGATTCGCCTTACATCCTCAACGAGCACCAAGTGGCGCCATTGAAAAACCTTTGGCATGAGGATAACAATGGCGATAACGAAAAGACGCTTAAGCCTCCCACCAAACAGCCCGAATCCGAATCTGTATTTAAATGTCACGATGAATGAGCTGAACTTTAAGTGCTCTTCGGCTTTTTCGAGTTTTGTATAGATGGCATAAATGCATATGGGGAAAGACAGCATCATAATAATGGCCGATATCATACCCATGGACTCAAGTGTCATTTGCTCCCCCTGAAAGCCTCATAAAGACTCGTACCAACCTGCTCTCCATACTCATTTCCCAGCGGCCCTGCGGTTGCACCTCCGATTACCCCACCCGAACGCAAGTTTTCCTCCCTCGACAAACTTCGCCCGCGTACATTCCTGCTCGCGCCCGCTGGAACACGCCTCTGTTATCTTTTTAATAGAGCCGTCATTTTTCAACCCCGTCCCCAAACGCGCCATACCAGAGAGCTGAAGATCCAGCGTCGCGAACAGCGCCCTGCGCTTGACCAGAAACTCATTCCTCGCCTCCATGGTCCCGTGCCTCAAGTACTGTTTATGCAAATCATCAATTTCCCTGAGGGTCTTTTCGATTTGCGCCAAGTGCTTGCTCCAGGTGCTGCTGGCGCTCCCGATGGCGAGTGAGGCATGGGACATGATTGCCTGTAGCTGATCGTAGTTTTTGATCAGAAACTGATCGCTTGCAGAGTGCGCCATCAACGCCTGTTTTATGTTCTGCGCGGAGCGCATCAGCTGTGCTTCTTCAGCGGTACAAGATGCCGTACGCGCATCTGGAATGATCACCAACTGCCCAGGCAATACCACGACATTGCGGATATGTTGGTTGACGATGTCGAACTTCGCTTGTGTATGAAAGCCTAGAGAAAGACTGAGTTTGAGCAATGGATAAGGCTGGGGTCGCTCATTGATAAATGCGTAGGGTCCCTGCATGGATTACATCTCCTATTAACAGTCGCGGCCGACTATAGGAAGGCAAGCCAGGAGGCGTAAGGGGAATCAGAGGCGGTTTCAGCACTTCAGAAATGGGCTACACAAAACCAGGATCATGCTTACGGCACGGCCATAAAAAAGGCGACCCAACGGTCGCCTTTTCCGACAATTTCGACGATCAGCCTTTCACCGTCTTTGGCGCCTTGCCTTCTTTCATCTGCTGCAACAGCGGTGCACATTCGTTGGGCTCGCCGCCACTTGGGGCGACCAGCGCAAGCAACCCGGCGGCAGGACCGGCGATCACGCCCAGTGCCACCATGCCGGCGCCGCGCAAGGCCAGTGGAATAGCCTTCACGCCGGCATTGGGCTTGATGAACGGCCCGTTCACGTAAAGCGGCGAGCGCAGGGAGAAGAGGCGGAAGCCTTTGGATTCCGGCGTGACGGTCAGGTCCAACTGTTCGGTGGCCATGTTCGCGGTGCCGTCGACGTAGATGATGGCGTTCTCGGTATCGAACACAAACAGCCGCGTGGTTGCCAGGCCGGTCTTGATGCCGAAGTCCGCCGCCGCGCAGTTGATCTTCACTTCCTTGTCGCCGAACAAACGGCCCACCACATAGTTGCCGACGTTGAGCCCGGCAATTTCCATCAGGCCACGGCTGATGGCGCCGTCGTTGATCAGCATCTTCAGGTCACCGTTGGAACTGCCCAACAGCGCCGCCACGGAGTTGCCGCGCCCAGCAATATCGGCATCGCCGTTGAGTTCACCGAAGCTGGTTTTCATCGGCTCGAAGGTCGGGAACAGTTGCTTGAGCTTGAAGTTACGTGCGGTCAGCCTGGCGCGACCTTCCATTGGTGTGATGCGCCCATTCAGGCGGATCTGCGCATCGAGCTTGCCGCCGGCAACGCCAAAACGCAGGGGTTCCAGGCTTAGCTCGCCGTCATTGAGCACAACGTGGGTGTAGAGGTCAGTGAAGGGCAACTCGGCACTGTGCACAATGCGTTTGCCGGTGAATTCCACGTCGGCGTCCATGTCGCGCCAGCGTTCGGTGCGGAACTCTTCCACTGGCAGCACTTTGGTCGCCGGCTGCTTGCTTTCGCCGCCACGGGCCTTTTGCTTGGCGTTGGAGTCGGCGCCAATCAAGGGGGCCAAGTCAGTCATCAGCAACTGGTTGGACACCAGCGCGCCGCTGAGCTTGGGCCGTGGCTGGCTGGCGACGTAGCCGAGGTTGCCGTGGATATCGCTGTTGCCGATCTTGCCGTTGAAGTTTTCGTAACGAAAGGACGCGCCGCTGGCCTCGTGCAGCTTGGCGATCAAGTGGCCGTCGGTGGCGTAGGCCGGCGAGTCCGGCAGGGTGACGCCGGTCAGCGGGTACAGGTTGCCCAGGCTGCTGCCGGACAGTTTCAGGCGCAGGTCGAGGGCGCCGAGGTTGAGCGGGTCGGTCAAGGTCCCGGCCAGGGCGATGCTGGTGTCGGCGATCTTGACCTGGGCCTGCAGCGGGAACGGCTTGGCCGCGTCCTGCAGGGCCAGCAGGCCGCCGATTTTGCCGGTGCCATCCAGCTTCTGGCCGTGGTACTGGCCTTTGACCTTGAGGGCGAACGCATAGTCCTGAGGCGCGGAGCCTTTTTCCAGGGCCTTCCTGGCATCGGCATCACCGACGATTTCACCAAACGGGATCGGTTTGCCCAGGGGGTCGATGATCACGTCGAGCTGGGTCTTGAGGGTCTGGTCGTCGAGGGTCACGTGGCCTTTATCGAAACCGATGGCGCCGATGTCCACCACCCAGTTGGAGGGTTCGGCATTCGGGTCCTTAGGGTCGAACGTGAAGGTCCAATTGGCCCGGCCATCGGCCAGGCGCTGCAACGCGGCGCTCGGTTCGGTGAGGTCGATACGCGGAATCACCACGTGCTGCACCAGCAGCGCCAGGGGCGAAATACGCAGCTCGACTTTTTTCAGCGTGACCATCTGCGGTTTTTTCGACCAATCGGGGTTGCCCAAGGTCAGGTCTTCGGCGATCACGTGGGGCCATGGCACCCAGGCACGCCAACCGCCTTCATCGGGCTCGCGCTGCCACACCACGGCGAGGTTGCCATTGATGGCAAACGGGCGATGCAGTTCTTCGGAAACTTTGGCATTGAGGGGCGGCTTGATGCGGTTCCAGTCAAAAAACACCAGGACCAGGACCGCTACGGCGATTAACAGAACGAAGCTGGCGCAGCTCCAGGCGACGATTTTACGAGTGCGCGTCATTGCACAGGACTCCTCAACACGACTAGCTGAACTACAGCTCAATAAGGGTACGACTGGTAAACCGTCCGGGGGTTTAACCCAGTGGCCGATTTAGTCTCAAAAAGCCATTTTCCTGATCAACCAGACAAATCCGATCATCGACGGCGCACCATTGTTACCCAGGTTCGTGTCGAAAATACCCACCACGGTGCAAAACCGCGTGCTTGAGAGGTCCGGTCTAGAGCCTCCGCAAGGAACAATCAATTCTGTTGATTATTACCATTGTGTTTATGAACTTTTATATCGACATATCGAGAGTAGCATTAGTCCTGTACCCACTTTATCGCCCTCCCAAGGAGCAACCATCATGAAACGCCAAGTACTCGCTACCGTCCTGTTGTCCATCCTGGCTTCCAGCGCTTTTGCCCTGCCAGCCGCTGAACAAGTCACCCCTCAAGTCAAAGCCGACGCCGTGCACTTCAGCCAGACCCTGGCCCGTAGCGGTTCGCAAGAAGAAGATGCCCGTGACTACGCCAAAGGCGCTGTTGCAGAAAACGGTTCGGATCAGATCAGCAAACGCGCTCACGCCGAAGGCCTGACCGAAAACGGCAGCGATCGCCTGCATGAGAATGGTCTGGTTGAAGATGGTGCCGATCAAATCAGCAAGCGCGCCTACGCTGAAGGTGTTGCCGAAGATGGTTCGGATCGCCTGAAAGAACAAAATCAAGCACAGAGCTAACCCTATGGTAGCCCAGAAAAAAGCCCGATCACCTGATCGGGCTTTTGACCTTTTGTAGAACCTGTCACGCTCGCCTGCCCCGCCAAGTTCGACGCCAACAGAGCTGTTTTGCTAGAGTGCGTCGCTGTACTTGCCGACAAAGCCCCCGCCCATGCTGCCCCGCGCCGAACAGAAGCAACAGACCCGCCTTGCCCTGATGGACGCTGCCCGCCATCTGATGGAGTGTGGCCGTGGGTTTGGCAGCCTGAGTCTGCGGGAAGTGGCCAAGACGGCCGGCATTGTGCCCACCGGTTTCTATCGCCATTTTGCCGATATGGACCAGCTTGGGCTCGTCCTGGTGAGTGAAGTCGGCCAGACCTTTCGCGCGACCATTCGCCTGGTGCGCCACAACGAGTTCGTGATGGGCGGCATCATCGACGCCTCGGTGCGGATCTTTCTCGATGTGGTCTCGGCCAACCGTTCGCAATTCCTGTTCCTGGCCCGCGAGCAATATGGCGGCTGCCTCGCCGTGCGCCAAGCCATCAGCGCTTTGCGCGAAGACATCACCCATGACCTGGCGGCCGACCTGACCCTGATGCCCAAGTTGCAGCACCTGGACAGCGAGGGCCTGCACGTGATGGCCGACCTGATCGTCAAAAGCGTGTTCGCCACCCTCCCCGACATCATCGACCCACCGGCGCATGCCTTGCCGGCCCATCTCACGCCACAGGCGAAAATCACCCAGCAACTGCGCTTTATCTTTATCGGCCTCAAGCACTGGCAGGGCCTGGGCAGCACCGAGTAAGCCGATCAACCCGCCGAATGGAAACGCTTGGCGGTGGTGTAGTTCTTGTTCCAGTAGCTGTTGCTCAGCGAATCGATACGCACGGTCTTGCCGGTGCGCGGCGAATGAATGAATTTGCCCTGGCCTATATAGAGACCCACATGGCTGACCTGGCCGCGCCCATTACCCTTGAAGAACACCGCATCGCCGGGCTTGAGCGCACTGCGCTGGATGGTAGCGGCCGTCGATCGGTGCATCGCCGCGGTCGTGCGCGGGATCTGGATATTGGCTTCAGTCTTGAACAGGTAAACCAGGAAACTGCTGCAATCGAACCCTTGCTTCGCGGAAGTGCCGCCCCATTTGTAGGGCGTGCCCAGCAACTCATGCGCGCGGTCGATCACGTTCTCGATTGCTTCGCTTTTAAGTGACGACGCGAAGGCAGGACGAGGCTGAAAGTTGGCCGAAGCGGATGACACAACAAAAGACAGGCTGACAATGACTAAACAACATAATGATTTGAACATGATGAACGTCGCGGGGAATTAAACAGGGCGCAAAGCCTAATGATTCCTTACGTAACGCGATGAACGCCGAATCCCCATATCACGTAGGACAAATCCGAAACGCTCACAACAGGTGCGACCAGCAATAGCGCGCACCATTTTGGGTCAGTTCTCGCCTCTTTAAACGCCCTGTTTAGTGGCATCAAAGGGCCGTCCTACAAGCAATTCCTACTCACCCTCCGGGTTGGCAAGCCCCTTGCTCTAGCTGTTTCATCGCTCATAGCTGGAAGCTTCCTGATGCTGGTGATCCACCGCCGAATAGCCCCCCAAGCCCTCTGGGCCGCTGAGTTGCTGCTGAACTTCGAAGCACGCAGCAAGAGCCGCTTGCGCTGTTTCAGTGCCGACGGTGAAGACGTCGGCTTGTTTCTGGAGCGTGGCCAGCCACCGTTGCACGATGGCGAATGCCTACAGGCGGAAGACGGACGTGTCGTACGTGTCTGCGCGCGGCCTGAACAACTGCTGCACGTCACCTGCGCCAACGCGTTTGAACTGACCCGCGCCGCCTATCACCTCGGTAACCGCCACGTGGCGTTGCAGGTTGGTGATGGCTGGCTGCGCCTGCTTGATGACTATGTCCTCAAGGCCATGCTTGAACAGCTGGGCGCCACCACGCAGACGATCGAAGCGCCATTCCAGCCGGAGCACGGTGCCTATGGCGGTGGTCACCATCATTCACGCCATGGCGATGAAGATTTCAACTATCCGCCCAAGCTGCACCAGTTCGGCGTGCGTTTATGAACCCAGCCTGGGCGCTGCTGCGTCTGGCCAGTCCGCAATTGCCGATTGGCGGCTACAGCTATTCCCAAGGCCTGGAGATGGCCGTGGAGAATGGCCGCGTGAAGGACGCCGCCAGCGCTCGCCGCTGGATCAGCGACCAGTTGCTGCTGAACCTGGCGCGTTTCGAAGCGCCGCTGCTGCTCGCCCATTGCCGCGCTGCAGCCGAGCAGGATTGGCCGACACTCTCGCAACTGTGCGAAGCGCACCAGGCCAGCCGCGAGACCCGCGAGCTGTATCAAGAAAGCCGCCAGATGGGCTACTCCTTGCACCAATTGCTCAACGGTCTGCCGGAGCTGGACAGCGCAGCCCGCACCTTTCTTGAGCAACGCAGCGAACCCCACCTGGCCCTGGGCTGGGCCCTGGCCGCACGCGCCTGGGCCATCAGCCCCGACGACGCCCTCGCCGCCTGGCTGTGGAGCTGGCTGGAAAATCAACTGGCCGTGCTGATGAAAACCCTGCCCCTGGGCCAACAAGCCGCCCAACGCCTGACCAGTGAGCTGCTGCCGCTGCTGCAACAGGCCCAGCAGGATGCCGCCCGCATCGACCCCCATCATTTCGGCAGCGCCGCGTTCGGCCTGTCCCTGGCGTGCATGGCCCATGAGCGCCAGTACAGCCGCCTGTTCCGTTCCTAGGAGCGCTTTATTTGGAGAAGCACATGAACACACAACCCCTGCGCGTCGGCATCGGCGGCCCGGTCGGCTCCGGCAAAACCGCCCTGACCCTGGCCCTGTGCCTCGCGCTGCGCGACCGCTACAACCTGGCGGTGGTTACCAACGACATCTATACCCGCGAAGACGCTGACTTCCTGGTGCGCAACCAGGCCCTGGCGCCCGAGCGCATCATCGGCGTAGAAACCGGCGGCTGCCCGCACACGGCCATCCGTGAAGACGCCTCGATCAACCTGGAAGCGGTCGACCAACTCAACCGTCGCTTTCCCGGCCTGGACCTGATCCTGGTGGAGTCCGGTGGGGACAACCTCTCGGCCACGTTCAGCCCGGAACTGTCGGACCTGACGATCTATGTGATCGATGTGTCGGCTGGCGACAAACTGCCGCGCAAAGGCGGCCCAGGCATCTGCAAATCCGACCTGCTGGTGATCAACAAGATCGACCTCGCGCCGCTGGTCGGCGCGTCGCTGGAGCTGATGAACAGCGACACCCAGCGCATGCGCAACGGTAAACCCTTTGTGTTCAGCAACCAGAAAACCGGCGTCGGCCTGGACGAGATTGTCGCCTTTATCGAACGCCAGGGCCTGCTGACCACCGCCGCCTGATCAACCCATAAGGAACCTGTCTATGAGCCTCAACAAACTCTTCGCCGCTGCCGCCCTGCTGCTCGCCCCGGCGTTGGCCTTCGCGCATCCGGGTCATGGCGACAATGGCCTGGTGGCCGGTATCAGCCACCCATTGGGCGGCATCGATCACTTGCTGGCCATGCTTGCCGTCGGCCTGTGGGCAGCGCAGCAGAAAGGCGCCGCCCGTTGGGCCCTGCCGTGCACCTTTGTCGGCACCATGCTGATTGGCGGCGTGTTGGGTTTTGAAGGCCTGGCATTGCCGGCGCTGGAAAGCGGGATTGCCGCGTCGGTGCTCGCACTGGGCCTGGCAGTGGCGCTGGCGGTGCGTCCGCCGCTGTTCATGGCGGTGGGCGCTACGGCGTTGTTTGCACTGTTCCACGGGGTCGCCCATGGTCTGGAACTGCCGGAGATGTCCAACCCTTGGGCGTATGCCGCTGGGTTCGTCGGCGCGACCGCTGCATTGCACGCGGCCGGGTATGCCGTGGTGCGTTTTCTGCCGGCTGCGGCGGCGCCGTTGGTGCGGGTAGCCGGGGCGGCTTCGGCAGCGACTGGGGTTTGGTTGCTGGCGGGCTGATCTGCGGCGCGCTTTAGGGATTCATCGCGGACAAATGTGGGAGGGGGCTTGCCCCCGATAGCGGTGGCACAGACAACACCGTTCCCAAGCCTGCTACCATGCGCGCCTACACCCCTGCCGTGACGACGCCAGCCAATGCCCATCGCTTCCCAGCCTACGTTGAATTCCGTACTCACCCATTTCCACACCCTGATCGTGCCGCTCTGGCAGGGCCCGGGCTGGAATGCCGAGTTGGCGCTGCCCTATGAGGCGCTGGATGCCGATCATTGGCCTTTGCCGCCGCAACGCTACCGCGCCATGGCCTGTGCCCGGCAGTTGTACCTGTTCGCCAGCCTGATCGGCGAACCCGACGCGGCCTTCGCCGAGGAGCGTGCCGCTGCGCTGTTCCGTTCCCTGCAACGGCACTTCCACGACGCCGAGCACGGTGGCTGGTTCTACAGCATCGACCCGGCCGGGCAGCCGCTGGATAAGCGCAAAGACCTCTACACCCACGCCTTCATCATCTTCGCCTGCGCCCACTACTGGGCCAAAGTGCACGAACCGTTGGTCGAATCGGTACTCAACGCGGCCCTTGAAGTGGTCGCTGAGCGTTTCGCCACCGGCGATGGCCTTTACGAGGCGGTGCTTGAGCGTAATTGGTCGTCCCTCAAGTCCGGCCCGCTGCAAAACCCGTTGATGCACCTGGCCGAAGGCTTTCTCGCCACCCTTGCGGTGCGCGAAGACGCCGAGGTACAAGCGGCGTTGCTGGCCTTGGCGACGGCTATGCAACAGCGCTTCATCGACCGCCAGCATGGCGTGATGATGGAAAAACCGCTGGGCGCTGTGGATAACTGGTTCGAGCCAGGGCATCAGTTCGAGTGGTTCTTCTTGCTGGAATCGTCCCCCGTCTTACGCGGCACGCCGTTGCATGCCTCACTGACTCGGGCATTTGCCTACGCCGAGCAGAAGGGTGTGGACAACTTAAGCGGCGCGGTGAGCGGCATGCTTAGCCTGGACGGCAGTGTGCGTGACGCCACCCAGCGCATCTGGGCCCAGGCGGAATACCTGCGGGCGCTGACCTTGCGGCCGGGCAGTGAGGAGGTGTTACAGCGCCAGTTGCTGGCGCTGCAAGAGCATTTCCTGCATGACAGAGGTTGGCATGAATGCCTGGATGCCAACGGTGCCGTGAGCCGACGGGACATGCCGTCGACGACGCCTTATCACTTGGCGACCTGCTATCAGGGCCTGATTCAGCATCTGCGCTGACCTTCAGAGCCTCATCGGGGCATGAGTATCTACACAACTCTTAAAGGCTGACACAGAATCCTGTGGTGAGCGGGCTTGCACCCGCGCTGGGCTGCGAAGCAGCCCCAATAAGGTCACCGCAGAGTGCCAGAACCAATCGAGGTGAAGGTTTTGGGGCTGCTGCGCAGCCCAGCGCGGGACAAGCCCGCTCACCACAACAGCCCATTTGCCATAGATTGAGCATCCTCCGGAAGTTGTGTAGATGCCCATGCTCATCGGCGGTGCGACGATTCGACTTGCCCCCGATAGCCTCGCCTCGACTTAAAGTCCTACTTACTTACCGCCCCGCTCAATCGCAAAACCAGCCCAGGTCTGGCTCACCGGCATCAGCTCCAAGCGGTTGATGTTGACGTGCGCCGGGGTGTTAATCACCCAGAAGATCGTGTCGGCAATGTCCTGCGGCTGGATCGGCTCAGCGCCGGCGTAGGTGGCGTCGTAACGCGCCTGGTCACCACCGAAACGTACCAGCGAGAACTCGCTCTCACACAGGCCTGGCTCGATATTGGTCACGCGCACGCCGGTGCCTTGCAGGTCGCAACGCAGGTTCAGCGAGAACTGCTTCACGAACGCCTTGGAGCCGCCATATACGTGGCTGCCAGGGTAAGGGTAGTTACCGGCGATAGACCCCAGGTTGATGATCCCGGCGCCACGCCCGTGAGCGATCAAGCGCGGCAGCAGCAGATTGGTCGTGGTCAGCAGCCCTTTGATGTTGGTGTCGACCATGGTTTCCCAATCGTCGAGGCTGCACTTGGGCGCAGGATCAGTGCCCACGGCCAGGCCGGCGTTGTTGATCAGGCCACGCAGTGTGGCGAACGACGGCGGCAGGCTGGCGATGGCGTCTTCCATACCTTTGCGGTCACGCACGTCCACGACCAGGCCGTGCACTTCAGTCTGCTTGGAAAGCTCTTCAACCAAGGCATTCAAACGTTCGGCACGACGGCCAGTGAGCACCAGTTTCCAACCGGCGTCAGCAAAACGACGGGCGCAGGCTTCGCCAAAACCTGAGGTTGCGCCAGTAATAAACAGCGTGTCGGACATGGTGTTCTCCTTGCGGGCATCGGAAAAAAAAACAGCCAGCAGAATGCCCTTACACCGCCTTCGCGGCAACCGCTAAGCGCACCGCCCAATCTACAACTGATCGTTTTTTGATCACTTCAAGCAACGCTATATGAACCGTGGCCTGCAGCCATATACGCGCAGGTTATCCACAACTGCGCCCACAGTCTTTGGGGGCAAGTGCAAAACACCGCAAGCCGCTGTGTACAAGGCTTTCAGGCGGTTTTAGAAAGTTTTTTGCTTGACCTTGACGAGGGCGTATGTAGGCCTATCGACACAGGGAAAATTCAGACGATGGCTCCAGGCCAGTCATTCCGGCCTCTGCGGAGGTCTTTCCAGAGTTTAATCACAGACTTATCCACAGGCTGAAGGGTCATATTTCGGTCATATACCTGTGTCTTTAAACAGGTTGACAAACCCCTTGGCCGGTCGCCAAAAAGCGCCTGATCAAAAAACAACCGACGCGCTGCAGGCCACGGTTTTAAAGGCGTTCAGCCAGCTACTCCCACGTTACCCACAGCCGGTTCCACAGTGGATGGGGACAAGTCAAAAGTGTGACAAAACAGGGATTTGCGGCGGCTATATGTCGCGCTTTGGAGGAGGGCTGGATTTGTTTTCCACAATTTGGGATCGGCCTTGTGAACACCCACAAAACAAATGTGGGAGGGGCTTGCCCCCTCCCACAGAGGTACTGCGTTGTGATTTAGATCAGTGCCCGCCGAGGTAGGCGTTGCGCACTTCCTCGTTCACCAGCAGCTCCTTACCCGTGCCTGTAAGGCGAATCTCGCCGTTGACCATCACATACGCCCGGTCCGACAAGCGCAGTGCGTGGTTGGCGTTCTGCTCCACCAGGAAGATGGTCATCCCGGTGGCCGCCAGTTCGCGCAGGGTGGCGAAGATCTGCTTCACCACAATCGGCGCCAAGCCCAGGCTTGGCTCGTCCAACAGCAACAGCTTGGGCCGGCTCATGAGTGCACGGGCGATGGCGAGCATTTGCTGCTCGCCGCCGGACATGGTCATGGCCCGCTGGGTACGCCGCTCCTTGAGCCTTGGAAACAGCTCGAACATGCGCTGCATGTCTTCCTGGGCGTACTTGTCGCCAATCGGGATGGTGCCCATCAGCAGGTTTTCCTCGACGGTCATGTCAGGGAATACCCGCCGCCCTTCCGGCGACTGCGCAATACCATTGGAGGCGATGTAGTGGGACGACTTGTGGGTAATGTCGACGCCGTTGTACAGAATCTGCCCCGACTCAGCCCGAGGCTGGCCGAAGATCGACATCAGCAGCGTGGACTTACCCGCGCCGTTGGAGCCGATCAGGCTGACGGTTTCGCCTTCATTGATGTGCAGCGAGACTTTTTTCAGGGCCTGGATCGGGCCGTAGAACACGTCCAGGTCTTTCATTTCGAGGATAGGCCCGCTCATACCAGCTCCTCTTCGTCGGCGCCCAGGTAAGCGGCAATCACTTTCGGGTCGTTGCGGATCGCTTCCGGCCCGCCCTCGGCGATTACGTTGCCGTGGTCCAGCACCACGATGTGGTCGGAAATACTCATTACCATGCCCATGTCGTGTTCGATCAGCACCACCGTGAGGTCGTGTTCGTCGCGCAGCAGGCGAATCATCGCGCTGAGGGCTTCGGTTTCCTGGGGGTTGAGGCCCGCGGCGGGTTCGTCCAGGCAGATGATCTGCGGCCGGGTGCACATGGCGCGGGCGATTTCCAGGCGGCGCTGCTGGCCGTAGGAAAGCTCACCGGCCAGGCGGTTGGCGCAGTCCACCAGGTCGACGACTTCGAGCCAGTAGAACGCGCAATCCAGCGCGTCACTTTCGGCCTTGCGGTAGCCCTTGGTGTTGAGGATGCCTGCGAGCATGTTGCGGTTGACCCACATGTGCTGGGCCACCAGCAGGTTTTCCAGCACCGACATTTCCTTGAACAGGCGAATGTTCTGGAACGTCCGCGCTAAACCTGCACGATTGACCAGATGGGTACCGCCGAACATCTTGTAGTACACGCGGCTGAGGAAGCTTTTCGGCGACACAAAGTCGACGGCCTTGAAGCGCTCGCCCAGCAGTTGGATCACGTTGGTCTGCTTGCCGCGCACGTTGAGTTCGATCTTGCCGCCGCTGGCTTTGTAAAACCCGGTGAGGCAGTTGAACACCGTGGTTTTGCCGGCGCCGTTAGGGCCGATCAGGGCGAAGATCGAGTTGCGTTCGACCTTGAGGCTCACATCGCTCAAGGCCTTGATGCCACCAAAGTGCATCATCAAATGTTCCACGGACAGGACGACTTCCTTGCTCATGGCGCCACTCCTTTACGTGGGGTCACACCGGTACGGCTGATCCGGATCAAGCCGCGTGGTCGCCAGATCATCATCACCACCATCAACACGCCAAACAGCAGTACGCGGTACTCCGAGAAGCTGCGCAGCAACTCCGGCGCCACGGTCAGCACGAACGCCGCGATCACCACGCCGACCGTCGAGCCCATGCCGCCCAGGACCACGATGGCCAGGATCAGCGCCGACTCGAAGAACGTGAACGACGACGGGTTGACGAAGCCCTGGTAGCTGGCAAAAAACACCCCGGCCAACCCCGCCGTGGAAGCGCCGATGGTGAACGCCGAGAGTTTGACCAGCACGTGGTTCAGACCCATGGAGCGGCAGGCGATTTCATCTTCGCGCAGGGCTTCCCAGGCGCGGCCGACCGGCATGCGCGTCAGGCGGTGCTTGATGTACAGCACAGCCAGCACCACCAGGAACAGCACGATGTAGATGAACATGAACTTGATGTTGGGGTTGTAATCGAGGCCGAAGAATTCGTGGAACGGAATCCCGCCCTCCTTCGCCTTGCGCCCGAACTCCAGGCCGAGGAACGTCGGTGAAGGCACCGGCATGCCGTTAGGGCCACCGGTGAACGACAGCCAGTTATTGAGCACCAGACGGATGATCTCACCGAAACCCAAGGTCACGATGGCCAGGTAGTCACCGTGCATTCGCAATACCGGGAAGCCGAGTATGCACCCCGCCAGCGCCGCCGCGATGGCCGCCAAGGGCAGCACGCTCCAGAAACCCAGGCCGAGATACTGATAACCCAGCGCCAGGCCGTAGGCGCCGATGGCGTAGAACGCCACGTAACCCAGGTCGAGCAAGCCGGCCAGGCCGACCACGATGTTCAGGCCCAGGCCGAGCAACACGTAGATCAGGCCGAGGATCACCACAGTCAGCAGGTACTTGTTGGCGAAGATCGGGAACACGATGGCGATCACGATCAATGCCGGGATGATCCAGCGCAGCCGCGACTTGTAGTCCGGTGGCAGCACATGCACGCCGGAACCACTGCTCTCGAAGCCCTGCAGAATCTTCACGCCCTTGGGGGTTTGCAGGAACAGGCTGAGGGCAAAGCGCCCGACCATCACGATGGCGACCAGGATGGCCACGCGCGCGGGTTCCAGGTTGAAGCTGTAGCCGTCGAGGACCACGCCGACGATCGGACCGAACACGATCAGCGAAATCAGCCCGGCAAGGATCGTATCGACGACACTTTTCTTGATATCGATAGGTTTGGCAGCAGACATGTTTACACCTTAGCCACGAGCGGGCGACCCAGCAGGCCCTGGGGACGGAAAATCAGAATCACCACCAGCAGGGAGAAACTGAATACGTCTTTGTAGTCAGAGTTGATCAACCCCGAGAACAGCGACTCGGAAATACCCAGGATGATCCCGCCCAACATCGCCCCAGGCAGGGAGCCGATGCCGCCGAGTACCGCTGCGGTAAATGCCTTGATGCCGATGATGAAGCCGGCATAGAAGTCGAAAGTGCCGTAATTGAGGGTGATCAGCACGCCGGCCAATGCGGCCATGGCGGCACCGATGACAAACACGTAGGAGATCACGCGGTCGGTGTTGATGCCCAGGATCGAAGCCATCTTGCGGTCTTGCTGGGTTGCGCGGCACATGCGACCGAGCTTGGTGTACTTGATGATGTAGGTGAGCAACGCCATACCGGCGAAGGCCGCCACGAGGATGAATACCTTGGTGTACGTGAGTTGCACGAAGCCGGTGCCGATGTCGACGCGCCAGGCGCCAGCCAGCAGGGTTGGAATGCCTTGTTGTTTCGCACCCTGGGCGATCTGCGCGTAGTTCTGCAGGATCAGGGAGATCCCGATGGCGCTGATCAGCGGAGCCAGACGGGTAGAGTTACGCAGTGGTTTATAGGCGACACGCTCGATGACCCAACCGTACACGCCGGTGACGACCACGGTGAAGATCAGAGTGCCGAGAATGAGCAGCGGGAAGGATTCGATGCCGAAGTAAGCCAGCAGTGCCAGACTGATCGCCGCGAGGTAAGCGGAAATCATATAAACCTCGCCGTGGGCGAAGTTGATCATGCCAATGATGCCATAGACCATTGTGTAGCCGATGGCGATCAGGCCATAGACCGACCCGAGGGTCAGGCCGTTGACCAGTTGCTGCAGGAAAATACCATCCATAACGCAATCTCACGCGGTGAGCACCTGCACACCGGTGGGTGTGCGGCGCTTCTGGAGGAAAAGACAGATCTCGATCAGAACACGGTCCTCTTGTGGGAGGTGGCTTGCCCCCGATAGCGGAGTGTCAGTCAACAGTTGTTCAACAGACCCACCGCATCGGGGGCAAGCCCCCTCCCACATGGATTACTTCTGCTTTTCCAACTGGTGGTACTTGCCTTCTTTATCCCACTGGTAAACCACGTAGTCGGAGATTTTCAGGTCGCCTTTACCGTCCCATTCCTTCTTGCCCATCACGGTCTGGACCGGGTTGGCCTTGAGCCATTTGGCGGCGTCTTCGCCTTTGTTGGACTTGGCACCGTTGAAGCCGGCAGCCAGGGCCTGGACCGATGCGTAGGCGTACAGGGTGTAGCCTTCGGGCTCGGTGCCGTTCTTGCGGAACTCTTCCACCACAGCCTTGCTGTCCGGCAGCAGGCGCGGGTCGGCGCCGAAGGTCATGTACACGCCATCGACGTACTGCTTGCCGCCAGCGGTGGCCACCAGTTCGTCAGTCACGATGCCGTCATCGGACATGAACTTGACGTCCTTGAGGCCGGCTTCACGGATCTGGCGAACCAGCGGGCCGGCTTCCGGGTGCAGGCCGCCGAAGTACACGACGTCCGCGCCGGTGGAACGGATCTTGGTCACCAGGGCGCTGAAGTCTTTCTCGCCACGGGTCAGGCCTTCTTCGAGCACCGGCTTGACGCCGCGCTTGGTCAACTGGGCAGCGGTGGCGTCGGCCAGGCCTTTGCCGTAGGTGTCCTTGTCATTGATGACCGCGACTTTCTTGCCCTTGAGCACATCGACGATGTAGTCGCCGGCGACGATGCCCTGCTGGTCGTCACGCCCGCACATGCGGAACATGGCGCCCAGGCCGCGTTCGGTGACTTGTGGGTTGGTGGAGCCTGGGGTGATAGCGATGATGCCCGCTTCGTCATACACCTCGGAGGCTGGGATGGTGTTGGACGAGCAGAAGTGCCCGACCACGCCGATCACTTTGTCCTGGTCAGCCAGGCGGTTGGCCACGGCCACGGCTTGTTTTGGCTCACACGCATCGTCACCGGCAACCAGCACGATTTTCTCGCCGTTGATGCCGCCAGCCTTGTTGATCGTATCGGCTGCCGCTTGGGCACCCTTCATGTACTGCTCACCGAAAGCGGCGTTGGCGCCCGTCATGGGCCCCGCTACGCCAATCTTCACATCAGCTTGAACAAACGTAGAAACACCCAGCGCCGCTGCAACGGCGAGGGCCAGAAAACCTTTCTTGTAAAACGTCTGGGACATGAGTGGTGCTCCGATATTTTTGATTTTTGGCACGACAACTTGCATTCAAACTTTTCACTGAAAGCTCAGAGCAAGCCCCGTGCCATTACGTTTTTATTCTTCAAAAAGACACCGTGTCATTGTTATTACTGGCGTTTCGACTCGACTCGCCAGCACGTGCAACCGTCTAGCCTACAGAGGTGCAACCAACCCCCTTAAAAAGTACAACCCTGGCAGGTGCCACCTGCAACCGGATGGATAAACCGCAGCCCCTGCACCTGTAACAGCATGCGTAACGGAACTGCACATTTACAGTGCGCAACTGCTACGACCTGCACCAATACAGATTAGTAGCCGGCTAAGAAAATGCAGGCTTCTGAGCGGTATTTCGCTGATCAGATCACGATCCTCAGGCATTGCCCGGCGTGATACAGCGAGAACCCAGCCTCATACAGGCAACTGCGCAAGCCCACGCCGGCCAGCGGTTGCATCGGCGCGAAGGGAATCGGCAGGGCCTGGGGATCCTGGTGACACAAGTAGTCGGCGAACGCCTTGCCGACCACACTGCCGGTGGTCACGCCACGCCCGTTATAGCCGGTGACGGCGACCAGGCCAGGGGCCGGTTCGAACAAGCGCATCAGGTGATCGGGAGTGAAGGCGATGCAGCCGGTCCAGGTGAACTCCCACTGCACCGATTTGAGGTAGGGGAAGTAGTGCTGCTGCACCCGATCGGCCCACGCCTTGAGAAACCACGCCGGTTTCTGGTTGCCATTGCCCAGGCTGCCAAGCAACAAACGACCCTCGGCATCGCGGCGGATGCTGCTCAAGACCTGGCGCGTGTCCCACGAACCCTGGCCGCCGGGGAGTATCTGCCGGGCGGCGTCATCGGTGAGCGGGGCCGAGGCGACCTGGTAGTAATAACCGGGGAAAAAGTTACGCCGCAGCTCGGTCCATTCGCCTTCGGTGTAGGCATTGGAGGCAATCACCACCTGCGCTGCCTGCACTGCACCGTGCTGGGTCTGCACCGACCACTGCGCACCCTGGCGTTCCAATTGGGTGGCCGGCGAATGATCGAACAGTTGCCCACCAAGCCCGACCGCAGCATTGGCCAACCCAGAGGTGTAGGCCATCGGGTTCAAGGTACCCGCCCGCCGATCCAGCAAGGCGGCGGCGATCTTTTTAGTGCCGGTGGCGTGCTCGCAGGCCTGGCCGGTGAGCAGCTCGACCAGCGCGCCGCGGCGTTTCCATTGTTCTTCACGACTGCGCAAATCCGCCTCGCCACGGGCGTTGTGCGCCATGTGCAAGGTGCCCTCGCGGCGCAGTTGGCAATCGATGTTGTATTTGTCGATCAGGCTGAACACCAGCGAAGGTGCTGCGCCAAGCATGCGATTGAGCTGACTGCCCACCGCTTCGCCGAAACCGGCCTCGATGTCATCCGGCGGGATCCACAACCCGGCGTTCACCAACCCGACGTTACGACCTGAACCGCCGTGGCCGGTGCGATGGGCTTCCAGCACGGCGACGCTTTTGCCCTGCTCCAGCAGGTGAATGGCGGCCGAAAGTCCGGTAATACCGGCGCCGATCACGCACACGTCCACTTTCAACTCGCCCTTGAGCGCGGCGCGATCCGGCCGGCTGGGGGTGAGGTGTTCCCACAAACATGTTTCGCGTAGTGCCATTGCCAGACTCCGGTGAGACCTAACAAACAACAATCTTGATGTGCAATGCGGTCACATGTGGGAGGGGGCTTGCCCCCTCCCACATTTTTAACCGCGTTTCGACAGTGGTTTAGTCGAAGGTAATGCCCTGGGCCAGCGGCAATTCCAGCGAGTAATTCACGGTGTTGGTCTGCCGACGCATATACCCACGCCACGCATCCGAACCCGACTCACGCCCGCCACCGGTCTCTTTCTCGCCGCCAAACGCGCCGCCAATCTCTGCGCCGCTCGGGCCGATGTTGACGTTGGCGATGCCACAGTCACTGCCCACGGCCGACATGAATTGCTCGGCCTCGCGCACGTCCGTGGTGAAGATGCACGACGACAGGCCTTGAGGCACGGCGTTGTTCAGGCGCAGGGCTTCGGCGAAATCGCTGTAGCCAACCACGTAGAGGATCGGCGCGAAGGTTTCGGTGCACACCACGTCGCTTTGCTCGGGCATTTCCACAATCGCCGGCGACACGTAGTAGGCGTTGGGGAATTTATCTTCCAACTGGCGCTTGCCGCCGAACACCTTGCCGCCTTCGCTCAAGGCCTGCTCCAGGGCGTCCTGCATATTATCGAAGCCGTGTTTGTCGATCAGCGGGCCGATCAGGTTGCCTTCCAGCGGGTGGCCGATGCGCACTTTGGAATACGCGGCCTTGAGGCGGGTGACGATCTCTGCCTTGACCGACTCATGGGCGATCAGGCGGCGCAGGGTGGTGCAACGCTGGCCGGCGGTGCCGACGGCGCTGAACAGAATGGCGCGCACGGCCATGTCCAGGTCGGCGCTTGGGCCGAGGATCATGGCGTTGTTGCCGCCCAGTTCGAGGATGCTGCGGGCAAAACGTGCGGCGACTTTAGGCGCCACTTCGCGCCCCATGCGCGTGCTGCCGGTGGCGCTGATCAGCGCGACACGCGGGTCATCCACCAGCGCGGCGCCGGAATCGCGGCCACCGATGATCACTTGGCTCAAATACTCAGGGGCACCGTCGAATTTCTTCAGCACGCGCTCGAACAGCGCCTGGCACGCCAGGGCGGTGAGCGGGGTCTTTTCCGAGGGTTTCCAGATCACGGCGTTGCCGCACACCAACGCCAGAGTGGTGTTCCACGCCCACACCGCAACGGGGAAGTTGAAAGCGCTGATTACGCCGACCACGCCCAGCGGGTGCCAGGTTTCACGCATGTGGTGGCCCGGGCGTTCGGAGGCGATGGTCAAGCCGTACAGCTGGCGCGACAGGCCGACGGCGAAGTCGCAGATGTCGATCATTTCCTGCACTTCACCCAGGCCTTCCTGAGTGATCTTGCCCGCTTCCCAGGACACCAACTCGCCCAGGTCGGCCTTGTATTCGCGCAGCACGTCGCCGAATTGACGCACCAGCTCACCCCGACGCGGCGCCGGCACTTTGCGCCAGGCGTCGAATGCATGCTCGGCGCGACTGACCTGTTGCTCCACCTCGGCGGCACCTTCCCAGTGCACACTGCCGATGCGGCTGCCATCAATCGGCGAATGCACGGGCTGTTTACCCGCCTGGTACAGCGCCGGGTTTACCCCGAGACGATCAAGCAATGCGGCAACCATGGGTCACTCCTTCAATCTGCAGACAAAAAATCGCACCGCGCCACGCACGGCGATCCAGGCCTTATTTGTAGCTGGCCCAAGACTTGCCAACAAACGACGATTAGGCGAGATATCATTCCGTTTATTCATGCAAAGCATAAAAAGAGGCACGCCGTGCTGAACAAAAGACATTTGCCCTCGATCACCGCCCTGCAGTGTTTCGAAGCCGCCACCCGCCACCTGAGCTTCACCCGCGCCGCCGAAGAGCTGAACCTCACGCAGAGCGCGGTCAGCAAGCAAGTGGCGCAGCTGGAAGAACTGCTGCAACACCTGCTGTTTCGCCGCGTGCGTCGCCGCCTGCAGATGACCCCGGCAGGCGACCTGTACCTGGTGGAAGTGCGCAAGATCCTCACGCAAGTGGAGATGTCCACCCATTACCTGCGCTCCTACGGCGGCGAGACCGAAGTGTTGCGCGTGTCCACGCCCTACACTTTCGGCGCGCGCTGGCTGGTGCCGCGCCTCAAGGGCTGGCGGCTGCGTCACCCGCAGATCCATCTGGACCTGTGCAACGAGCAGGAGCCGGACGAACTGCTGCAAGGCAAGGCCGACCTGGCCTTCTACTTCGGCCAGGGCGCACGCCCCGGCACCGAGAGCCTGAAGCTGTTCAGTGAAGAACTGGTGCCGGTGTGCGCACCCGAGAGCCTGCCCACCAAGCCCTTCACCGACCCCACGCAACTGAGCGAACTGGTGCTGCTGCAAAACGCCTCGCGCCCCCAGGGCTGGCATGACTGGTTCGCCAGCCAGGGTTACCAGACTGAACACAGCTACCACGGGCCGCGTTTTGACACCTTTTATATGTGCATTCGTGCAGCGCAGGTCGGCTGTGGCGTGGCGTTGTTGCCGCGGTTTTTGGTGGAAGAGGAATTGGCCGATGGCAAGCTGGTGATTCCCTGGCAGCATGCGATGCCGAGCCAGGATGCGTATTACCTGGCGTATCCGGAGCATTCGGCAGAGGTGCCCAAGGTGCGCGATTTTGTGAAGTGGATGATGGAGCAGGTTATTTAGTGCCTGAAAGATAGCCATCGGGGGCAAGCCCCCTCCCACATTTGGAATGCATTCCAAGTGTGGGAGGGGGCTTGCCCCCGATGAGGCCAGTAGCCACACCCAAAAAAATCACTGGCAAAACCCCACGGGTCTATGCGCCACTAGCCCCCTTCCTTAATTGTGCGTAAAGGCCGGCGCCCAACGCCGACCCGTCTGGAGATTCCCGTTATGAGCGAGAGTGTGTTTGCCGATCGCATCGTGCAGAACCTGCTCGACACCGACTTCTACAAGCTGACCATGATGCAGGCGGTGCTGCACAACTACCCGAACGTGGAAGTTGAATGGGAGTTTCGTTGCCGTAACAGTGAAGACCTGCGCCCCTACCTGGCGGAGATCCGCTACCAGATCGAGCGCCTCGCCGAGCTGAGCCTGAGCCCGGACCAATTGGGCTTCCTGGAACGCATCAGTTTTATGAAGCCGGACTTCCTGCGTTTCCTCGGGCTGTTCCGCTTCAACCTGCGTTATGTGCAGACCGGCATCGAAAACGGCGAGTTGTTTATCCGCCTGCGCGGCCCGTGGCTGCATGTGATCCTGTTTGAAGTGCCGATGCTGGCCATCGTCAGCGAAGTGCGTAACCGCTACCGCTACCAGACCGTGATCCTCGAACAGGCCCGCGAGCAGCTGTACCGCAAGTTCGACTGGCTGACGGCGAATGCCAGCAGCGAGGAACTGTCGGAACTGCAAGTGGCCGACTTCGGCACGCGCCGGCGCTTCTCGTACCGGGTGCAGGAAGAAGTGGTCACCGTGCTCAAGCATGACTTCCCAGGACGCTTCGTCGGCACCAGCAACGTGCATCTGGCCCGCGAGCTGGACATGAAGCCCCTGGGCACCATGGCCCACGAATGGATCATGGCCCACCAGCAACTCGGCCCGCGCCTGATCGACAGCCAGATCGCCGCCCTCGATTGCTGGGTCCGCGAATACCGGGGCCTTCTGGGCATCGCCCTGACCGACTGCATCACGACCGATGCGTTCCTCGGCGACTTCGACTTGTACTTCGCCAAGCTGTTCGACGGCCTGCGCCACGACTCCGGTGACCCGGTGCAATGGGCCGAAAAAGCCATCGCCCACTACCACAAACTGGGGATCGAGCCGATGAGCAAGACCCTGGTGTTCTCCGACAGCCTGTCGCTGCCCAAGGCCCTGGAGATTTTCCGGGCGCTGCGCGGTCGTATTAATGTGAGCTTCGGCATCGGCACCAACCTGACCTGCGATATCCCGGGGGTGGAACCGATGAGCATCGTGCTTAAAATGACCGCGTGCAATGGCCAGCCCGTCGCCAAGATCTCCGATGAAGCGGGCAAGACCCACTGCACCGATCCGAATTTTGTCGCCTATTTGCGTCATGTTTTCAAAGTACCTGCCATTTCCAGCAAGGAGTGAATCATGCAAGCCGTACAGCGTGAGATTGCGCAGCAACTCAAGGTGCAAGCGCCGTTCAACGACCAGGCCAGCCTTGAGGCCGAAGTGGCCCGCCGCGTGGCTTTTATCCAGGATTGCCTGCGCAACTCCGGGCTCAAGGCTTTGGTACTGGGCATCAGCGGCGGCGTCGATTCCCTGACCGCCGGCCTGTTGGCCCAACGTGCGATGCAGGAACTGCGCGCCAGCACCGGTGACAAGGCTTACCGTTTTATCGCGGTGCGCCTGCCCTACTACACCCAGTTCGACGAAATCGACGCCCAGGCCTCGGTGGACTTTATCGAGCCGGACGAGCGCCACACCGTGAACATCGGCCCGGCGGTGAAAGCCCTGGCCAGTGAAGTGGCTGCGTTCGAAGGCAAGGCGGCGGTGTCCCGCGATTTCGTACTGGGCAACACCAAGGCGCGCATGCGCATGGTGGCGCAATACACCATCGCCGGCGCGGCCGGTGGCCTGGTGATCGGCACCGACCACGCGGCGGAAGCGGTGATGGGCTTTTTCACCAAGTTCGGTGACGGTGCGTGCGACCTGGCGCCTTTGAGCGGGCTGGTGAAGAACCAGGTGCGTGCGATTGCACGGCACTTTGGCGCGCCGGAATCGTTGGTGGAGAAGATCCCGACTGCCGACCTCGAAGACCTGTCGCCAGGCAAGCCGGATGAAGCGTCACATGGCGTGACCTATGCGGAGATTGACGCGTTCCTGCACGGTGAAGCGGTGCGCGAGGAAGCGTTCAGGATTATCTGCGAGACGTATCGCAAGACTGAGCACAAGCGGGTGATGCCGTTTGCGCCTTGAGGTGAGCCAGGCAGTATTGTAGTGACTGTCAGATAGTCATCGGGGGCAAGCCCCCTCCCACCTTTTGAAATGCGATCCAATGTGGGAGGGGCGGTGCGACGATTCGACTTGCCCCCGATGAACGATAACGCGGTCTTACTTGACGACCACCGTGCCTTTCATCATCGAGATGTGGCCTGGGAACGAGCAGAAGAACGCGTAGTTGGTCCCGGCTGCCAGCTTCGACACATCGAACGTCACCGAATCTTTCTCGCCGGCACCGATGATCTTGGTGTGGGCGATGATGCGGTCGTCACCTTCTTTCAGGTAGTTTTTGTCGATGCCAGCGGCCATGCCTTCAGTGGCAACGGGTTGCATGTTGGCGGCAGTGGTCAGCACCCAGTTATGCCCCATGACGTTTTTTGGCAGGTTGCCGGAGTGAGTCAGTTCGACAGTGAACGTCTTGCAGCTCTTGTCGATCACGACTTCCTTGGTATTGAAGGACATCTGGTCAGTGGAGTCGACGGTGACCTTGCACTCTGCGGCAAGCAACTGGCCGCTCGCCAGAGTCAGCAGGGAAACAGCAACGAGTTTGGCAAACATGTGAATCTCCAAGGCAGGGTTTAAAAAACGCGGATTGCGATAAGGGTGCATCAAACAGGCTTGAATTCTTATGATCTGAATCAACAGATTGTATACAACTTTAGGCTATCAGACTTATCAACACAATCTACCAGCCAAAGTCGCAGTACCTCCCTATGATCGGCCCATCACCCACTGGAGTCCGAACCATGCGCCTCAATCACCTGTTCAACGGCCTGCTGGCCGCGTACGCCTGCGGTAAGTGAAGGCAAAGCGCGCTGCTAAGCTGCTACCATAGCGACCCAAGGCAGCTGCGCGCCGCCACCCTCACCTTCGACCCTAGAGGATCGCCCATGGCCAAACCTAATTACTCCTTCGCCAAACGTCAGAGAGACTTGGCCAAGGAACAGAAGAAAGAGGAAAAACTGCAACGCAAGAAAGCCGCTGCAGACGAAGAAGCCGGCGCACTGAACCCGGACGTCGATGCTGAAGAAACGAGCGACGAGACTGAAACACCAAAGGATCCGGCTGAATAATTTCTTTTGTGGTGAGCAGGCCCACCCTGCTCACCCTCCTCAACCGCTACTCCAGCGGCATTACCGTCACCCGCACCTCCGGGTCATGGCTCCCTCCCCCCAGAATCACCCCACGCAACGGCGACACATCGGAAAAGTCCCGGCCCCAGGCCAGGGTGATGTGCTCCAGTGCCGGCTGCACATTGTTCGTCGGATCAAAATCGACCCAGCCTGACACCGGGCAAAACACCGAGACCCACGCATGGGACGCATCGGCGCCGATCAGCCGTGGCTGGCCGGGCGGTGGCTGGGTGAGCAGGTAACCGCTGACATACCGCGCCGCCAGCCCCCGCGAGCGCAGGCAGGCAAGCATCAGGTGGGCGAAGTCCTGGCACACGCCACGACGGCGCTCCAGCACTTCCACCAGCGGAGTGGCGACCTGGGTGGCTTCGGCATCGAAAGTGAATTCGCTGAAGATCTTTTCCATCAACGCCTGCACGCCCAACAGCAACGGCTCACCGGGCGGGAAGCAACTTTCGGAGAACTCGACGAAGGTTTTTTTCAGGTGCACGTAGGGCGATTCAAAGCGATACCGACAGGCTTCGATTCGCTCAGCCTTCATCGGCTGGCTGCTGTAGGTCAGGCTGTCACGGGTCTGATCCCAGGCCGGTGAACGCTGGAAATCCAGCGCGGGCCGCGCCAGTACTTCCACGGTCAGCCCGGCGTTGACCAGTAGTTCATCATGGGGCCGTTCGAACGCCAGGCGAGTGATCGGGTTGCCGTACACGTCCAGCTCATCGCGGCGCGAGGTCGGCTCCGGGCTGATATCCAGTTGCTGCGAGGTACAGCGCTGCCAGGCACAGGGCCGTGGCCATAAGTGCGCCAACTGCTGGGCCAGGGACACCGGGCTGTCGTAGTGGTAGTGGGTATCGTGAAAAATCTGATAGCGCGCGCTCATTACACCGACACCGTTTGCTGGCTGACATCATCCACATGGGCAAAATGGCGCAGGGCCAGGCGATCCGACACTTGACCGCTTTCGTCGGCCACCGCTTGCAGCAGGTCGGCCAAACCGTCCAAGGCGGCACGTACGCCGGACTCGCCAAACAGCGGGTTCTCCAGGCAGCCCAGGTCGAAACGCGCCAAACGCTCCACCAAGGGCGCCAGCCCGGTTTCCCGTGGGACACCGAAGTCGTCATTAAGGCGACGCACGGTGCGGCTGACCAGCTTGAGCTGGAACAGCACCGCATGAGGGTTCTGCTCATCCAACAGCAGCAGGTCGAGCACGGGGATCAATTGCGGCACCGCCAGGTAGCGCGAGCGGTAGGTGATGCTGCTGTTACCCAGTTCCAGCAACCACTCCAGCCCCGCCTGATCGAACACCGCCATACCCCGCAGGAACGCTGCCAGGCTACTGCTCAAGAACTGCAGGCGCTCGATGCGCCGCCCCATCATCAGGAAACGCCAGCCTTCGTCACGGGTCATGTCGTCCAGGGCAAAGCCGGACAGCGCCGCCAGGGACATCACCAGGCGGTTGAGAAAATCGAGTAACTCGCCAAAGTCCGGCGCTTCACGTTCCAGCTCCATGGCTTCGCGTTGCAGCTCCACCAGCGCCTGCCAGTTCTCGCGGGACAACTTGCCGCGCACCTGGGACGCCGCCCACTGCAAGCGTTGCAGGTTGGCACGCAGGCTCGATGGCCAGTCGTCGCCGAGCAATGCGCCAAGCAGACGCTCAGGCAATTCGCCCTCTTCGGGCAGCAGGCGCAGGTTTTCGCCCAACTCCACCGCCGCCTGCAACGCCAAGGGATCGTCGCCGTCGACGTAACGCGCCAGCACGATACGCAACCAGCGCGCGCTGTTATCGCAGCGCTCGCAATAACGGCCAAACCAGAACAGGTTTTCCACCACCCGTGACGGCAGATAAGGATCGCGGCGCACCAGGTCGTGGGCACCAATCGTGCGCTGGGCACGCCACTGCTCGCCACCGGCGGCGCGCTCGCCGAGTACCCAGGTGTCCTTGCTCGCACCGCCGCGCTGCATCGACACCACTTCGGCATCGGCCTCGGCGGCCACGCGGGTCAGGCCACCGGGCAATACGCGATAGCCCTCGTCACTGGCCACCGCGTACACACGCATGCCGATGGCGCGGTGCTGCAGGTGGTCATCCACGGTGTGCCACACCGGCGCCTGGGACAGTTGCGCCAGCTCCTGGGCGACATAGGCGTATGGCCGCGCCCGCATGCGTTCGGCCAGGGCGTCGCGTTGTTCATCGTTCAGATCGCGACCGAATACCGGGGCGAAACTCTGCGAGGGGAACGCGGGTTTGATCAGCAGCTCCGGCAGTTTCTCCAAGGCTTCGGCGAGCACCGGCGCTTCGCCGCACCACCAGGTGGCGATGGACGGCAGGATCAGTGTTTCGCCGAACAGGAATTCGTTGATCTTCGGCAAAAAGCCGAGCAACCCAGGGGATTCCAGCACGCCGCTGCCCAGGGCATTGGCCACCAGCACATTACCCTGGCGCACGGCATCCAGCAGGCCCGGCACGCCGAGGGCCGAGTCGGTGCGCAGTTCCAGCGGGTCACAGAAGTCATCGTCCAGGCGCCGCATGATCGCGTGCACTCGGCGCAGGCCGCTGAGCGTCTTGAGGAACACGGTGCTGTCGCGCACGGTGAGGTCGCCGCCTTCCACCAGCGGGTAGCCGAGCTGGCGCGCGAGGTAGAGGTGTTCGAAATAGCTTTCGTTGAAACGGCCAGGCGTGAGCAGCACGATCAGCGGTGGCTGGTCATCGCCGGGAGCCTGGCGGGCCAGGGTTTCCTGGAGCGTGCGGAAGAAGCCGGTGAGGTGCTGCACCTGCAAGTCGCGGTACAAGTCCGGGAAGGCGCGGGACACGATGGTGCGGTTTTCCAGCGCATAGCCGGCGCCCGACGGCGCCTGGGTACGATCGGCCGTCACCCACCAACGCCCATCCGGTGTGCGCGCCAGGTCCACCGCGTACAGGTGCAGGAAGGCACCGTCGGGTGGCTGGATACCCTGGCACGGCCAGAGGAAATTGTTATGCCCGAACACCAGCTCCGCCGGCAGCAGGCCTTCCTTGATCAAGCGTTGCGGGCCATACAGATCGGCGAGCACCGCATTGAGCAGGCGTGCCCGCTGGGCGATACCGGCCGACAGGTGCTGCCACTCATCGGCGGCCAGCACATGGGGCAGCAGGTCCAGTTCCCACGGACGATCGGCGCCCTTGGGATCGGCGTAGACGTTGTAGGTCACGCCGTTTTCCTGGATCTGCCGCGTCAGCAGCGCCTGGCGCTGGGCCAGTTGCGCGGGGGTGCTGCGTTGCAGGTGATCAAGCAGGCGCTGCCAATGGGCACGCACCGCGCCACTGCCATCCAGCAGTTCGTGATAAGTGCCCGCAGTCAGCGGGTAACGGTCGAGCAAGTCGGACATGGAACGCTCGGCAGAGGCAAAGGGGCTCAGATTAACTCAACAAACACTGCAAATCCCCTGTGGTCGCCGGGCTTTTGTGGTGAGCGGGCTTGCCCCGCGCGAGGCAAGCTCGCTCACCACAAAAGCCCAGGGCACAGTGAAATCGCATTCAGTCTTTTTTATTGGAGAAACGTCGTAGATCCAGAGTCATCGGCAGCTCGTCATTAATCTCCAGGTTTGGCACCGGCAGTTTTCCAGGCGTATGCCCCAAGCGGAAAAACCGCTCCTGCCGCCGGCTCTCAGCGCCGTTGGCATTCACCGGCAAGCTGTCGTAATTGCGTCCGCCCGGATGCGCGACGTGGTACTGGCAACCGCCCAACGAGCGTTGCATCCAGGTGTCGAGCAGGTCAAACACCAACGGCGCGTGCACCGGGATGGTCGGTTGCAGACAGTTGGCCGGTTGCCAGGCGCGGTAACGCACGCCCGCGACAAACTCGCCGACGCGCCCGGTGGGTTGCAGCGGCACCGGGATGCCATTGCAGGTCAGCAGATAGCGTTGCGGTGGCAACCCGCTCAACTTCACTTGCAGGCGCTCCAGGGACGAATCCACATAACGCACCGTGCCGCCTACTGCGCCCTCCTCGCCCAGCACGTGCCAGGGTTCCAGGGCCTGGCGCAGTTCCAGCTCGATACCGCTGACGGCGTAATCGCCGACCTTGGGGAAACGAAACTCCAGATGGGCGGCGAACCATTCGGCGCGCAGCGGGTAACCGGCGGCGTTGAGTTCGACGATCACGTCGGCAAAGTCCTGCTCGATAAAATGCGGCAGCAGGAAACGGTCATGCAACTCGGTGCCCCAGCGCGCCAGTTTCGGCGGCGCGTAAGGCTCACGCCAGAACCGCGCCACCAGCGCCCGCAGCAACAATTGCTGGGTCAGGCTCATGCGCGCATGGGGCGGCATTTCAAAGGCGCGCAGCTCCAGCAGGCCCAGGCGGCCAGTAGCGCCGTCGGGCGAGTACAGCTTGTCGACACAGAATTCGGCGCGGTGGGTATTGCCCGTCACGTCGATCAGCAGGTTACGCAGCAGGCGATCCACCAGCCATGGCGGGCATTCTTCACCCGGCTCGGGCATTTGTGCGAAGGCGATTTCCAGCTCATACAGCGCATCGTTGCGCGCTTCATCCACCCGCGGCGCCTGGGAGGTCGGGCCGATAAACAGGCCGGAGAACAGGTAGGACAACGATGGGTGGTTATGCCAATAGCTGATCAGGCTGCGCAGCAAATCGGGGCGGCGCAGGAACGGCGAATCCTTGGGCGTGGCGCCGCCGAGCACAAAGTGGTTACCGCCGCCGGTGCCGGTGTGGCGGCCGTCGATCATGAATTTTTCGGTGGTCAGGCGAGTCTGGCGAGCCTCTTCGTAGAGAAACTCGGTGCGCTCGACCAACTCATCCCAGGTCGCAGACGGCTGCACATTGACCTCAATCACGCCTGGGTCCGGCGTGACCCGGAAGTTGCTCAGGCGCATATCGAACGGCGGCTCGTAGCCTTCCAGCAGCACCGGGCAGTGCAGCTCTTCAGCGGTGGCTTCGATGGCGGCCACCAACTCCAGGTAATCCTCGACGCGCTCCAGGGGCGGCATAAACAGGTACAGCCGCCCTTCACGGGCTTCGGCACACAGCGCGGTACGGGTCAGCCAGTCGGCGGATTCATCCACCTCTGGCACACGGTCCTCGCTCGACGCGGGTTCGCCGGGGCTTTGCAGTTGCGCGGTGGTCGGCAGCTGCGGTTGATCCTGATTGGGATCGGTGGGATGCACGAACGGATACTCCGCCGCCGTCACCCACGGCTGCGAGGCCAGTGGCAGGCGATAGCCTAATGGCGAATCGCCCGGCACCAGGCGGCAGTGATTATCGCGCAGGTACCAGCGCCCGCTCTGCCAGCGGTCATTGGCGGCGGTGCGCGCCAGCGGCAACACTTGGCCGATGATTTTATCCAGGCCCTGGCTGAACACTTTGCGTAGGCGTTCACGTTCCAGGTCATCACTCAAACGAGGGTCTTGGGCGGTGACGTTCTGTGGCAACGCACCTTCACGCCACAGGTAGTAAAAATTGTCTTCAAAGGCCGGGAACACAAAACGCGCCGGCAACTTGAGGCGCTCGGCCACACTGGCCAGGAAACGCCCGGCCATCACGCCATCCGCACCGTAGTCCTCTTGCTCATCGGCAATCAGCGCGCTGTTGTGCCAGATCGGCACACCGTCTCGACGCCAGTAACAGTTGAGCGACCAGCGCGGCAGTTGCTCGCCGGGGTACCACTTGCCCTGGCCAAAATGCACCAGGCCTTTGGGCGCGTAGTGCTTGCGCATGCGCTGGAACAGCTCGGCGGACAGGCGACGTTTGTCCGGGCCAAGGGCTGCGGTGTTCCACTCTGCGCCGTCGGGGTCGTCGATGGATACGAAAGTCGGCTCGCCGCCCATGGTCAGGCGCACGTCGTCCTTGAGCAGGTCGCCATCGATCTGCCGGCCCAGCGCCTGAATCGCCAGCCACTGCTCTTCGGTGTAGGGCTTGGTCACCCGCGGGGCTTCCCAAATGCGCTCTACCGACATTTCGTGGGTGAATTCGCACTCGCACGGTTCCACCAAACCACTGATTGGCGCGGCAGACGATGGATCAGGACTACAGGCCAACGGGATATGCCCTTCACCGGCGAACAGCCCGGAGGTGGCATCCAGGCCAATCCAGCCCGCGCCGGGCAAATACACTTCGCACCAGGCGTGCAGGTCAGTGAAGTCCACCTCTGTGCCGGACGGGCCGTCGAGAGCTTTGACGTCGGCGGTGAGCTGGATCAGATAACCGGAGACAAACCGCGCCGCCAACCCCAGGTTGCGCAGCAATTGCACCAGCAGCCAGGCCGAGTCACGGCAGGAGCCGGAGGCGTTGTCCAGGGTGAACTCCGGGGTTTGCACGCCCGGTTCCATGCGGATCAGGTAGCCAATGTCATTGGCCAGGCGCTGGTTGAGCCCCACCAGGAAGTCCACGGCGGGCAACGGCGTGCGGTCGATGCCGGCCAGGTAGGCAGCAAACTTCGGCGTCAGCGGCAGGGTTTCCAGATATGGCGCCAGCTCACGCTGCTCATCGGCGGCGTAGCTGAAGGGGATTTTTTCGGCATAGGGTTCGAGAAAGAAGTCGAACGGGTTGAAGACTGCCATCTCAGCGACCAGGTCCACTTCGATCCGCAGTTCATCGGTCTTTTCCGGGAACACCAGGCGCGCCAGGTAGTTGCCTTGGGGGTCTTGCTGCCAATTGATGAAGTGCTGCTCGGGCAGCACTTTCAGCGCGTAGGACAAAATCCGCGTGCGGCTATGAGCAGCCGGGCGCAAACGCACGATCTGCGGGCCGAGTTCGACAGCCCGGTCATAGCGGTAATGCGTAACATGGTGCAACGCGACATGAATCGACACGGCGGCCTCCTGCGAGCCAGGGCATGGACACAACGCGCGCAAGACTTATGCCACTGCGGCGGTCATTGCGCTTTATCGTAAGACCCGGTGCAGTACAGCACCAAAACGGCGCCATCGCAGGTGCCGTGGTGCGAGGGTTGCACATATTTGTGGCGCACGTGCGAACGTAGGTGGTGAATCTACCCAGTCAGTGAGCTTTGCGTTGTGCAATGACGGCTTGGCGCAGGCGGCGGATTCCAACGAGTTTTGTACGCATCTCTCGTTGAACCTTGCTGTTAAGTGTCAACAGTCCGAGGGATGGGAATAACAGCGCCAACCCATAGAGAACTTTATGAGGCTGATACTGAACCATTGGAAATACAAACAGTAGACAGGCGACGTAGATACCGACCATCACCCATACCCAGGAGGGTCGCCCCCGCAAAATCATAAAGTTGCTATGGACCGTCAACAGAATGAGCAGCGCCCCGACCACTATGATCTTGAGCCCCACTTGAGCCATCGGCACATCCCGAAAATAGGTGACGAACGCCAGCGCCACAGCCAACGCCAACGAGAAGTACGCAGCGAATACGCCGCCCAGAAACGTCAGGAAGTAATGCCTGAAAAAGTCTCGCAACGTCATCAAGTCGTTCATTCGTTTATTTCCTCGTACACCCCTATCGCAATGGTGTTGACGTTTCCGGAGTACGCGCTCCCGCCAAACCCTACGCTGGCGCCCAGGACTTCTTTGATCTGGGTAGTGGTGCTGTGCTTGAGCTGCGCAGGGGTGAAACGCTTGGTGAGTTCACCCGACGCCTGCTTCAACTTGAGCATTTTTGCGCTCAAGCTAGGATGGTTGATGCTCAGTAGCTCTTTCGTGAGCTTGGATCTTTCCTGTCGATTCAACCCGCGAAGCACGTCACGCAGGCTCTTACCCGTCGATGCTTTGGCGGCACTGACCAGCTTGACCGTCGTCAGGGCCGAAGCGCCCACGCCTGCCAGTGATACTGCGTCCAGCACAATGGAAGCATTCTGATACCAACCTTCACTGTCGAGCCAATCCTTTACCTCAGGTTTGGCTACCTCCAGCGCTGTTCGAGCAATGCCGTTGAAACACTGAAGCGAACTTGCACCGGCAGCCGCATACCCCACCACAACGATGACGGAACTGGCGCCGGCACTGAAAGGCACCAGAATCGTTCCACTGGCGATCGCAACCCAACTGATGACAGCGCCCAAGCAGGAGATTCCGGTATTTACGGATTCGCCAATCAGTCGGGACTCTCGAGGATTGCTCACGACATGTTGAGCAAACTGCGTCGGCGCAATGTACTTCTGCGCCTCGCGCAAGATGATGCGCTTGGGCTTGATGCTGCAGATCGGCTTGAACTCGCGCAGGGTGATGATGTTGAAATCGGCGTCGATGTACACCACGCCCGCGCCGACGATGCCGGGGTCGGCGTCGATGGCGGCGAACAGGCGCGGCAGGTTGATCTGGCTTTCGATGCGCTGGCGCGCCATGAACTGGGAGCGGTTGGAGTCCATGCCGATGCCGGCCAGGGGGTTGCCCATGGTTGTTCGTCCTTGAAAGTGAGGATGGCAGATCGGGCCTCGTCGGGGGCAAGCCCCCTCCCACATTTGGGTCTGTGAACACCGTCAGTGTGGGAGGGGGCTTGCCCCCGATAGCGATCTAATGGGCGCCACCTTACCAAACAGGCTCACCCCCGACCAGAAAGCAAAACGCCAGCTCAAGGCTGGCGTTCTGCATATTCAAGCAGCGATCAACGCGGCACAACCGGCTTGCGCGCAGGCTTGCCGCCCTTGCCCTTGGCCGCATCGGTGCGCTCTTTGGCCGCCTGCTTGTTACGCGCCTGGGCCGCAGCCTTGGCCTGCTCACGCTTGTCCCACGGGTTGCTGCCGTCGCTGCCACGGGGCGGCAGGCCGGTGTGCTGGGTGAGAATCTTGGTGGTGGTTTCCTTGGCGACCTTGTGGCTGCCGGCCGGCGTCGAGTTCTTGCGCCGGGCACTCTGGTAACTGTCGGTGGACGGCTGGTGCAGCGGGATCAGTTGGTCCTTGCCCGACCCGATCAGGTCGGCACGGCCCATGCGGGTCAGCGCTTCACGCAGCATCGGCCAGCCTTTCGGGTCGTGGTAACGCAGGAACGCCTTGTGCAGGCGGCGCTGCTCCTCGCTCTTGACGATGGTTACCGCGTCGCTCTTGTACGTCACCTTGCGCAGCGGGTTCTTGCCCGAATGGTACATCGCGGTGGCGGTGGCCATCGGCGACGGGTAGAACGCCTGCACCTGGTCGGCACGGAAGCCGTTGCCCTTGAGCCACAGGGCCAGGTTCATCATGTCTTCATCGGTGGTGCCAGGGTGGGCGGCGATGAAGTACGGGATCAGGTACTGCTCCTTACCCGCTTCCTTGGTGTACTTCTCGAACATGCGCTTGAACTTGTCATAGCTGCCAATGCCCGGCTTCATCATCTGGTTGAGCGGACCTTCCTCGGTGTGTTCCGGGGCGATCTTCAGGTAACCACCGACGTGGTGCGTTACCAGCTCTTTGACGTATTCCGGCGACTCGACAGCCAGGTCGTAGCGCAGGCCGGAAGCGATCAGGATCTTCTTCACACCCGGCAACGCACGGGCGCTGCGGTACAGCTGGATCAACGACGAATGGTCGGTGTTCAGGTTCGGGCAGATACCAGGGAACACGCAGGACGGCTTGCGGCACGCGGATTCGATTTCCGGGCTCTTGCAGGCGATGCGGTACATGTTCGCGGTCGGGCCACCGAGGTCGGAGATGACGCCGGTAAAGCCAGGGACTTTGTCGCGGATCTCTTCGATTTCGCGAATGATCGACTCTTCGGAACGGTTCTGGATGATGCGGCCTTCGTGCTCGGTGATCGAGCAGAAGGTGCAACCGCCGAAGCAGCCACGCATGATATTCACCGAGAAGCGGATCATGTCGTAGGCCGGGATCTTTTCCTTGCCGTAAACAGGATGCGGAACGCGTGCGTAAGGCATGCCGAACACGTAGTCCATTTCTTCGGTGGTCATCGGAATGGGCGGCGGGTTGAACCACACGTCCACTTCGCCGTGTTTCTGCACCAGAGCACGAGCGTTGCCCGGGTTGGTTTCCAGGTGCAACACGCGGTTGGCGTGGGCATAGAGCACCGCATCGCCACGGACTTTTTCCACCGACGGCAGGCGAATCACGGTCTTGTCGCGGGTCATGCGCGGGCTGGCCAGGATCTGTACGACCTTGGCTTCTTCCGGGTCATCCACCGGGCCTTTTTCCTGCTCGATGGCGCAGGCCTGGGTGTCCTGGGTATTCACGTACGGGTTGATGATCTTGTCGATCTTGCCCGGCCGGTCGATGCGCGTGGAGTCCACTTCGTACCAGCCGGCAGGCGTGTCACGGCGAATAAACGCGGTGCCGCGCACGTCGGTGATGTCTTCGATCTTGTGGCCCCACGACAGGCGCTGGGCAACCTCGACGATGGCCCGCTCGGCATTGCCGTACAGCAGGATATCGGCGGTGGCGTCGATCAGGATCGAGTTGCGCACGCGGTCCTGCCAGTAGTCGTAGTGGGCGATGCGGCGCAGGGAGGCTTCGATGCCGCCCAGCACGATCGGCACGTTCTTGTAGGCTTCCTTGCAACGCTGGCTGTACACCAGGCTCGCACGGTCCGGGCGTTTGCCCGCCATACCGCCAGGGGTGTAGGCGTCGTCGGAACGGATTTTCTTGTCGGCGGTGTAGCGGTTGATCATGGAGTCCATGTTGCCGGCCGCGACGCCGAAGAACAGGTTCGGCTCGCCGAGCTTCATGAAGTCGTCTTTGGACTGCCAGTTCGGCTGGGCAATGATCCCGACGCGGAAGCCCTGGGACTCCAACAGCCGGCCGATGATCGCCATGCCGAACGACGGATGGTCAACGTAGGCATCACCGGTGACGATGATGATGTCGCATGAATCCCAGCCAAGCTGATCCATCTCCTCCCTGCTCATCGGCAGGAATGGCGCAGGACCGAAACATTCGGCCCAGTACTTGGGATAGTCAAATAACGGCTTGGCTGTTTGCATGACGGTGACCGGTGTTGAGATGAAAAATCGCGGGCGCGGAATATAGCACAAATTTTGACCAATTCCGACCTTTGCAGTCGGAATTGGCGACGACGTTCTTACTCGTCGTCGAAGTTGTAACTGCCCGGCGCCAGGTTTTCGAAGCGGGTGTACTTGCCGATAAACGCTAGGCGCGTGGTACCGATCGGGCCGTTACGCTGCTTACCGATAATGATTTCAGCGATGCCTTTATGCTCAGTTTCCGGGTGATACACCTCGTCCCGGTAAACGAACATGATTACGTCAGCATCCTGCTCGATCGCTCCAGATTCGCGCAAGTCGGAGTTGATCGGGCGCTTGTTCGGCCGCTGCTCCAGGGAACGGTTGAGCTGCGACAGGGCAACCACCGGGCAGTTGAATTCCTTGGCCAGGGCTTTCAACGAGCGGGAAATCTCGGAAATCTCGTTGGTACGGCTGTCGCCGCTGGAACCTGGGATCTGCATCAGTTGCAGGTAGTCGATCATGATCAGGGCGATATCGCCGTGCTCACGCACCAGGCGTCGGGTCCGTGCGCGCATTTCCGACGGGCTGATGCCCGCCGTGTCATCGATAAACAGCTTGCGGTCGTTTAGCAGGTTGACCGCCGAGGTCAGGCGCGGCCAATCGTCGTCTTCCAGGCGACCGGCACGTACCTTGGTCTGGTCGATGCGACCGAGGGACGACAACATACGCATGATCAGCGATTCGCCTGGCATCTCCAGGGAGTAAACCAACACTGCCTTGTCGCTGCGCAACACGGCGTTTTCCACGAGGTTCATGGCGAATGTGGTTTTACCCATGGACGGACGGCCGGCGACGATGATCAAGTCAGACGGCTGCAGGCCGCTGGTCATGCCATCCAGGTCGGTGTAGCCGGTGGACAGGCCAGTGATCGCGTTGTCGGTGTTGAACAAGGTATCGATACGGTCGATCGCCTTGGTCAGCAGGTCGTTGACGCTGACCGGGCCACCGGTTTTCGGCCGTGCCTCAGCGATCTGGAAGATCTGCCGTTCGGCTTCGTCGAGAATTTCTTCAGCGGTACGACCTTCCGGGTTGAAGGCGCTGTCGGCGATTTCGGTGGCGATGCCGATTAACTGGCGCAACGTGGCCCGCGCACGGACGATCTGCGCATAGGCCTTGATGTTGGCGACCGATGGCGTGTTCTTCGCTAGCTCACCGAGGTAACCCAGGCCACCCACTTGGGAGGTCTGGCCTTCCTTGTCCAACTGCTCGGCCAGGGTCACCACGTCGATCGGCGAGTTCTGGTCGGCCAGCTTGGCGATGGCGCGGAAGATCAGGCGGTGGTCATGACGGTAGAAATCGCCATCCGAGACTTGATCCAGCACGCGTTCCCAGGCGTTGTTGTCCAGCATCAAACCACCGAGCACGGCCTGTTCGGCCTCGATGGAATGCGGCGGCACCTTCAGGGCAGCGGTTTGCAGATCGTATTGCTCAGGAGCGGAGATATCGTTCATGGCCACTTGGAATTTTGGGATCGTAAAAAAACAAAAGGCACGACCTGTAAACAGGATCGTGCCCGATGTTAACTGGCTGACACGCGAGGTGCCAGTCAGTTAGGTGCTGCTTAAGCTGCTACCACGACAACGCGTACGGTGGCTTCAACTTCAGCGTGCAGATGCACGGCTACGTCGAATTCGCCTACGTTGCGAATGGTGCCGTTCGGCAGACGAACTTCGCTCTTCTGCACTTCAACGCCGGAGGCGGTCAGTGCATCAGCGATGTCGTGGGTGCCGATCGAACCGAACAGCTTGCCTTCGTCACCGGCGGTGGCAGTGATAGTCACTTCCAGCTCAGCCAGTTGGGCAGCGCGAGTTTCGGCCGAAGCTTTTTTGTCTGCTGCTGCTTTTTCCAGCTCAGCACGACGCTCTTCAAACGCAGCCAGGTTGGCAGCGGTTGCAGCGGTGGCTTTGCCGTATGGCAGCAGGTAGTTACGACCGTAACCGGCCTTAACGTTCACTTTGTCGCCCAGGTTGCCCAGGTTGGCGACTTTTTCCAGAAGGATCAGTTGCATGTGAAAATCCTCTAACTTTTAACCTTCACCGTTCGCGTTATCGGCGTCTTTCGGCGCCAGACGACCGCGAAAATCAATCAGGCCGTCGACAATGGCCAAGACCACGAGTAACGGATAGATCAGCTGCATGAACAGCAACAGCGTGACGTACAACCCCACCAGCCAGAACCTGGCCAGGCGCTTGCGCGCAACAAGCCCATGAATCAGGGCCAGCCCGGCAAACACCAGCGGTACGCTGCAAATCGGCGCTAACAAGGCCATCTGGGTCCCGAAGTTCGGTCCGATAACCATGCACGCCAGCAGCAACATCGCTGGTCCCGCGGGGATTCTGATACTGCGAAACTCGCGACCAAAACCACCCGGGTTGTACAACAACGCCTGCCAATAACGCCCAAGAATCAGGCTCAGCACGCTGACGACCTGCAACAAAGCCGCAATCAGGCCGGTCAGGACCGGGGCAATCAGTGACGCAAACCGCGCTCGCTCATCTACCGACAATTGCTGGTAGAGATCCCCGAGGGCCAGCGGCAGGATCTTGACGATCTCCTGCGCCAGCGCCTCGATTTGCGGGCGGAAAGCCGCGCCAAGCATCACTGAGTACACCAACCCCAATGCCACGCTGACCAGCAGCGTGCGGACCCAGGACTCACTTGCGCGTAAAACCAACGCAAGGCTCGATGACCCCAGCAGTACCAGAAGTACCCGTGGATCACCCATTTGCAGCCACCAGATCAAGGCAGGCAACAAACCCAGGGCAAGAACGCCAAGAGCGTCCTTCAAACCGCGCCGCAGCAGCACAAGGCAACCTGCGGCAGCACCCAACCAATAAAGCAACGGCAATGCCGCACATCCAGCCACTACCAGAGTGGCCTGCACACGACCGCGCATGATGAACTCAGCTAAGGCGCGCATGCATTCAATCCCTTACTACTTGTCGACTGCCCGGTCTCAGCGGCCGTGGCTGTCGGTGTAGGCCAGCAGGGCCAGGAAGCGGGCGCGCTTGATAGCGGTGGCCAGCTGACGCTGATAACGTGCTTTGGTACCGGTGATACGGCTTGGAACGATTTTGCCGGTCTCGGATACGTAGGCTTTCAGAGTGTTGAGATCTTTGTAATCGATCTCCTTCACTTCTTCAGCGGTGAAGCGGCAAAACTTACGACGACGGAAGAAACGTGCCATTTGATAGGCTCCTTAATAAGGTCCGTGGATTACTCGTCAGCGTTATCGCTGCTGTCGCTGTCATCACTGTCAGCGCTATCAGCGCCTTCGTGCTCAGGACGGTCGCGACGCTCACGGCGCTCACTGCGGTTTTCTTCAGCCTTGAGCATCTCGGATTGGCCGGTAACGGCTTCTTCGCGACGGATGACCAGGTTACGGATCACTGCATCGTTGTAGCGGAAGTTGTCTTCCAGCTCGGCCAGGGCCTTGCCAGTGCACTCAACGTTCAGCATCACGTAGTGAGCCTTGTGAACATTGTTGATTGCGTAGGCCAGTTGACGACGGCCCCAATCTTCCAGACGGTGGATTTTGCCGCCGTCTTCTTCGATCAGCTTGGTGTAACGCTCAACCATGCCGCCGACTTGCTCGCTTTGATCCGGGTGGACCAAAAAGATGATTTCGTAATGACGCATGAATGCTCCTTACGGGTTGTAGCCTGCCGCTCAAAAACGGTCAGACAAGGAGTGAATGACACTTATGGATCTTGCCGCAGGGGAGGCACATGCGTGCCTGCCAGGTGGGCAAGGGGCGCAATTGTAGAGAAGGGGAAGAACGGGCGCAAGGTGATTGGTGATTATTTGAACAACCTTCCGAACACCACAAACCAAATGTGGGAGAGGGCTTGCCCCGATAGCTGATGGTCAGTCACATCATCTGTAACTGAACCACCGCTATCGGGGGCAAGCCCCCTCCCACATTTTGCATCTATGCCAGGCTCAGAATTACTTCTTGGCCTTGACCTTGACGCCACGCTGACGCCGGGCTTCGAACAGGCATACGCCCGTCGCCACCGACACGTTCAGGCTGCTGACGCTACCGGCCATCGGCAGGTGTACCAAATAGTCGCAATGCTCGCGGGTCAAGCGACGCATGCCCTTGCCTTCAGCACCCATGATCAAGATAGTCGGGCCGGTGAGATCCTGGTCATAAATACTGACCTCGGCCTCTCCCGCCGTACCTACGACCCACAGGCCACGCTGCTGGAGTTTCTCCAGGGTGCGCGCCAGGTTGGTCACAGCCACCAGCGGAATCACTTCCGCCGCCCCGCAGGCGACTTTACGCACGACGGGCGTCAGGGTAGCGGACTTGTCTTTAGGCACGATCACCGCCAGCGCACCGGCAGCGTCGGCCGAACGCAGGCAGGCGCCGAGGTTGTGCGGGTCGGTTACGCCGTCCAGCACCAGCAACAGCGGCGCGCCTTCGGTGCGGTCGAGCAGCTCGTCGAGCATGGCTTCGCCCCAGACCTGGCTCGGACTTACGTCCGCGACCACGCCTTGGTGAACGCCTTCAACCCAAACGTCCATTTCACGACGCTCGGCCTGGCCGATGGCGACCTTGTTCTGGGTCGCCAACTCGACCAGCGCTTGTACGCGCGGCTCGCTGCGACCTTCTGCCAACCACACTTGCTTGACACGCTTAGGGTGATGACGCAGCAGTGCTTCTACGGCATGGACGCCGTAGATTTTTTCCAGACTCATGACTTGGCCTTAGGTTTGCGCGACCCGCCGCTTTTCGCAGGGGCCGAACCCGCTTTTGGCGGGCCTTTACGGTGTTTACTTGGCTTGCTCGACGGCTTTTCCGCCCCGTGGGACTTTCCCCCAGACGCCGCTTTACCACCGCTTTTGGCTTCGTTGAGCAACTGCTGCTTCAACTCGCGGCTCTTGCGCAGTTCGGCGTTTTTCGCCGCTGCGTCGCTTGGGCGGTAGGCTTCGGGGGCCTTTTCCTTGACGGAGGAACGGCGACCGGCCTTGGCCGGCGCAGGCTCGGCGGTCGCTGCTTTCGCAGGAGCGCCTTTGCCCTTGGTAGCCGGCGCGGCGGTTTCGCTGCCACGTTTTTTACGACCGACTGGTTCGGCTGGCTTGTCTGGCATACCGAAGTCGATCTTGCGCTCGTCGAGATCGACGCGCATGACCTGCACTTCCACGGTATCGCCCAGACGGAAGCTGCGACCGGTGCGCTCGCCCGCCAGGCGGTGATGCACAGGATCGAAGTGGTAGTAGTCACCCGGCAAGGCAGTGACATGCACCAGGCCTTCGACGTAGATGTCGGTCAACTCGACGAACAGGCCAAAGCCGGTCACGGCGGTGATCACACCCGGGAAGGTCTCGCCAACGCGGTCTTTCATGAACTCGCACTTGAGCCAGTTCACCACGTCACGAGTGGCTTCGTCGGCGCGGCGCTCGCTCATGGAGCACTGCTCGCCCAACTGTTCCAGGGCCGCTTCGTCGTACGGATAGATCCGCGCCTTCGGAATCGTCATGGCACCGGCGCGTTTGACGTGCGGGGTGTTCTGCTTGGAATGGATCACGCTGCGGATTGCGCGGTGCGTGAGCAGGTCCGGGTAACGACGGATCGGCGAGGTGAAGTGGGTGTACGCCTCGTAATTCAGGCCGAAGTGGCCTTGGTTGTCAGCGCTGTACACCGCCTGGCTCAGGGAGCGCAGCATCACGGTCTGGATCACGTGGTAATCCGGACGGTCCTTGATGCTGGCCAGCAAGGCCTGGTAGTCCTTCGGCGTCGGGCCGTCCTTGCCTTTGTGCAGGGACAGGCCGAGCTCGCCGAGGAAGGCACGCAGTTTTTCCAGACGCTCCGGCGGCGGACCATCGTGCACGCGGTACAACGCAGGAATCTCATGCTTTTTCAGGAACTCAGCAGTGGCCACGTTGGCCGCCAGCATGCATTCCTCGATCAGCTTGTGTGCATCGTTACGTGTGGTCGGGGTGATTGCGGCGATCTTGCGCTCGGAACCAAAGACAATCCGGGTTTCCTGGGTTTCAAAATCGATCGCGCCACGCACGTGACGAGCACCCAACAGCACCTTGTACAGCGAGTAGAGCTGCTTGAGGTGCGGCACGACGCCAGCGTATTCGGTACGCAGGGCCTTGGCTTCGCTGGTCTTCGGCGTTTCTAGGATGGTGCTGACCTTGTTGTAGGTCAGGCGCGCCTGGGAGTGAATCACCGCCTCGTAGAACTGGTAATCGGTCATTTCACCGGTTTTCGAGATGGTCATCTCGCATACCATGGCCAAACGGTCGACTTTCGGGTTCAGGGAGCACAGGCCGTTGGACAGCTGCTCGGGCAGCATCGGGATCACGCGCTCAGGGAAGTACACGGAGTTGCCGCGCACCTGGGCTTCGTTATCCAGGGCCGAACCGATCTTCACGTAGCTGGACACGTCGGCAATCGCGACGAACAACTTCCAGCCGCCGGAGAACAGGCGCAGCTTGCCAGGCCTGGCTTCGCAGTAGACCGCATCGTCGAAGTCGCGGGCATCTTCGCCGTCGATGGTGACGAACGGCAGATGGCGCAGGTCGATGCGTTTTTCTTTGTCTTTCTCTTCCACTTCAGGCTTGAGCTTGGCGGCTTCCTTGAGCACGGCCTCAGGCCAGACGTGAGGAATATCGTAGGTGCGCAGCGCGACGTCGATTTCCATGCCCGGCGCCATGTAGTTGCCGACCACTTCAACGATATCGCCCTGAGGCTGGAAGCGCGCAGTTGGCCAGTGGGTGATTTTCACCTCGACGAACTGGCCGACTTTGGCAGCGCCATTGCGGCCCGGGGTGATCAGCACTTCCTGCTGGACCTTCGGGTTATCCGGCACCACAAAGCCGATACCGCCTTCTTCGAAGTAACGGCCGACGATGCACTCGTGGGCACGGGACACCACTTCGACGATCACGCCTTCACGGCGACCGCGACGGTCCAGGCCGGAAACGCGCGCCAGGGCACGGTCGCCATCGAACACCAGGCGCATTTGCGCTGGGCTCATGAACAGGTCGTCACTGCCGTCATCCGGGATCAGGAAGCCGAAACCATCACGGTGGCCGGCAATGCGGCCGAGGATCAGGTCGAGCTTGTCCACAGGCGCATAAGTGCCACGGCGGGTGTAGATCAGTTGAGCGTCGCGCTCCATGGCACGCAAACGGCGGCGCAGGGCTTCGAGCTGGTCTTCGGTGGTCAGACCGAATTCTTCAACCAACTGCTCGCGGCTAGCAGGCGAACCCCGATCGGCGAGGTGCGCCAGGATCAGTTCGCGGCTAGGAATAGGGTTTTCATATTTTTCCGCTTCACGAGCGGCCTCGGGATCGAGGGACTGCCAATCGGCCATTAGAGAGTTTTCACCTTGTCTATATGCGGGTTAGTTTGGCATACGCGTATTGAAACGGGAAATTTCAGGCATCAACAAGCGTTTAAAAGCCCTTTATAGCCCTCGGTGCGCACCTTGCACGACCATTGGCGAAATTTTCCAGGCTTTTTTCATGGCGGGGGTTTACAGCCTACAAGCCTCTCCGTATAGTGCGCGCCATCGACGACGGCAACGTTGTTGATGCTGCCCAGGTGGTGAAATTGGTAGACACGCCAGCTTCAGGTGCTGGTGATCGCAAGGTCGTGGAAGTTCGAGTCTTCTCCTGGGCACCAAATTCAGATCAAACCCGCGAAAGCGGGTTTTTTCGTTTCAGGCTTTTGATTTTTAACGCAAAACCCGTTTTATTTTTTTGAATCAGGGGTTTACAGATCAAAAAGCCCGCCGTATAGTTCGCCCCATCAACAGCGGCAACGTTGCTTGATAAGCCCAGGTGGTGAAATTGGTAGACACGCCAGCTTCAGGTGCTGGTGATCGCAAGGTCGTGGAAGTTCGAGTCTTCTCCTGGGCACCAAATTCAGATCAAACCCGCGAAAGCGGGTTTTTTCGTTCCTGGGGTTTAAAAACTCTGCCAGCGTTTGCTGCTACGCCGCACCTGAGAAACTTTATCGTTTATCCTTGCAATGATTTGTTGCATCTCAAGTGAGGAAAACCCCGGATGATGATCCGCGATACCCGTCCCAAGACATCCCTTCTGCGTGGCCTGACCATCACTCTGCTCGGCCTGGCCCTGCTCTCGCCCGTCGCTTACTCTGCCGACAAAGTTTCCCTGACCTTGTACAACGGCCAGCACAAAGAAGTCGGCGATGAGCTCGCCAAGGCCTTCGAAGCCAAGACCGGCATCCACGTCAATGTGCGCAAAGGCAGCAGCAACCAGCTGGCCAGCCAGGTCGTGGAAGAAGGCGCCCCCCCCCCCGCCGATGTGATCTATACCGAAGAATCTCCGCCACTGAACAAACTCGGCGAGCAAGGCCTGCTGGCCAAGATCGATGCCAGCACCCTCGACGTACTGCCCAAGGATTACGTCGGCAGCAATGGCGACTGGATGGGCGTGACTGCGCGCACTCGTGTCGTAGCCTTCAACCCCAAATTGATTGCCGAGAAAGACCTGCCCAAATCCGTACTGGATTTCGCCGGCCCCGAGTGGCAAGGCAAAGTCGGTTTCGTGCCGACCAGCGGCGCGTTCCAGGAACAGGCCGTGGCAATCATCAAGCTGCACGGCCGTGAAGCGGCTGAAGAATGGCTCACCGGCCTGCGCGCGTTCGGCAAGGTGTACAGCAATAACATGGTCGCCCTGAAGGCCGTGGAAAACGGCGAAGTCGCCACCGTCCTGGTGAACAACTACTACTGGTTCGCCCTGAAGAAAGAAAAAACCAACCTGGACTCCCAACTGCACTATTTCACCGACGGCGACGCTGGCGGCCTGATTACCGTGTCGTCCGCTGCCGCGCTGAAATCCAGCAAGCACCCCAAGGAAGCCCAGCAACTGCTGGCGTTCATGGCCAGTGAAGAAGGCCAGCGAGTCATCACCAATACGTCGGCGGAATATCCGTTGCGCAAAGGCATGGAATCCAATCGCGGCCTAAAGCCTTTCAGCGAGCTGCAACCGCCGAAAGTCACCCCTGCGGACCTGGGCAACGCCGAAGAAGCCCTGGAGCTGGAACGTGACGTTGGCTTGAACTGATGACCCCATCGCTCTCCGCTGCGGGGTTCAGCCCCCGCCGCAAACGCCCGTCGATCTGGCTGCTGCTGCCGGTACTGTTGCTGGTTGGCCTGAGCCTGTTGCCGCTGGCCTATGTCGGCCTGAAAGCCTGGCAGGCCGGGTGGGCGGAGGCTGTGCATCTGCTGTGGCGGCCTTATGTGTTCGGGCTGCTGCGCAACACCCTGGCGCTGATGGTTGGGGTGACGGTGACCTGCGGCGTGATCGGCCTGTCCCTGGCCTGGCTGCTGGAACGCAGCAACCTGCCTGGACGACGCATCTGGGGCGTGATCCTGTGCCTGCCGTTTGCGGTGCCTGCGTTTGTCAGCAGCTTTACCTGGGTGTCGCTGAGCGCCAACTTCGAAGGGCTGGGCGGAGCGATCCTGGTGATGAGCCTGTCCAAATACCCGCTGGTGTTTCTGCCTGTGGCGGCGACATTGCGCAACCTTGACCCTTCCCTGGAAGAGTCCGCTCGCACGCTGGGACTCAATCGCTGGGGTGTGTTTTTGCGCGTCACGCTGCCGCTGCTGTGGCCATCGCTGCTGGCGGGGGCATTGCTGATTGCGCTGCATATGCTGGTGGAATTCGGCGCCTTGTCGATCATCGGCCTGCAAACCTTCACCACCGCGATTTACCAGCAATTCGAGCTGGAATTCAGTAACGCCAACGCCGCGATGCTTTCAGCAGTGCTGCTGGTGATGTGCCTGACCCTGCTGTGGCTGGAGCTGCGCGTGCGCGGCAAGGGCCGACACGTACGTATCGGCCAGGGCGCGGCGCGGCATGCCGAGCAGGTCAAGCTGGGTAAATGGGCACCGCTGGGCCAGGTGTATTGCCTGGCGCTGGCAATCATTGGCAGCGGCATCCCCCTGGGAATGCTCGCTTATTGGTTGGCCGTCGGTTCGTCGGCAGCGTTTCCGGTGGCCGAGATCAGTGAGGCGCTGCTGTCTTCTCTGGCCCTGTCGCTCGGCGGCGCAGCATTGTGTCTGGTACTCGCCGTACCGGTCGGGTTGCTGGTGGTGCGCTACAAAGGTCAATTGGCGATCTGGGCTGAGCGCCTGCCGTATCTGCTGCACGCCCTGCCCGGCCTGGTAATTGCGCTGACGCTGGTGTATTTCGCCCTGCATTACGTGCCTGCGCTGTACCAGACGTCGGCCCTGCTGCTGATCGCCTATGCGTTGCTGTTTTTGCCGCTGGCCCAGGCGCCGATCCGCACCGCATTGAACAAGGCCGCGCCGCAATTGGAAGAAGCTGCGCGCACGCTGGGCGCTTCGTCGTTCAGCGCGTTTTGCTGGGTGACCTTGCCGATTATCTTCCCGGCACTGGGGGCCGCGTTTGCGCTGGTGTTCCTGGATGCGATGAAGGAATTGACGGCGACCCTGCTACTCAGTCCGACGGGACTGAACACACTGGCCACGGCAGTGTGGTCGCATACGTCGAATGTGGAATTCGCGGCCGCGGCGCCTTATGCGGCGTTGTTGATTCTGGTGTCGGGGCTGCCGGTCTATCTGTTAACCACTCGGATGTACTTGAGCCGCTGAGATCGCTATCGCCCCCCCCCCACAGGTTGAAATACAGTCAACAGGTGGGAGGGGGCTTGCCCCCGACGAGGCCCGAACAGTCGACACTAGGCCCGAAACTGCCCCAAACTCGCCTTCAACTGCGCCGCCAACCCATCCAGCACCTTGCCACTGGCGGTCGTTTCAACCACCGCCTGCGCGGCACGCTCCGCCTGGGCATGAATCACCTCTACCCGCCCGCGTACTGCATGGGCGCCCTGGGCCTGATGCTCAGCGGCACGGGTGGCCAGGCCAATCGCTGCGTGCACTTGCTCAACCGAAGCCTGGACCGTCTGCTGCAAGCGCACGCTGTCACGCAGCACCAGCAACCCTTCATTCGCCTGGCGCCCGGCCTTGCCGATGGTTTCCACCGCCTCACGCGCGCCCTGCTGCAACGCCACGATGTGCGCCTGGATGTCTCCGGTGGAGCTTTGAGTTTTACTGGCCAGCGCCCTTACTTCGTCCGCCACCACCGCAAAGCCGCGCCCGGTCTCGCCGGCACGCGCCGCCTCGATGGCCGCGTTCAGGGCCAACAGGTTGGTTTGCTCGGCGATACCATGAATCACCGTCAACACCACCTCGATCTGCTCGCTTTGCTGAGCCAGCCGCTCGATCACCTGGGAGCCGGCCTGGACTTGTCCCGCCAGCGCCTCAATCAAACTGCCGACTTCGGCCGACGTTCGCGAGTTTTCATCGGTGGCCTGGCGAATATCAACGACCTGTTGCAATGCCGCTTGCATGGCATGGCTTTCGGCCTGGGCCTCGTCGGCCATTTGCGACAGCGCACGCAAGCTCTCGGCCACTTCATCGCGCTGCAAGCCAGCGGCCGCATCGGCACCGGCATTGCGCAAGGTCATGGCGCCGATTTCCACGCCGGTACGCTGGGCCACGTCCCCGGCCTCGCGCACGATGGGCTGCAACTTATCCACAAAGCGATTGACCGCCGAGGCCATGTCGCCAATCTCGTCCTTGCTACTGATCTGCACACGCTTGGTGAGGTCGCCCTCACCCGCAGCCAGGTCGTCCATGGCCGCAATCAACAGCTTCAGGCGATTGACCACACGACGGCCGAGCACGACCGCGATCAATGCCAATACGCCGAAACCAACCAGCGCCAGTCCCATGCCGATACGCCAGCGCAGCGTGCCCGCAGCCTCCTGCACCGCGCCAGTGGTGTTGGCGGTCATTTCGGTTGCGGTGGCTTGCGCCGACTGCAGGCGCGCGCCCATTGCCGCAGCGCTGTCCGCAGCTGCGCCTTTGAGACTGTCGCCGACCAACTGATCACCGCTGGCAATCAGCGCGGCAAAACGCTTGTCCAGTGCTTGCAGGTCAGCCTCGACCGACGCAGTCGATACGCCCATGAGCACCTTGCCGATTTCTACGCCATTGGGGCTGATGGAGGCCTCAACGTAGAACACCGAAGAATCGTTCTTCGCGGCATTCAGGACTTTGTCCAAGGCGCGGTCGCCCTGGCCTTTTTCCAGCAGCGCCTTGTTGATCGGATTTTCGCGGTTCAGGTAACGGGTCAGATGCTCACCCGCCGCATCGTCGTAGACCACAAACAGCACGTTGGGATTGCGCTGGGCGCGCCGAGCAAACTCGGACAATGTGGGCACGTCGCTGTCCCACATGGCCCGGGGCGCCACCGAGGCCAGCAGTTGCGCCATGTCATTGGCGGAGTCCTTCAGGTCTTTTTCCAGGGTCGCACGCAGCTGCTTCTGTTCTTCCTGCAGGCGTGTGGAAAGGCCTGCCGTCAGGCGCTGGCGGGTGCTGGCAGACAAACTGTCGAGGCTTGAAGTGACTTCCTTGCCTGCCTGGGCCAACTCACCAGACAGCTTCTGGCTATCGATCCCCAGGCGACTGCCCAAATCAGCCTCCAGCGCAGTGACGGTGCTCCGGGTTAGAGCGACGGCCACCAGCACTTGCACCAAAAGGGCGATACCCAAGGTAACGAACACCGGTCGCAACAGACGACTTTGTAACAACGAAAGAACGGCAGACATCAAGAATCCCTCCACCACGGGTGCCATTAATTTGATAGCACCGCGAAAGAAAGAAACACAGCAAGGGTCGTGCCGCTTGGCGAACAGAAACGAAAAAGGGCTCCCGAAGGAGCCCTTTTCTTTTTACATCAACAGCTTATTAAGCGAACGGATGACGCAGAACGATGGTTTCGTTGCGGTCAGGACCCGTCGAAATAATGTCAATCGGCGCACCGATCAGCGCTTCGACACGCTTGATGTAGGCACGAGCGTTGGCCGGCAGTTCTTCCAGGGTCTTGGCGCCCACGGTCGATTCGGTCCAGCCCGGCACTTCTTCGTACACAGGCTGCAGGCCTACGTAGCTGTCAGCGTCAGTCGGAGCAACATCGTTGCCTTCTGCATCTTTGTAGCCGACGCAGATGTTGATGGTTTCCAGACCGTCGAGCACATCCAGCTTGGTGAAGCAGATGCCCGAGATGCTGTTCACATCGATAGCGCGACGCAGGATAACGGCGTCGAACCAGCCGCAACGACGGGCACGGCCGGTGGTAGCACCGAACTCGTGACCTTGCTTGGCCAGGTGCGCACCGACTTCGTCGAACAGTTCAGTCGGGAAGGGACCCGAACCTACGCGGGTGGTGTAAGCCTTGGTGATGCCCAAGATGTAGTCCAGGAACATCGGGCCAACGCCCGAACCGGTCGCAACGCCGCCAGCGGTGGTATTGGAGCTGGTCACGTACGGGTAGGTGCCGTGGTCGATGTCCAGCAACGAACCTTGGGCGCCTTCGAACATGATGTCTTTGCCAGCGCGACGCAGGTCGTGCAGCTCGGCCGTCACGTCCAGCATCAGCGGCTTGAGCAGCTCGGCGTATTCCTTGCACTCGGCCAGGGTCTTGTCGAACTCGATGGCTGGCTCTTTGTAATAACCGACCAGCATGAAGTTGTGGTAATCCACCAACTCACGCAGTTTGTCTTCAAAGCGCGGCATGTTGAGCAGGTCGCCCACACGCAGGCCACGACGCGCAACCTTGTCTTCGTAGGCTGGGCCGATGCCGCGACCGGTCGTACCGATCTTCAGCTCGCCACGGGCCTTTTCACGGGCCTGGTCCAGCGCAACGTGGAAGGACAGGATCAGCGGGCAGGACGGGCTGATACGCAGGCGCTCGCGCACCGGTACGCCTTTCTCTTCCAGCTTGATGATCTCGCGCAGCAGGGCATCAGGTGCAACTACCACGCCGTTGCCGATCAGGCACTGCACGCCTTCGCGCAGGACGCCCGACGGGATCAGGTGCAAGACGGTTTTTTCGCCATCGATGACCAGGGTATGGCCAGCGTTGTGGCCACCTTGGTAGCGCACTACGGCGGCAGCATGTTCGGTCAGCAGATCAACGATCTTGCCTTTGCCCTCATCACCCCATTGGGTGCCCAGGACTACGACATTCTTACCCATAACACTTGTCCTCATTCGCGCAAACTTGGTGCCGGCGATGGCCGGCAGGAAAACTCAAGAAGCCAGTGGCGATACTTGCCAAAGCCCGTTCTGCAGAATCAATTGCCGGTCGCAGTCCGCATCACGGGCGGCGGCCAATGGCTGGCCAGGCAAAGCCTGGACAACACGCTGACCCTCACTGCGCAACTGGCATACCTGCTGCCAGAGTGCTGCGTCCGTACTGTCGGGCATCCAGATGCCACCAGACGGCAGCTCGACCTCAGCACGCCCCAGGGTCACCAGGGTTTTCAAATCGGTGGAGAAGCCAGTCGCCGGACGGGCGCGACCGAAGTCGGCGCCGATATCGTCGTAACGACCGCCTTGGGCGATGGCCTGTCCAACACCCGGGACAAACACCGCGAACACCACACCGGTGTGATAGTGGTAACCGCGCAGCTCGCCCAGATCAAAGTACAGCGGCAAATCGGGGAAGCGCGCCGATAACTGCTCGGCAATCGCCAGCACGTCATCCAGCGCAGCCAATACCGGCGCTGGCGCATTGGCCAGGCGCTCACGCGCAGCCGTCAGCACTTCACGACCGCCGCACAGGTTCACCAGCGCGCGCAGCATGCCGGCGAGATCCGCAGGCACGCCGTCGGTCAACGCGATGACTTCATCGATAGCCTTGCGCTGCAGGGCATCGAACAACTGCTGCTCGACCTCACCAGACAAACCGGCCGCACGGGCCAGGCCACGGTAGATACCAACGTGACCCAGGTCCATGTGGACATCGGGCACGTCAGCCAGTTGCAGCATGGCCAGCATCAAGCTGATCACTTCAACGTCACTGCTCGGACTGGCATCACCGTACAACTCGGCGCCCAACTGGATCGGGCTACGGGAGGACGACAAGGCCCGCGGCTGAGCATGCAGCACGCTGCCGGCGTAGCACAGGCGGCTCGGACCTTCGCGGCGCAGGGTGTGCGCATCAATGCGCGCCACTTGTGGCGTGATGTCTGCCCTGAAGCCCATTTGCCGACCCGATTGCGGGTCGATAACCTTGAAGGTGCGCAGATCCAGGTCCTGGCCCGCGCCGGTCAGCAGGGATTCCAGGTACTCGATATGAGGCGTTACGACAAACTCGTAACCCCAGCTCTGGAACAGATCCAACACCTGGCGACGCGCTACTTCAATGCGCGCAGCTTCTGGTGGCAGTACTTCTTCGATGCCATCTGGCAGCAGCCAGCGGTCTACCGTTGCCATTACGCCATTCCCCTTTGATCCGGGCGGCCAGCCCTCGGCCGAGCCTTGAGTGAAGCAGAAAACACCCGCCCCCTGCATAAACCACGCGCAAGAGCGACGTGACGAACGGCCTGCAAACGGCCTCGTCGGGCACTTTCCTCGAAAAACCTGTCACGCCTGCCGAATCAAACATGCAGACGCAAAAAAGCCGGGAATTTCCCGGCTGCCGCATCATACACCCGTTTTCTGAAAGGATCACCCCGCCAGGCATTTTAGCCGCCCGACGGAGTGCGCCCTACAGAATCACAGGCTGGTTACTTGGACTTTTCCAGGTAGCGGAAGAAGTCGCTGCTTGGGTCCAGCACCATGACGTCGGTTTTGTTCGCGAAGCTCTCACGGTAGGCGCGCAGGCTACGGTAGAACGCGTAGAACTCCTGGTCCTGACCGTAGGCCTTGGCGTAGATCGCCGCAGCTTGAGCATCGCCATCACCACGCGCCTCTTCAGACTCACGGTAGGCTTCTGCCAGCAGTACACGACGCTGACGGTCGGCATCGGCACGGATACCTTCAGCCAACTCGTTACCCTTGGCGCGGTGCTCACGGGCTTCACGCTCACGCTCGGTGCTCATGCGCTCGAACACGCTGCGGTTCACTTCCTTCGGCAGGTCGATGGCCTTGACCCGCACATCGACAACTTCGATGCCCAGCTCTTTTTCCGCCATCGTGTTCAGCGAACGCGTGATGTCAGCCATCAGTGCGTCACGCTCACCGGATACCACCTCGTGCAGGGTGCGCTTACCAAACTGGTCACGCAGGCCCGATTCCAGACGGCGCGACAAACGCTCGTCGGCAATCTGCTTGAGGCCGGAGGTCGCGGTGTAGAAGCGCTCGGCATCCTTGACGCGCCACTTGGCGTAGGCGTCAACCATCACGGCTTTCTTTTCCAGGGTCAGGAAGCGTTGTGTCGGTGCATCCAGGGTCATCAGGCGGGCGTCGAACTTGCGCACCTGGTTGACGTAGGGGACTTTCACATGCAGGCCCGGCTGGACATCTGCCTGGACCACGCGACCGAATTGCAGCAGCACCGCACGCTCGGTCTGAGCCACGATGTAGAAGCAGTTCCAGGCAGCGATGACCACGACGACGCCCACAATCAGGGCGGTCAGCGATTTATTGCTCATCAACGACTCTCCCTGGTACGTGATTGCTGTTGCAGCAAGTCAGCGGCTGCACGAGCGCTCGCTTCGTTGGCAGCGGCATTGGAGCCGGAGGCCGGGGCGCTGGTGCTGCTACGACCACCTTCGATCATCTTGTCCAGCGGCAGGTACAGCAGGTTGTTCTGCCCACCCTTGCTGCCGGTCACGAGGACCTTGCTGGTGTTGCTGAAGACTTCCTGCATGGTGTCCAGGTACAGACGCTCGCGGGTGACTTCAGGGGCCTTGCGGTACTCGGCGACCAGCTTGGTAAAGCGATCTGCCTCACCCTTGGCGCGGGAGACCACTTCATCGCGGTAACCGTTGGCATCTTCGATGATGCGCTGGGCCTGACCACGGGCTTCCGGCACGACGCCGTTAGCATAGGTTTCAGCCTGGTTGCGCGAACGCTGCTCGTCTTCACGGGCGCGGATCACGTCATCGAAGGCTTCCTGCACTTCACGCGGTGCCGCTGCGCTTTGTACGTTCACCTGGGTAACGGTGATACCGGTGCGATAGGTATCGAGGAACCGTTGCAGGCGCTCCTTGATTTCGCTGGCCATCAATTCACGACCTTCGGTCAGTACCTGGTCCATCGCAGTGGAACCCACCACATGGCGCAGGGCGCTTTCGGTCGCGTGCTGCAGGCTGATTTCCGGCTGATCAACGTTCAGCACGAAGTCCTGCAGGTTGCTGATCTTGTACTGCACGGTCAGCGGCACTTCGACGATGTTCTCGTCTTCGGTCAGCATCTGGCCCTGCTTGGTGTAGGCACGCTCACGCGTGACGTTCTCCATGTACTTCTTGTCGATCGGCGGGAAGTAGATATTCAGGCCCGGGCCGACAGTCTCGTAGTACTTGCCGAAGCGCAGCACCACGGCCTGCTCCTGCTCATCCACGACGTAGACGGCGCTGTACAGCCATACCGACGCCAGCACGACAAGACCCAAGCCCAGCAGGCCATAGCCACCGCCCTTGCTGGTACGACCACCGTCGTCACCACCACGTTTTTTTCCACCACCGAACAACCCATTCAGGCTTTCCTGCAGCTTTCGGAAGGCCTCGTCGAGATCTGGTGGCCCCTTGCGGTCGCCATTATTGCGGCGCTTACCACCCCAAGGATCCTGATTATTCGAGTTGCCACCCGGCTCATTCCAAGCCATAGCGCTCTCCATCTGATAAAGCAAAGACGCACCCACGGCGCGCCGACCAATGCTACAGAATGCCTGCTACTGCGGCACAACCGCTTTCGGAGGCTTTTATTGCAAAGTGTGTTGTTCGATGAACTCTGTCGGGACTACACCCTCACGGCTGACCAGCCGATTGAGCTCCGAGCGCGGCAACCGAACGGCCAGCAAGCTGACACCTTCTTCGTCGTGTTCTTCTTTCTGTACCGCGCCCAGCTCGAAAAACTGTGCACGCAGTCGAGCAAAACGCTGAGGCAAGCGCAAGGTGCCGACAAACAAATCGCTGCCGAGCAACTCGGCGATGGCTTGTTCAAGCAGCTCCAAGCCACTGCCATCTCGCGCCGACAGCCATACCCGCTGGGGTTTGCCGTTCTCGTCGCGCTGGATTTGTGGCTCAACGCCTTCAAGCAAATCGAGTTTGTTATAGACCTCAAGGATCGGCAAGTCCTGGGCGCCAATCTCGCCCAGCACCACCATCACCTGTTCAATCTGCAACATGCGATCCGGTTCAGCCGCATCGATCACGTGCAACAGCAGGTCGGAATTGCTCGACTCTTCGAGCGTAGACCGAAATGCCTCGACCAGCTTGTGGGGCAAGTGACGAATGAAACCCACGGTGTCGGCCAGGACGATCGGCCCGAGGTCGCCAATGTCCAGGCGGCGCAGGGTCGGGTCGAGCGTGGCGAAGAGTTGATCGGCGGCGTACACGTCGGATTGGGTCACGTTGTTGAACAGCGTTGACTTGCCGGCGTTGGTATAGCCCACCAGGGACACGGTAGGGATATCCGCGCGAGAACGCCCACGTCGCGATTGCTCGCGCTGGCTGCGTACTTTTTCGAGGCGGCCCTTGATCTGGCGCAGGCGAACCCGCAGCAGGCGCCGGTCGGTTTCGAGCTGGGTTTCACCCGGGCCACGCATGCCGATGCCACCACCCTGACGCTCAAGGTGAGTCCAGCCGCGAACCAGCCGGGTGCTCATGTGGTCAAGCTGGGCCAGTTCTACCTGGAGCTTGCCCTCATGGGTACGGGCGCGTTGGGCGAAAATATCGAGGATCAGGCCGGTACGGTCGATCACGCGACACTCGAAAACACGTTCGAGGTTACGTTCCTGACTGGGCGTGAGGGTGTGATTGAAGATCACCAGATCGGCTTCTTCGGCGTGGACCAGGTCGCGCAGTTCCTCGACCTTGCCGCTGCCAATCAGAAATTTGGCGGTTGGCCGATGACGCGGCACGTTAAAAAACGCAACGGTCTCGGCGCCGGCCGAATTTGCCAACTCCTGAAACTCCTGCGGATCTTCGCGCGCCTCAGGGTCCTGTCCATCCAAGTGAACGAGGATTACCCGCTCACCACCACCGTGGCGCTCAAAGAACAAAGGAGACTCCTATCAGGCGTTACCTGGCTCAGCGTCACCGACTTCGTCACCTGCTGCGCTAGGCAGACGGATTGGACGAACTGGAACGACTGTCGAGATAGCGTGCTTGTAAACCATCTGGCTGACGGTGTTTTTCAGCAGGATCACGAACTGGTCGAACGACTCGATCGTGCCTTGCAGCTTGATACCGTTGACCAGATAGATGGAAACCCCCACTTTCTCTTTACGTAAAGTATTCAAGTAAGGGTCTTGTAGCGAATGCCCTTTTGACATGTGCCGCACTCCTTTAAGGATCAATAATAAAAAATCGGAAAATAGATAGCTCATGGCCGTCACACCCCCAAGGATAGACGGCAATTGCAAGGACTCAGCTCAATATGGAGACCGTTCCCAAGTATTTCAAGGCGCGTGACAGATTGTCGCTGTCCAGGCTGTCCAACCAGTGCAAATCGCTCCAGCTGCGCAGCCAGGTGAACTGGCGTTTCGCCAATTGGCGCGTGGCAATGATGCCGCGCTCCTGCATTTCGGCTGACGTCAGCTTGCCATCCAGATGATCCCAGACTTGGCGATAGCCTACAGCGCGTATCGAAGGTAACCCTGGATGCAGGTCACCTCTGGAACGCAGTGCTACGACCTCGTCGATAAACCCCTGTTCCAACATAATTGTGAATCTTTGTGCAATTCGTTCATGCAGCACCTGGCGATTTGCCGGAGCGATGGCCAGATTCGCCACAGTATAGGGCAATTGTGACTGTCCAGAAGCGCCTGCGTCAGCACTTTGCGCACTTTGTTTCAGGCGTAGTTCAGTCATGGTCTGACCGCTGACACGCCAGACTTCCAGAGCACGACTGAGACGCTGGGGGTCGTTGGGGTGAATGCGCGCGGCCGAGACCGGATCCACCGCCGCCAACTGGTCGTGCAAGGCTTGCCAACCAAGGCGTGCAGCCTCTTCTTCGAGTTCGGCACGCACCTGGGCATCAGCCGGCGGCATATCCGCCAGACCTTCCTGCAAAGCCTTGTAGTAGAGCATCGTGCCGCCCACCAGCAGCGGAATGTTGCCCCGTGCAGTGATCTCGGCCATGGCGGCCAGGGCGTCGGTGCGGAAATCCGCGGCCGAATAGCTCTCGGCCGGGTCTATGATGTCGATCAAACGGTGCGGATGCTCAGCCAACAGTGCTTTAGACGGCTTGGCCGTACCGATGTCCATGTCCCGGTAAACCAGGGCAGAGTCGACACTGATCAGCTCGCATGGCAACACCTTGGTCAGCTCGATGGCCAGGTCGGTCTTGCCGGCGGCCGTTGGGCCCATCAGAAAAATCGCGGGGGGCAAGATACTCATCAACGGCCGCGCAGGAACAGTTTGTCCAGATCGTCCAGGCCCATTTGGGTCCAGGTCGGTCGGCCATGGTTGCATTGGCCGCTGCGCTCGGTGTTTTCCATGTCACGCAGCAGGCCATTCATTTCCGGCAGGGCCAGACGGCGGTTGGCGCGAATGGCGCCGTGACAGGCCATGGTGCCGAGCAGCTCGTTGATGTGCGCCTGGATACGGTCACTGGTGCCGTACTCCATCAGGTCTGCCAGCACGTCGGCCACCAGCCGGTTGGCTTCGGCTTGTTTGAGCAGCGCCGGAATCTGGCGGATTGCCAGGGTTTCCGGCCCCAGGCGTTGCAACTCGAAGCCCAGTTTCTGGAACACGCTGTGGTGCTCTTCGGCGCAATCGGCTTCACGCTGGCTGACGGCCAGGGACTCCGGCACCAGCAGCGGCTGGCCGCTGAGGCCTTCGCTGGCCATGGCGATCTTCAGGCGCTCGTACATGATCCGCTCGTGGGCGGCGTGCATATCCACCAGCACCAGGCCGTGGGCGTTTTCCGCGAGGATATAGATACCTTTGAGCTGCGCCAGCGCATAACCCAGCGGCGGAATATCACCGCCACCTTCCGGCAAGGCCGCTGCGCCCGGCTCGGCACCCGGCAGCGGCGCGAAAAATTCGCGGTAGGCCGCCCGGGCCTCGGCCACAGGCACCGTCGACTGCGGTCGCGGTGTGTATTGGTATTGATAGCCCGCGCCCGCACCGGAGCCCGGCGCGGTATACGCAGGTTGCGACTGCGGCGATTGCAGCAGGTTGGCCGCCAGGCTCATTTCGCCCTGAGGCCCAAACTCGCCAGCTTCGGGACCGCTCGGACGCACCACCGCCGTCACTATCGGCGCCGACAATTGATCATCCGGGCGCACGTCGCCCAGCGCGCGGTGCAGGGTGCCATAGAGGAAGTCATGCACCATGCGCCCGTCACGGAAGCGTACTTCGTGCTTGGTCGGGTGCACGTTGACGTCGACCACCGAAGGGTCAACCTCAAAGAACAAGACAAATGTCGGATGCCGCCCGTTGAACAGCACATCGCGATACGCCTGGCGCACCGCGTGGGCCACCAGCTTGTCGCGCACCGCACGGCCATTCACAAAGAAGTACTGCAAGTCCGCCTGGCTACGAGAGAAAGTCGGCAAGCCAACCCAGCCCCAGAGCCGCAAGCCATTGCGCTCGATCTCGATCGGCAGCGCCTGCTCCAGGAACCCACCGCCGCAAATCGCCGACACTCGCCGAGCGCGCGCGGCGTCGTCATGGGCTTCGTGCAGGCTGAGGATGGTCTTACCGTTGTGCCGCAGGTGGAATGCCACGTCGAAGCGGGCCAAGGCCAGGCGCTTGATGACTTCTTGCAGGTGATCGAATTCGGTTTTCTCGGCCTTGAGGAATTTGCGCCGCGCCGGGGTGTTGAAAAACAGGTCGCGCACTTCCACCGACGTGCCCACCGGGTGTGCCGCCGGCTGGACCCGCGGCGCCATGTCCCGGCCTTCGGTTTCCACTTGCCAGGCCTGCTCGGCATTACGGGTGCGGGAAGTCAGGGTCAAGCGTGCCACGGAACTGATCGAAGCCAAGGCCTCACCGCGAAAGCCCAGGCTCATGACCCGTTCGAGGTCTTCCAGGTCGCGGATTTTGCTGGTGGCGTGACGGGCCAGGGCCAGCGGCAGGTCATCGGAAGAAATGCCGCTGCCGTCGTCACGTACCCGCAGTAACTTGACGCCCCCCTGCTCCACGTCGACATCAATGCGCTTGGCACCGGAGTCGATGCTGTTTTCCAGCAGTTCCTTGATCACCGATGCAGGGCGCTCAACAACCTCGCCCGCTGCAATCTGGTTGGCCAGGCGCGGGCTGAGCAACTCAATGCGCGACCCGCTGTTCAAGGTAGATTCGCTCATTACTGCGCCGCCAATTCAGTGCCTGGGATGGTCAACACCTGGCCAACTTTCAACTCATCGGTCTTCAGGTTGTTGGCACTGCGCAACGTCGCGGCCGAGACCTGGAAGCGCACTGCCAGCATCGCCAGGGTATCGCCGGGCTGCACACGATGGTCACGCGGGCCTTGGGCGATCTTGCCGGAGTCCCGCAGCCAGGCGATGTAGGTGCCAGGCGGCGGGTTTTGCTGGAAGAACTGACGCACACCGGCGCTGATGGAGCGCGCCAAGGCCTGTTGGTGGCTGGCACTGGCGAGCTTGGACGCTTCGTTGGCGTTGGAGATAAACCCGGTTTCCACGAGGATCGACGGGATGTCCGGTGACTTCAGCACCATGAACCCGGCCTGTTCAACACGCTGTTTGTGCAGCGAAGTCACGCGACCGATGTTGCTCAGGACCTTCTGGCCGACGTTCAGGCTGGAGGTCAGCGAGGCCGTCATCGACAGATCGAGCAATACACCCGCGAGCATCTTGTCCTTGTCGTCCAGGGATACGTTGCCGGCACCGCCGATCAAGTCGGAACGGTTTTCGCTGTCGGCCAGCCAACGAGCAGTCTCGGACGTAGCGCCGCGATCCGACAACGCAAACACCGAGGCACCGAACGCAGCGGTCGAGGGCGCCGCATCAGCGTGGATCGACACGAACAGGTCAGCCCCCTTCTTGCGGGCGATTTCGGTACGGCCGCGCAGCGGAATGAAGTAGTCGCCAGTACGGGTCAGCTCGGCGCGATAGCCTTTCATGCCGTTGACCTGGCGTTGCAGTTCACGGGCGATGGCCAGTACCACGTCTTTTTCATGCTGGCCCCGCGAGCCGGATGCACCGGGGTCTTCACCGCCGTGGCCGGCGTCGATCACTACGATAATGTCGCGTTTGCCCGCCGGGGCAGGCGGCGGTGGCGGCAACTTGACTTGGGGCTGCGACGGGTTGACCGGCACGGCGGGCACAGTCGCCACGGCCGGTGTCGGCGCAGGCGGCGGTGCGGCATCGGCGGCGTTGTCGAACAGGTCGACCACCAGGCGGTTGCCATACTGGGCATTCGGCGCCAGGGAGAAGCTTTTCGGGGTCACGACTTTTTTCAGGTCGATGACCACACGCAAGTCGGTAGGCGTGCGCTGGGCCGAGCGCATGGCGGTAATCGGGGTGTTGGCGGTGGACACCTTCAGCGGCGCGGCCAGGGTCGCGCCGTTGATGTCGATCACCAGGCGATCAGGCGCCGTGAGGGTAAAGACGCTGTGCTGGACCGGGCCAGACAGGTCGAACACCAGTCGCGTGTTATCCGGCGCTCGCCACAGGCGAACACTCTTCACCTGTGAAGCAGCCAGAGCATTGACAGTCATTGCCGCAAGCAACACCCCTACGACAGCAACCAACGCGCGAAAGCGCATACCTAACCCCACCAATTATTTGAATTCCAATACCAGAGCAGCACACCACGATTCACCGCGTGGGCTCTGGGGCAACAACTTCAGCTGACGTCCTGATTCATGCGGCGTAATGGTAATGGTCAGGTCCGGCTTTGGCAAAAAGCCTGTGCCTTTATCTGGCCACTCGATCAGGCACAGTGCGTCTTCATCGAAGTAATCACGGATGCCCATGTACTCCAGCTCTTCAGGATCGACCAGGCGATAGAGGTCGAAGTGGAAAGCACGCGCCGCACCGATCTCATAGGGCTCGACCAAAGTAAACGTAGGACTTTTTACCGCCCCCACGTGGCCCAACCCACGAATGATGCCCCGTGACAGCGTGGTCTTGCCCGCCCCCAGATCGCCTTCGAGAAAGATCAATCCCGCGCCACGCGTGACCTGCGCGACGCGATGACCGAACGCGACCATGGCGTCTTCATCGGCCAGGAAAAGGATTACTTCAGGCACGGCGACTGCTCCTCCAACAATTGACGAATGGCCGGTATCAGGTCGCTGGCCGCCAGGCCACGCCCCAGGCTGCCCTGGCGATCCCCTGCCGTGGCGTGCAACCACACGGCCAGGCAGCTTGCTTCATAAGCCGGCATGCCTTGAGCCATCAGCGCACCCACCAGGCCGGCCAATACATCGCCCAAACCTGCCGTCGCCATTGCCGGATGGCCCTGATCACAACGGGAAACACGGCCATCGGGGCTGGCAATCAAACTGCCAGCACCCTTGAGGATAGCCACTGCCTTGAATTTCTGGCTCAACGCGCGCGCTACCTTAAGGCGGTCGGCCTGTACCTCGGCTGTCGAAATGCCCAACAAGCGCGCGGCCTCGCCCGGATGCGGCGTAATCACACTACCGCTCGGAAGACTCACAGTACCGGCCGCCAACTGATTCAACGCGTCTGCGTCCCACACCTGCGGCAGCTGCGCGTTGGCGGCAACCGATATCAGGCTTTTACCCCAGGACGCCTCACCCAGGCCCGGACCAATGACGATGACCGAGATTTTTTCCAGCAGACCCATAAGCTGGTTGGCTGAGCTCACGCCTACGGTCATGACTTCCGGCATGCGAGCCAACGCGGCAGGCACGTGCTCAAGGCGAGTCGCCAGGGACACCATGCCCGCCCCGCTGCGCAAGGCACTTTGCGCGCTCAACAGCGCTGCGCCGCCAAAGCCGCGATCGCCACCAATGACCAGCAAGTGGCCGAACTGGCCTTTATGGGCGTCCGGGGAACGCGCAGCCAGTTGCGGCAAATGGCCGTGCAACAAGGACTGAACGTCGGTTATTTCGTGTTTTGTCTGCGGCATGCGTCTTCAAGCTCCGATGTCTGGCAGAATTATACGCATCTAACCTGTGGTTTCCCGTGTCTCATGCCCGCTATTACCTCCGATCTGCCTGCCCTCGCCCAATCGATCAAAGACTGGGGCCGCGAGCTGGGCTTTCAACAAGTCGGCATCAGCGGCCTGGACCTGGCTGAGCATGAACAGCACCTGCAACGCTGGCTCGACGCGGGCTACCACGGCGAAATGGACTACATGGGCGCCCATGGCAGCAAACGCTCGCACCCTGACGAGCTGGTTCCCGGCACCTTGCGCGTGGTGTCGCTGCGCATGGACTATCTACCCGGCGACACTCAAATGGCGCAACTACTGGCCCAGCCGGAAAAAGCCTACATCTCGCGCTACGCCCTGGGCCGTGACTACCACAAGCTGATCCGCAAGCGCGTACAGCAACTGGCCGACCGGATTCAGGCGCAGATCGGCCCGTTTGGCTTCCGCGCCTTTGTCGACAGCGCGCCCGTACTTGAAAAAGCCATCGCCGAAAAGGCCGGCCTGGGCTGGATCGGTAAAAACACCTTGGTACTCAACCGCAAGGCTGGCAGTTATTTCTTCCTCAGCGAGCTGTTTGTCGATTTACCGCTGCCGGTGGATGAGCCCCATAGCACCGAACACTGCGGCCGTTGCACGGCGTGCCTGGATATTTGCCCGACCAACGCCTTTGTCGGCCCCTACGTGCTGGACGCCCGGCGCTGTATTTCCTATCTGACCATCGAACTCAAGAGCGCCATTCCTGAAGACCTGCGCCCGCTGATTGGCAACCGCGTGTTCGGCTGCGATGACTGTCAGATCGTTTGCCCGTGGAATCGTTTCGCCCGCGCCACCACCGAGGGCGATTTCAAGCCTCGGCATAACCTGGATAACGCAGAACTGGCCGAACTGTTTATGTGGGACGAGGATAAATTCCTCAGCAGCACCGAGGGCTCGCCCCTGCGCCGCGCCGGCTACGAGCGCTGGCTGCGCAACCTGGCGGTGGGCCTGGGCAATGCGCCGTCGAGCATCCCGGTGCTGGAAGCCTTGAAGGCACGCCGGGATTCCCCCTCGGAGCTGGTACGCGAGCATGTGGAATGGGCGCTGAACCAGCACGCTACGCGCTAGTGCACGTCGTCGTTGTAGACGAACTTGGGCATTTCCCAGTGAAAACGGATCGCCAACAGGCGCAATAGAAAGCCGCTGAACAGGGTCAGCAGGATCGCTTGCTCGCTGGGCAATTGCAGATACAAACAGAGCAAATAGAACCACGCGGCTAGGAACGACACGCTGGCGTAGAGCTCGCGGCGGAAGATCAGCGGAATGTCGTTGCAGAAAATATCCCGCAGGATGCCGCCAAAAACCCCGGTGATCACGCCGCTCACTGACGCCACCAACATACCGTGCCCCATTTCCAGGGCAGTCATGCAACCGATCAGCGTGAAGGCCACCAGGCCCAAGGCATCCAACGCCAGGAACAACGAGCGCAGGCGGCGCATCAGGGGCGCGATAAAGATTGTCACCAGCGCCGCCACCGAGGTCAGCACCAGGTACTCCGGGTGTTTGACCCATGTCAGCGGGTAATGCCCCAGCAACACATCCCGCACCGAACCGCCACCCAGCGCCGTTACACAGGCAATCAGCACCACGCCGAACCAATCCATGCCGCGACGCCCCGCAGAGAGGGCACCGGTCATGGCTTCGGCGGTGATGGCGATCAGGTAAAGCATCAGCAGCATGATGGCGATCCTTGTAAAGTTGTAGTGAGCGGGCTTGCCCCGCGCTGGGCTGCGCAGCAGCCCCAAATAGTTGGCGATGATATTTATCGGGAGGAATGCGGCGACGGTAGTGGGGCCGCTACGCAGCCCAACGCGGGACAAGCCCGCTCACCACAGGAAGCCCGGACACGGTAAGAAACCGTTTCAAGCCTTGATGAAGTGCTTGCGGTAATGCTGCAACTCGGCGATCGACTCGCGAATATCGTCCAGCGCCAAATGGGTGCTGCCTTTGTGGAAGCTGTCTTTGACTTCCGGCGCCCAACGCGCGGCCAGTTCCTTCAAGGTCGACACATCCAGGTTGCGGTAGTGGAAGTAGCTTTCCAGCTCCTTCATGTGGGTATAAAGAAAGCGGCGGTCCTGGCAGATGCTGTTGCCGCAGATCGGCGATTTGCCCTTGGGCACCCACTTTTCCAGGAAGGCGATGGTTTCGGCTTCGGCCTCGGCCATGCTGATGCGGCTGTCGCGCACACGCTGGGTCAGGCCGGAGTTGCCGTGGGTACGGGTGTTCCACTCGTCCATGGTGGCGAGAACGGCGTCGCTGTGGTGGATGGCGATCACCGGACCTTCGGCCAAGGTGTTGAGGTTGCTGTCGGTGACAATGGTCGCCATCTCGATGATGACGTCGGTGTCGGGGTTCAGACCGGTCATTTCCAGATCGATCCAAATCAGGTTCTGTGGGTTTTGCATGGCTTGATTCTCTTGGCACCTTGGCGTAGCTGCGCAGTTTAGCAGGCGGGGCCGTGCTAGACTCGCGACCGTTTTACCCAACCTTTGCATTATCAACACGGAACACCAATGGCCAAACGCCAGCTCAACCGTCGCCAAAACTGGCGCATCGAAAAGATTCAAGGCGAACGCGCCGCTCGCGCCGCCAAACGTGAATCCTCCGCCGTGGAAGCGCTTGAGGGCGGCGACCTGGGCCCCGAGCAAACGGGCCTGGTGATCGCGCACTTTGGTGTGCAGGTCGAAGTCGAGGCGCTGGAAGGCGAACTGGCAGGCTCTGTGTCCCGCTGCCATTTGCGCGCAAACCTGCCGGCGCTGGTCACCGGCGACAAGGTCGTGTGGCGTGCAGGCAACCAGGGCATCGGCGTGATCGTCGCCCAGCTGCCGCGCACCACCGAACTGCGCCGGCCCGACAGCCGCGGCCAGCTCAAGCCGGTAGCGGCCAACGTCGACATGATCGTGATCGTGTTCGCGCCGCTGCCCGAGCCCCATGCCAACCTGATCGATCGCTACCTTGTAGCCGCCGAGCACGCCGGCATTCGCCCGCTGCTGCTGCTGAACAAATTCGACCTGATCGACGAGCAGAACGCTCCGGCGCTCAATGCCTTGCTGGCGGTCTACCGAACCCTGGGTTACCCGGTGCTGGAAGTCTCGGCTCACCACGGTAACGGCATGGAACAGCTGCAACAGCAGTTGGACGGGCGCATCAGCGTGTTTGTCGGCCAGTCCGGCGTGGGCAAGTCATCGCTGGTCAACAGCTTGCTGCCGGAAGTCGACACCCGTGTCGGCCCGCTGTCGGAACTGTCCGGCCAGGGCACCCACACCACCACCACCGCGCGACTGTTTCACTTCCCCGGCGGCGGTGAGCTGATCGACTCCCCTGGCATCCGTGAATTCGGCTTGGGCCACGTCAGCCGCAGCGATGTGGAAGCGGGCTTCATCGAGTTCAACGACCTGATCGGTACCTGCCGTTTTCGCGATTGCAAGCATGATCGCGAGCCGGGCTGTGCGTTGCTCAAGGCCTTGGAAGATGGGCGCGTGCAGCAGCAGCGGATGAACAGCTATCGGTCGATTATTGCGAGTCTCCCGGAGAGCAGTTACTGAGCAGGCATGCCTTGATGCATATAAATGCCAATGCAGAGCGCCCTATTCCATTGATTTAATGGGAGTTGGCATCAAGAATTCAGCATAACTGGGTGGCTCGTCGACACAAGCCAGCTTGAATTCGGAATTTCTGATGCCCATAATCGCTCCGTCACCAGCGAAAGCTGGCAGGAGTCTGGATCCTTTCGGGTTGATCCAGCGGCGCAGAAGGGGCGAAGCAAGCTCCACTGCGTGTCGAATGAAGCCGCCTTCGGGCGGCTTTGCTTTTTGTGGGACATTCACGAGTGGCTCTCTACTATCACCCGAAACAAGGCGATGTTCTTCTGTGCGATTTCACCCGAGGCTTCGTGGCACCGGAAATGCTGAAAATCCGTAAAGTCGTCGTGATATCTCCTACCGCCACTCACAATCGAAAACTGTGCACCGTCGTGCCGATCTCATCTACCGCACCAGAAATTCAACACGACTGGCATCATTTGCTACGCAGCAATCCGCTTCAATCCGACGGCTACAAAGAGCTGTGGGTGAAGTGCGACATGATTTACACAGTCAGCTTCGAACGGCTCGACAAACTCCACAGAAAGACTCGGTCCAAAGGGCGAGAGTACTTCGTACCTCGATTGTGCTCCGACGATATGCGGGGTGTGATCAGCGGTGTTAAAGCGTACCTGCCACTCTGAGCACACATGAAAACGCCCCGTTCATCGGGGCGTTTTCATTGGTGCGGCGCACGGCATGAACCTTAGGATCCCGCCTTAGGCACCGTAGGATCCTTCATCCCACCATCATCAAACAGATTCAGCTTCTGCCGCAGTTCGTGGGCTGGCAACGGCTCCTGCCCCGGCGGGATGGCGTTCGGGTCAGTCGGCACTTCGCCGGGTGCGCCCGCGCCTGGGGTTGGCACAACGGGCGGCTGATCACCTTCAATCGCACGCTGGGCCTTTTTGGTCAGCACCACGATGTCGATACGCCGGTTGATCGGATTGAACGGATCCTTGGGCTCGAATAGCTGCGAGGAGGCAAAACCCACCACGCGCGCCACTTGCGGATCGGGGTAGCTGCCTGCCACCAACGCACGGCGGGCGGCGTTGGCGCGGTTGGCCGAGAGTTCCCAGTTGCCGAAATCACCCTGGCCGGCATACGGTTTGGCGTCGGTGTGGCCGCTGATGCTGATCTTGTTCGGCACCGCCTTGATGGTGTCAGCCATGGCCAGCAGGATGTCTTCGAAGTAAGGCTTGAGCCGCGCGCTGCCGGAATCGAACATCGGCCGGTTGGCGGCATCGGTAATCTGGATGCGCAGGCCTTCGGGCGTGATCTCGAACGAGATCTGATCCTTGAATTTGAGCAGCTGCGGATTTTCATCCACCTTGGTCTGCAACTCTTGCAGCAACAACTCCAGGCGTTCCTGCTCGACCTGCTCGGCCATGCTCTCGACCGTGTCACGCTCGATCGGGATTTTTTCCTGCGGGGCCTCGGTCTTGACCTCTGGGTTGATGGTGCGCTCAGGCGCCAACTGCGGCGAGCCGCCCAGGTCGATCACAAACGGCGTGCCACTTTCCGAGAAGCCAATCGGGTCTTTGAAGTAGCCGGCGATGGCGATCTTCTGTTCGGGCGTGGCGGTAGACATCAGCCACAGCACCAGGAAGAACGCCATCATCGCCGTCGCAAAGTCGGCGAAGGCGATTTTCCAGGCGCCACCATGGTGCCCCGCAGCGAAGCGCTTGACGCGCTTGATGATTATCGGCTGGTTGTTTTCCATGGCTTAGCGACCGCGAACCGCTTGTTCCAGCTCGGCGAAGCTTGGGCGATGCTTCGGGTACAACACCTTGCGACCGAACTCGACCGCCAGCGATGGCGGCATGCCGGACGCGGACGCTACCAGGCTGGCCTTGATCGATTCGTACAGATTGATTTCTTCCTTGGCATCGTGAGCCAGGGAGGTGGCCAGCGGGCCGAAGAAACCATAGGCCGCGAGAATACCGAAGAACGTACCCACCAGCGCCGCACCTACGTGCATGCCGATGGCCGCTTGGTCACCTTCGCCCAGGGATGCCATGGTCACCACGATACCGAGCACCGCCGCAACAATACCGAAGCCAGGCATGCCGTCGGCGATGCCGGTCACGGCGTGGGAAGGGTGTTCCAGCTCTTCTTTAAGGCTGAACAATTCCATGTCGAACAGGCCTTCCAGCTCGTGGGGGGCCATGTTGCCGGAGGACATGATGCGCAGGTAGTCGCAGATATAGGCGGTCATGCGCTCATCTTTGAGCACGGCCGGGTATTTGGCGAAAATCGGGCTGGCGGCGGCGTCCTCGATGTCGGCCTCGATGGCCATCATGCCTTCGCGGCGGCTCTTGTTGAGGATCTCGTACACCAGGCCCAGCACTTCCAGGTAGAAGGTGTGGGTAAAGCGCGAACCGAACATGGCCAGCGATTTCTTGACCACGTGCATGGTCATGTAGCCGGGGTTGGCCTGCAGGAAGGCGCCCAGTGCCGCACCACCAATGATCAGCACTTCGAAAGGCTGGATCAGTGCCGCAATTTTACCGTGGGACAGGACGTACCCGCCGAGCACGCTCGCGAAGACGACGATGATGCCGATAATTTTAGCCATAGGAGATGAGTACTTGCGCCGTCGGGTTCATGGACATATTTGGGGGAACTGGAAAACTCTTGTTCCTCTTATCGGCAAAACTGCGCCAGACTATAGCCCGTTAAGGCGAAAAGCCAGTTCGGCCCGCTCCGGGCGTGTTGACCGCAAGTGATGATCGCGCCCCAATCATGGCTAATGAAACGACAGTCCCATCTGTAAGACCTTCCTCTCTCGCCGCTTGGATCAAGCGTCTGGACGACGTACTGCTGCCCGTTCCTCAGGCCAGCCATGACCGAGTGTGCAAAGCCATCCGCGACAGTCGCAGTTCGTTGCGAGATATTGCCGAACTGATGCAGAACAGCCCCGCCCTGGTGCTCAGCGTGATGCGCGAGGCCAACAGCCACACCCATGGCAGCCTGGCGGAACCGGCGGAAAACCTTGAAGTGGCGCTTAACCGCCTGGGCCTCAAGCGCGCCGAAGAACTGCTCGCACGCCTGCCCTCGTTGCCCGCTCAAGAAATTCCCGTGGCATTGCGCCAGCTGCTGCTGGTGAGCCAGCACGCGTCGCAGCAGGCCAACGGCTTGTTCGGCAGCCGTCTGGCGCGGCTCTGGCAGGACATTCACTGGGGCAGCCTGCTGTTTCTGTCGCCGCTGTGGCCGATGGCCGTTGCCTACCCCAAACTGCTTGAAGAGTGGGAACTGCGCGTCATCCACAAAGGCGAGCCTGCACGCAAGGTCGAGCAGGAACTGTTCGGCGTACGCCTGCTGGACCTGTGCCTGGGCCTGACCGAAGCCTGGCACCTGCCGATCTGGGTATCCCAGGGCTATACCCTGTTGCTGCGCGAACAACGTTTGCTGGTCAAGGCGCTGCATATCGCCCGCGAAGACGACCCGTTGCGCCACCAGCAATTGCTCGACGCCGAACCCAATCTGCGTCGCTGGCTGAACCAGCCGGCCAATACCGTGCTGCTGGCCAATGGCCTGGCGATGTCGGCCCAGGAGTCCTGGACCTGCCCGCACACCCAACGCTGGCAATACCTCACCGCCCTGTACCTGCAACAGCCCTTGGCAGAGGTGCAGCAACACTCTCATCAACAAGCCGTGACCAGCGCCCGCACCGCCCTGATGCCCGACCTCTGGCACCCGGCGCTGTCGCTGATCTGGCCGTGGCACGTACAGAAGATCCATCGCGGCCTGCTGCCGGCGCCGCCACCGACTGCCGAGGCCCTGGCCGTTTGGCGCAACCGCTGCACCGAACTGCTCGTAGAGCCGAGCCGCTTTGCCAATGCCATGCATTTGACCACCTGCGCCAAGGAAGCCCTGGTGGCCAGTGGCATGCAGCGTGTCCTGTTGTTCATGGCCGATCGCGCCCTGAGCACCTTGCGTGTACACCAGGCCGACGGCCTGCCCAAAGACGCCGCCAACCTGAGCCTGGACGTGGTCAACAGCACGCTGCTGCAACGCCTGCTGGAAAAATCCGCCCAAGTGCGCCTGACGCCGGACAACCACGCGCAGTTCTCGGCCTTGCTGCCGCCGATCCTGCGCCGCCTGTTCACCGGTGAACACCTGCTGTTGCGCTCGATGAGCTGCAATGGCCGCGTGGTGATGGTGATGGTCGCCGACCAGGGCGGCGGGCCGTTCTCGGAAACCACCGTGCAGGCCTTCGGCAAAACCGCCCAATGCATCGAGAAAGCCCTGCACAGCTTTACCAACCGCAGCGCCTGATGCTTGCGCTACAATCGCCGTCCTTTATCGCCAACATTTGTGCCCAGGAGACCTCACATGCCTGACTTCTCTGGCTTGCCGCTGGTGATCGAATCCAGCGACCTGCTCGGCAGACTGGATGCCGAGCACCTGATTCTGGTGGACCTCACCAGCGCCGCCCGCTACGCCGAAGGGCATATCCCCGGCGCGCATTTCGTTGACCCCAAGCGCACCCAACTGGGCCAGCCGCCGGCACCCGGCCTGCTGCCCAATAAAGCCGACCTGGAAAAACTCTTCGGCGAACTGGGCCACACGCCCGACGCCACCTACGTGGTGTACGACGACGAAGGCGGCGGCTGGGCCGGGCGTTTTATCTGGCTGCTCGACGTGATCGGCCACCAGAAATATCACTACCTCGATGGCGGCCTGCTGGCGTGGCTGGAAGATAAGCACCCTGTTTCCACTGATGTCCCAGCTCCGGTCGGCGGCCCGGTCAGCCTCACGTTGCACGACGGCCCCACCGCGACCCGCGAATACCTGCAAAGCCGCCTCGGCGCGGTCGACCTGGGCATCTGGGACGCACGCGGCCCGCTGGAGTACTCCGGTGAAAAGGTGCTTGCCGCCAAAGGCGGGCACATCCCCGGCGCGGTGAATTTCGAGTGGACCGCCGGCATGGACAAGGCACGCAACCTGCGTATCCGCCGCGACATGCCGCAAATCCTTGAAAACCTCGGGCTGACGAAAGATAAAGAAATCATCACCCACTGCCAGACTCACCACCGCTCTGGCTTCACCTACCTGGTGGCCAAGGCGCTCGGTTATCCGCGAGTCAAAGGTTATGCCGGTTCCTGGGGCGAATGGGGCAACCACCCCGACACCCCCGTTGAGATTTAAGGTTTAAGGACAGTTATGAAAAAGCAGTTGTTTATCCTCAGCCAGTACTTGCTGCCGCACCACCTGCTGTCGCGCCTGGCGGGCTGCATTGCCGAGTGCCGCGTGCGTTGGTTCAAGAATGCATTCACTACCTGGTTCGCCAAGCGCTACCAAGTGGATATGTCTCAAGCGTTGGTTGAAGACGTGACCGCCTACGAGCACTTCAACGCCTTCTTCACCCGCGCCCTCAAGGATGGCGCGCGCCCACTGGACCCAACTCCAGGCGCGGTGCTCAGCCCGGCCGACGGTGCGGTCAGCCAGCTCGGACCGATTGAACATGGTCGTGTGTTCCAGGCTAAAGGCCATAGCTTCAGCGTGCTGGAGTTGCTGGGTGGTGATGCGGCTGTAGCAGCACCGTTCATGGGCGGGGATTTTGCGACAGTTTATCTATCACCCAAGGACTACCACCGCGTGCACATGCCACTGGCCGGCACCCTGCGGGAAATGGTCTATATTCCGGGCCGCATCTTCTCGGTCAACCAGACCACCGCCGAAAATGTGCCGGAGCTGTTTGCGCGTAACGAGCGCGTTGCCTGCATCTTCGACACCGAGCGTGGTCCGATGGCCGTGGTGTTGGTGGGTGCGATGATCGTCGCGTCGATCGAAACCGTATGGGCTGGCCTGGTAACACCACCAAAGCGCGAGCTGAAAACCTTCCGCTACGACGAAGCCGCACGTGCGCCGATTCACCTGGAGAAAGGCGCGGAGCTGGGCCGCTTCAAGCTGGGTTCGACCGCGATTGTGCTGTTCGGGCCGGATCAGGTTAAGTGGTCTGAAGAACTGCTGGCGGGTTCGCCTGTGCAGATGGGTCAAGGCATCGCACTGCCGAAAGCCTAATTCCAGAGCGGTAAAGATCCAATGTGGGAGGGGGCAATCCCCCTCCCACACTCAGTTACAGCTGACCGTCGCGGTCGCGAAAGCCCAGCAGATACAGCACGCCATCCAACCCCAACGTCGAAATCGCCTGCTTGGCCGATTGCTTGACCAACGGCTTGGCACGGAACGCTACACCCAAGCCGGCAATCGCCAGCATCGGCAAGTCATTCGCGCCGTCGCCGACCGCAATGGTCTGCTCCAGACGCAAGCCTTCCTTGTGGGCCAACTCCTTCAGCAGATCCGCTTTGCGCTGTGCGTCGACAATCGGCTCCACCGCCACGCCCGTCACCTTGCCATCCACCACTTCCAGCTCATTGGCGAACACATAGTCGATGCCCAACTTGGCCTGCAATTGCTTGGCGAAGTAGGTGAAGCCGCCGGACAGGATTGCAGTCTTGTAGCCCAGGCGCTTGAGTTCGGCGAACAGGGTTTCGGCGCCTTCAGTCAGGCGTAGCGAGGCACCGATAGAGTCCAGCACGCTGACATCCAGGCCTTTGAGCAGCGCCAGACGTTCTTTAAAACTGGCGCGAAAGTCCAGCTCCCCGGCCATGGCGCGCTCGGTGATCGCCGAAACCTGCTCACCTACGCCCGCGGCCTTGGCCAGCTCGTCGATGACTTCCGCTTCGATCAGCGTGGAGTCCATGTCGAACACCGCCAGGCGACGGTTGCGACGAAATAGCGAGTCTTCCTGGAAGGCGATGTCGACATTCAGCTCCTGGGCCACGCTGAGGAATTCGGCGCGCAGGGCCTGCGGATCGGCCGGTTCGCCGCGCACGGAGAACTCGATGCAGCCCTTGCCCTGGTCAGCAGGCGTGTCCAGGGGCATGCGGCCCGACAGACGGTCGATATGGTCGATATTAAGGCCGTACTGCGCCGTGATCGAGCTGACGCGCTGCAGTTGTTCGGCGGTGACCTTACGGGTCAGCAACGTGACGATATGGCGCTTCTTGCCCTGGCCGGCCACCCAGTGCCGGTAATCCTCTTCGGATACCGGGGTGAAACGCACCTGTTGGTCGAGCTTGTACGCGGTAAAGAGGATGTCCTTGAGCACTGACGAGGCCTGCTCGGTGCTAGGGATTTCCACCAGGATGCCGAACGACAGGGTGTCGTGGATCACCGCCTGGCCGATGTCGAGAATGTTCACACCACCCTGGGCCAGCACACCGGTAATGGCAGCGGTAAGACCCGGACGGTCTTCGCCAGTGATGTTAATCAGGACAATTTCGCGCAAGGCGCACCCCCAGGCTGGAAAAAAACCGCATTCTACCCACTTTCAGTGACCATCGGGCACAGCCAGCGCTTTGCCGGTCTTGGGCCTGTCGCTATACTGCGCGTCAACTTCACGGACCGAGAGCCGAGCGCAAGTGAACCGGCCCACGCCAGTAAAAACCGATAACTTCTTCCTGCTGATCTTCCGGGCACTGCGCCACCGCCGTGTACCGATCGCATTACGCATCGCCAGCCATAACGTGATCCTGGTCGCCCTGGCCCTGGTGATCTATGCCTGTGTGATGGGTTTGCAGTTCAAACAGGCCATGCACGAGCAAGCCGACGCCCTAGGCGAGAGCCTGACCACCCAGACCGCCACCTCGGCGACTGAGCTGTTGGTGTCCAACGACATCCTCAGCCTCAACGTGCTGCTCAACAACCTGACCAAAAACCCGCTGGTGGCCCACGCCGCGATCTACAGCGTGGACAACCGCATCATGGCCGAAGCCGGGCAGCGCCCGAAAAACGGCCTGCTGGGTGAAGCCGAAGGTCTGTACCAGAGCAACATTACATTCCAGGATGTGAAAGCCGGCCAACTGCGCATCAGCCTGGACATGCAGCAATTCCAGCAGCCGATGACCATCAGCCTGCAAAGCATGGGCATCCTCAGCGCGATCCTGCTGGCACTGGCACTGGCCTTGAGCCTGCGCCTGGGCCGGCATATCTCCACGCCCTTGATGCAACTGCGCATCTGGCTGCGGGATATCGACGAACATACCCCGGCCACCGACCGCCAGGATGAGATCGGTGACCTCGCCCGCCAATTGCACGCCAGCTTCGCGCCGGAGCCAGCGCCCAAGGCTGAGCCGGAACCTGAGTTCGACGACACCGATTACGACGACGAGCCAGAGTTTGAAGTGCGCAACCTGCGAGATCCAGGCTTCGATGAAAGCGCGCCGGTGGCAGGTCTCAAACCCGCTACACGCAAGGTAATCCAGGCCGAAGAAGACGAGCTGGACGACGAAGACCCCTTCGCCGACCTGCGCGACACCTCGGTCAGCAGCCCGGCCATCGCGCCCAAGCCGGTACCGGCAAGGAACACCGAGCCCCAGCACAGCGCCGTACTGGCCGTGCAACTCGGTGCCCAGGACCAACTGCGCCGCCTGCCCCGCGCACGCCTGACCGAATTGCTGGAACGTTATCGCGATTGCCTCGACCAGGCCGCCTCGCTGTACCAGAGCGAACTGCACACCCTGAACGATGGCAGTACGCTGATGCTGTTCCACAGCGAAGACAGCGGCGAAGACTACCTGACCAACGCCATCTGCTGCGGCGAGTTGCTGCGCGCCCTGGGCCATGCCCTGCAGATCGAAGTGGCGGACAGTGGCATCACCCTGCAACTGCAACTTGGCTTGACGGTAGGTGACGACCTGTTCGGCATGAGCCAGATCGATCTGCTGCTGACCGAGATCGCCCAGGACGCCCTGGCCCTGTCGCAACACAGCCGCAACCTGCTGCTGGTGGAGCGCAAGATCAGTGAGGACACGCTGATCCGCCAACGCGCCCGCATCCGCCCGATTGCCAGCCCTGAAGGCGCAAGCTGTGTGGAGCGGCTGATGGAGCCGTACCCGTCGATGCTGGAGCGCCAATTGGCGCGGATGCACGAGACCCGCAAGCCCTGAAGAACACTGCAGGGCTAATGTGGGAGGGGGCTTGCCCCGATAGCGGTGGTTCAGTTAATGATGTGCCAACTTATACTCAGCCATCGGGGGCAAGCCCCTCTCCCACATTTAATCGCACACAAATAAAAAGGCCCGCTGAACGAGCGGGCCTTTTTATTTGTGCGATTCAGATCAGAACCTGAACACTTCCATATCCGTACGGATCGGCGTAGCCATCGGCATTTTAGGCTTCTGCGGTTCTGCTGGCCTGGCCTGCACCGCCGGGGCTTGCTTGCGCGGCGCCTCGGCAATCGGCGGCTGATTGGCCAATGGCTTGAGGGCCACCGACAACTGCTGCGCCAGGTTCTGCAACAGCACGCCCTGGGCCTGGACCTGCGACGCGGTAGTGCCGGCGTGCTGCTCCTGCAAATGCACGATGCGGCTGTCGCGCACCTGGCCACGACGGTCGATCAAGCGCCACTGCGCATCGAGGATCGCCGGTTGCGAAGCCCCCGAATCCAGCCGCGTAATGGTCAGCAAAACCTGCACATCCGGCGAAAAACCGGCGGGCGCAGGTGAGAGGACCACACGCTGGCTGTCCAGATGACCGGCCACTTGGCGCAGCATCAACTGGTTGATGTCGGACGACAAACTGCCCGCCCAACGACCATCGGTGGAACCTTGCAGGCTGCCGTCGTTCTGACGTTGCAGCAGGGTTTCGCGTTGCAGGTAGTCGGCGACAACCACCGGGCCCAGCAGAACCGCCATACCCGCACTTTGTGCGGGTTGCGCCGGACTTCCGCTGTCCAGCTGGTACAGCGACACCGGTTGGTGTGTGCTGCAACCCGCCAGCCCCAAAAGGCCAGCGAGCATCAAAAATAGAGGAAGGCGTGGAGCAGTCATCATCCCATCCAGGTGGCTGCCACAAGGCGAACCACAATGTAATACTAAAAATAACCTAAACACGCTCGGCCACGCCGGCGCTGGAAAGGCCATATCATCCGTGAATATGCGCCGTGACTCCAGCGCCAAAGCGTCGATCTACGCTTTAAATCGTAGATCGAGGGCTCTAGTACGCCTTAAACGGGCGTTTCCACCAGCAATGCGTCTACCCGCTGGAAACCTCGCGGCAGTTTATTACCACGCCGGCCACGCTCGCCCTTGTAGTGCTCAAGGTCATCGGGACGCAGCGACAGCGTGCGTTTACCGGCCTGAAGTACCAAAGTAGCGCCCTCCGGGATCACTGCGATGTCGGTCACGTACTCTTCGCGACTGGCCACCCGCTCCCCTGGAATACCAATAATCTTGTTGCCCTTGCCTTTGCCCAACTGCGGCAGATCGCTGATCTTGAACACCAGCAAGCGCCCTTCGGTAGTCACCGACGCCAGCCAATTGCTCTCACGGTCATCCACCGGTCGCGGCAAGATCACCTTGGCGCTGTTCGGCAGGCTCAACAGCGCCTTGCCCGCCTTGTTCTTGGCCTGCAGGTCTTCACCCTTGACCACAAACCCGTAACCGGCGTCGGAGGCGATGACATACAGCGAGTCATCATCCGGCAGCAGCACGCATTCAAAATTCGCCCCTGGCGGCGGCGTCAGACGCCCGGTCAACGGCTCGCCCTGCCCCCGCGCGGACGGCAAGGTGTGCGCCGGCACCGAATAGCTGCGCCCCGTGGAGTCGATAAACACCGCAAACTGGTTGGAACGCCCGGCTGCGGCGGTTTTAAAGCCATCACCCGCTTTGTAAGACAGGCCAGTGGCGTCAATATCATGCCCTTTGGCTGAACGAACCCAACCCTTTTCCGACAGAACGACGGTAATTTTCTCGTTAGGCAGCAGTTCGGTTTCTGTCAGCGCCTTGGCTTCAGCGCGCTGCACGATTGGCGAACGACGGTCATCGCCATAGGTTTCGGCGTCTTTGATCAGCTCGCTGCGCACCAGCTTTTTCAGCTTGGCTTCGCTGCCCAGCAGGGCTTGCAGCTTGGCTTGTTCCTTGAGCAACGCGTCCTGTTCGTCACGTAGCTTCATCTCTTCCAGTCGCGCCAATTGACGCAAGCGGGTGTCGAGGATGTAGTCAGCCTGGATCTCGCTCAGCTCGAAGCGCGCAATCAACTCGGCTTTCGGGTGCTCGGCGGTACGGATGATGTGGATCACTTCATCCAGGTTGAGATAGGCGATCAGCAAGCCATCCAACAGGTGCAGGCGGCGTTCGACCTTGTCCAGGCGGAATTGCAGGCGGCGACGAACGGTCTGTACGCGGAACTCCAGCCACTCCACCAGCAGGTTGCGCAGGTTTTTCAGCTGTGGCTTGCCGTCCAGGCCAATGATGTTGACGTTGACCCGGTAGCTGGACTCAAGGTCCGTGCTGGCGAACAGGTGCTGCATCAGCACTTCGTGATCGACCCGGCTGTTGGTCGGAATGATCACGATGCGGCATGGGTTTTCGTGGTCGGACTCATCACGCAGGTCGGCGACCTGAGGCAGTTTCGACGGTTTGGCCTGCATCAGCGCGGCGATCTGCTCCAGCACCTTGGCGCCGGACACCTGGTGCGGCAGCGCGGTGACAATAATGTCGCCGTCCTCGATGTGGTAGACGGCGCGCATGCGCACCGAGCCCTTGCCGGTTTCGTACATCTTCAGCAGGTCGGCACGCGGCGTGATGATTTCCGCTTCGGTCGGGTAATCCGGACCCTGGATATGCTCGCAGAGCTGCTCGACCGTAGCTTTTGGCTCATCCAGCAAACGCACGCAAGCCGTGGCGACTTCCCGCAGGTTGTGCGGCGGTACGTCGGTGGCCATGCCAACCGCAATACCGGTGGTGCCATTGAGCAGGATATTCGGCAAACGTGCAGGCAACACCAGAGGCTCGTCCAGAGTGCCGTCAAAGTTCGGACCCCAATCCGCAGTGCCCTGGCCGAGTTCGCTGAGCAGCACTTCCGAGTAACGCGACAAACGCGCTTCGGTGTAACGCATGGCGGCGAAGGACTTGGGATCATCCGGCGCGCCCCAGTTACCCTGGCCATCTACCAGCGTGTAGCGGTAGCTGAACGGCTGCGCCATCAGCACCATGGCTTCATAGCAGGCCGAGTCGCCGTGGGGGTGGAACTTACCCAGCACGTCACCGACGGTACGCGCCGACTTCTTGTGCTTGGAATCGGCATCCAGGCCCAGCTCGCTCATGGCGTAGATGATGCGCCGCTGCACAGGCTTGAGGCCGTCGCCGATATGCGGCAAGGCACGGTCCATGATCACGTACATGGAGTAGTTGAGGTAGGCATTTTCGGTGAAGTCAGCCAGCGACCGGCGCTCTACGCCGTCTAAGCTGTCTGCGAGGATGTCACTCATGCGGGCCTCATCATTGTTTGGTAAGGCGCAGCGGAAATGCCGCTGCGCCGGGTCAATTCAAGTGTTTGATCATTCACGGCTGGGCACTCCAGCCGCCGACCGGGGCGGCAAAACGATAGACCACCGGGCGTTTTTCACCATCGGCGCGGGGGCCGAAGTTGTTGTCGATACCCAGCCATGCGCCCTCAGCGTCCACCACCAGGGCTTCAGCCAGGCCATAGGGCTGGGCGTAACGCCGCTCGGGCGTCAGGGTTTCGTCGGCAAACGACCAGCACAGCTCAACCTTGGCCGTGACCGCATCGCGGCGGCAAATCTGGAACGCGTTGCGCTCCAGGGTGAACAGCTTGCCGTTGAACAGGGAAAGATCAGCGAAATCCTTGGACACAGCCTTGGCGTCGGTGAACTTCGCCGGCTGTACTTCCTGGCCGGCCTCACTCAACAACACGCACGCGCCGTCACAATCCCACAGGCTTTGCGGGCGCTTGATGGAAATCAAGCCGCGCCGCTCGCGCTCCGCCGCCAACCATATCTGATTGCCTTGCGGGTTCACCGCCAAGCCTTCGAACAAGGCATTGAAGTGCAGCAACATGCCACTGGCCCGCGCTTCACGCACCATGCCTGGGGCAATCTTCAGCCATTCAGGCGCGCCCGTGACCGGTACCTGCAGCACCGCCGCATGGGCTTCACTGACGATGTAGCGATTACCGGCGGCATCGCAGCTGATTCCTTCAAAATCCAGGTCGCCACCGCGAATGAACGAAGCAGCCTTGGTGCGCGAACGCAGCCCCCACGGCAGGCCGGATTCCGGCACGGGCGGGACATCGATTTTCAGCGTTTCGGCCTGCCAGGTCGGCGCGCTGATATCCAGGCGGTAGATCTGGTCGTCGTCACGGTCGGAAACCGTCCACAACTCCTTGCCGCACATAGCCAGCCCCGACAGGTTGCCGCCGCGCATGCCGTCCACCGGGTGCTCGGACACGAGCTTGAGCTCGGCCACGGGCGCAGCCACCACCGGGGTGGCCGCCAGCCCGCTCAACATCAGGATCGCCAGGGCGACGCCTGTGCGCATCAGCCCAGCACCTCGGCCAGGTTGCCTTTGGATTCCAGCCACGCCTTACGATCCGGCGCACGCTTCTTCGCCAGCAGCATGTCCATCATTTCCGAAGTGCCGGCGTAGTCTTCCAGGGTCAACTGCACCAGGCGTCGGGTGTTCGGGTCCATGGTGGTTTCACGCAATTGCGGCGGGTTCATTTCGCCCAGGCCTTTGAATCGCGTGACCTGTGGCTTGCCGCGCTTCTTCTCGGCAACCAGGCGGTCGAGGATGCCGTCGCGCTCGGCTTCGTCCAGGGCATAGAAAATCTCCTTGCCCAGGTCAATGCGATACAGCGGCGGCATCGCGACGTAGACGTGACCGGCATCCACCAGCGGGCGGAAGTGCTGTACGAACAGCGCACAGAGCAATGTAGCGATGTGCAGGCCGTCGGAGTCGGCGTCGGCGAGGATGCAGATCTTGCCGTAGCGCAGTTGGGCGATATCCGCCGAACCTGGATCAACACCAATGGCCACGGCGATGTTGTGCACTTCCTGGCTGGCCAGAACTTCACTGCCGTCGACTTCCCAGGTGTTGAGGATCTTGCCGCGCAACGGCAGGATCGCCTGGAATTCCTTGTCCCGCGCTTGCTTGGCGGAACCGCCGGCGGAATCACCTTCCACCAGGAACAGCTCGGAACGCATCGGATCCTGCCCGGCGCAATCGGCCAGTTTGCCGGGCAATGCCGGGCCCTGGGTGATGCGCTTGCGCTCGACCTTCTTGCTGGCCTTGAGGCGACGGCCGGCGTTGTTGATCGCCAGTTCGGCCAGGGCCAGGCCCAGCTCAGGATGCTCGTTGAGCCACAGGCTAAAGGCGTCCTTGACCACACCGGAGACAAATGCTGCCGCCTCACGGGACGACAGACGCTCTTTGGTCTGCCCGGAGAACTGTGGCTCCTGCATCTTCATCGACAGCACGAACGCGATGCGCTCCCACACGTCTTCCGGCGCCAGCTTTACACCACGCGGCAGCAGGCTGCGGTATTCGCAGAATTCGCGCATGGCATCCAGCAGCCCCTGGCGCAAACCATTGACGTGGGTGCCGCCCTGGGCGGTGGGGATCAGGTTGACGTAGCTTTCCTGCACACTGTCGCCGCCCTCGGGCAACCACAGCAGCGCCCAGTCGACCGCTTCTTTATTACCGGCCAGGCTGCCGCAGAACGGCTCGTTTGGCAGGCGTTCGAAGTCGCTGACGGAATCTTCCAGGTAAGAGCGCAGGCCGTCCTCAAAGTGCCATTCGACCTTCTCGCCAGTGCCTTTGTCTTCAAAGGTCACCAGCAGGCCCGGGCACAACACGGCCTTGGCCTTGAGCACATGCTTGAGGCGGCTGATGGAGAACTTCGGCGAATCGAAGTATTTCGGGTCCGGCGCAAAGTACACGCTGGTGCCGGTATTGCGTTTGCCCACGGTGCCGATCACTTCCAGGTCGGTGGCTTTGTAGCCATCGGCGAAGGTCATCTGGTACTCGTTGCCATCGCGCTTGACCTTGACCCGCACCAGCGTCGACAGGGCGTTGACCACGGAAATACCCACACCGTGCAAGCCACCGGAGAACTGGTAGTTCTTGTTGGAGAACTTGCCGCCTGCGTGCAGCTTGGTGAGGATCAGCTCGACGCCCGACACGCCCTCTTCCGGGTGAATGTCCACCGGCATGCCGCGACCATCGTCGGACACTTCCAGGGAGTGGTCAGCGTGGAGAATGACGTGCACCGACTTGGCGTGCCCGGCCAAGGCTTCGTCGACGCTGTTGTCGATGACTTCCTGGGCAAGGTGGTTCGGCCGACTGGTGTCGGTGTACATGCCGGGGCGTTTGCGCACCGGGTCGAGGCCCGAGAGGACTTCGATGGCGTCGGCGTTATAAGAGCTAGCGCTGGGAGTGGCCATGGGGTCTCGTCGTGAGTCGTTCGATTAAAAAGTAACCTGCGGTTTCCAAGGCAATTACAGTGCCGAAAAATCGAAGGATTGATACTGATCTGCGCCAATGCCGGCAAAGCTGAGCAGCGCCGGCAATTGCTGGGCGAACCCTTGGTAACCATGGTCGCCACCGGCCTGGATGCGCAAGGCACAGGCCCGGTAATACTGCTGGGCGAGGCGATAATCCAGGGTTTCATCCCCGGTCTGCAACCACACCTGGTAACGCGCCGCGTCCTGGGGCGCCGGCACTTCCAGCTCGGCCAGCGCCGTGACGTGGTCGTGGGTCAATTCCCAGGTTTCATCGGTGTAGAGGTTCTTCTGGGTGCCCAGGTAACCGTCGAACATCCGATGGGGGCTCACCGCCGGGTTGACCAGCAGCGCCTTGAGGCCATGGCGCTCGGCAAGATGGGTTGCATAGTAGCCGCCGAGTGAGCTGCCGACCAGCAGTGGCCGCCCCAGTTGGACAATGGCCTCCTCCAACTGAGGAATGGCCTGACGCGGGTGGTGATGCAGGGCCGGCACACGCAGTTGGTCGGCCAGGCCGAGGCTGTCCATCACGGTGATGAGCTGGCTGGCCTTGTTGGACGCCGGCGCACTGTTGAAACCGTGGATATACAGGATCGAAGCAGACATACCGGGCTCTCCGCGCTTGCGCCAAAAGGGCGCAGTTTACAGGTAAATCTCAGTAGCCGTTGCTACCGTAATCCACCATAAACGCGAAGCCGGCCAGCCGCTCTACACCAGTTTCCAACCGTCCGTCGGCATGCAAGCGCAGCCAACGATAGCCCGGCGCCTGCTCACTGACCTTGAAGTCCTCGCTGCCCGGTGCGAACTGGATGCAGGTGGACGGCGATGCCAGCAGGCGCACGCCGTTGCGCTCACGGTCGATTTCCTGATGCACATGACCCCAGAGTACGGCCTTGACCTGGGGGAAGCGGTCCAGCACGGCAAACAGCGCCTCGGGGTTGCGCAGGCCGATGGGCTCCATCCAGGCACAGCCGATGGACACCGGGTGATGGTGAAAGCACACCAGATGGTGACGGTTTGGCGCTTCGCTCAGAGCCTGAGCCAGTAGTTGCAGTTGTTGGTCTTGCAGGTAACCCGGCACGGAACCGGGTACGGCGGAGTCCAGCAGGATGACCCGCCAGTTGCCCACATCCACCACCGGCTCCAATAAATCGCTGTGCACGGCGGCGTGGGCCATGATTTGCGGTTCGTCATGATTACCGGGAATCCAGCGCGCCGGGGCGTCGATCTGCCGGGTCATGTCACGAAACTGCTGGTACGACTCCAGCGTGCCGTCCTGTGACAGGTCCCCCGTGGCCAACACCAAATCGATGTGCGGCTGCTGCGCGCGCACCAATTCGATGACGCCTTGCAGGCTGTCACGGGTATTCATGCCCAGCAGCGTGCCGTCGGCCTCGGCAAACAAATGACTGTCGGACAGTTGCACCAGCAATACCGGTGCATCGGGGTTCACGGTGGATACGCTCGGCAAGGCGCTCTCCCAAGGCAATCACAGGAATGGACAATTGGGGCGATTATGCTGGGGCAGAACGCAAAGAGGAAACCCGGGGAAGCAGACGCAGTTCACATCTACCGCACAACCTCAAACTCATGGCCCAGGGCCAGGCAATGGCTCAACCACTCACCGAGGAACACATTGAGCTGCGCTTTCTCATCGGGCTGGTGCATGAACACGTTGGGGTAAGGATAGATGCTGCGAAAGCGTCGTGCATGTTCGGCGCTGATCACTTCCGCCATACGGGCGTCGTGGTAGACCTGCACTTCCAGTTGCGGCACCGGCAACCAAGGCAGGCTGTGCTCCTGGCGCACGCGCAGGGTGGTGGTGTACGGGCAGTTGACGATGACTTCCAGGGCCAGCACGCCGAGCATCTGGTCGCCATGGGTAACGCCGATACGCCGCGCCTCGGGGGCGTGGCGCATGTCGGGCAACAGGCGCATCAGCCGCGCATAGTTGGCTTCGCAGGCGGCTTGCAGCCCGATCAGGTCGACTCGATAACGTTCCCGCGCCTTTACTGCCATAACCCCCTCACTTCCGCGCGATTAAGCGCAAGCCATTGCAGGGCGATAATGCTGGCTGCGTTGGAAATCTTACCGTCGCGTACCGCTTGCAGGGCATCTTCGAAGGCCCAGACGGTGACGCGGATATCTTCTGCCTCTTCTTCCAGTCCATGGACACCACCGGCACCGACGCTGTCGCAACGGCCCAGGTACAAATGCACAAACTCGGTACTGCCACCGGGCGACGGGAAATACTTGGTGATCGGCCACAGCGCGGAGAACGTCAGCCCAGCTTCCTCCTCGGCTTCGCGGTGTGCAACCTCCTCTGGCTGTTCTTCCTTGTCGATCAGCCCCGCGACCATTTCCACCAGCCAAGGGTTGTTGCTGCGGCCCATGGCACCTACTCGGAACTGCTCGATCAATACCACTTCATCGCGCTGCGGGTCGTACGGCAGGACACACACCGCGTCGTGACGGACGAAAACTTCGCGGTTGATTACACGACTCATGCCGCCATCGAACTTTTCGTGGCGCAGTTGCACGCGATCAAGCTGGTAGAAGCCCTTGTAGGCATTGTCGCGCTGAACAATCTCAATCTTGCTCGGCGTCGATTTTGCTGTGTCCGTCATATCCTTTCCTCGTTATGCCTGAGCAATTCGCGCCATCCTAACGCGCTCGCGCCCTAGGATGCAGCCCCTTTCCGGTTGCCGGGATAGACGGCGGCGGTCAAACTCACTCTAATCAGCTTAGTGGCGAACTGACTGCCTTGCAGGTAGTCGAAGCTGCACAATTTCGCTCTTATCGATAGACGAAGGACATCCATGTCGCTTTTAAAAATCGCCTCCGTGGCCTGCATCGCCTTGACCCTCGGCGCCTGCCAAAGCCTGTTCCAACCCAACTGGCGCACCCCGCTGGAAGCCACCCGCGACACCACCGAACAAACCCGGCCGGGCTGTGCCAGCGCCGATTGCGCGTTGGTGAATATCGACACCGTGCACTTTGCCAAAGACCCCAAGCTCGACGCCTTGATTGAACAGCGCCTGCTGGAAATGACCGGCGCCAACCCGCTGCCGACCAGCCTTGAGAGCTATCGCGAGCAATTCCTGAAAACCGCGGCGCCCAGCAACAGCATGTATTTGCAGGCCAAGGTACGGGAGCAGCATGACGGCTTGGTGATTATCGAACTGTCCAGCTACCTGGATCAGGGCGCCACCCATGGCGAGCCGGGCCGTGCGTTCATCAACTATTCGCGCCAGCAGCAAAAAGCGCTGTCGCTCACCGATATGCTACTGCCGGGCAAGGAAGACGCCTTCTGGAAAGCCGCCCAGGTGGCGCACAACAGCTGGCTGATCAGCACCCGCCTGAGCCTGGAACCGGAGTTCGTGAAAACCTACCCCTTCCAGAAAACCCCGAACGTGGCGCTGACCTATGGTGGCGTGGTCCTCAAGTACCCCACCACCACCATCGCGCCGTATGCCTTGGGCCATGTCGAGTTGCAGATTCCCTACTCGCGCCTGGAAGGCATCCTCAAGCCTGAGCTGGTGCCTGCGCGCCGCTGAAGGCGCGACCCAGGATGAACTGCAGCAACCCTGCCAGCACCAGCGCCGGCAGGGTTGCGCCGACATCCGGGTAGAGATTCGCCAACAAGTGGTAAGTGGCGATGCCACCCAGCCAGGCCAGCAACGCCGACCAACGCAGGCTGGTGACCACACCCTGGCCACGACGGCGCAGGATGAAATGATCCACCAGCACCACGCCGAACAACGGCGCGAACACCGAGCCGATCAACAGCAAGAAGTTCTGGTACTGGGCCAACGGCGCAAAACAGGCGATCAAGGTGCAGATCACCCCGATAGCCAATGCCAGGTGCTCGACTTTCAAGCGCAACAAAATCCCGCTGGACACCGCCGCCGAGTGAATATCGGCAAAGGCGTTTTCCGACTCATCCAACAGGATCAGCAGCAGCGGAATCCCCAGGCCCGCACCCGCCAACGCCAGGAGCAGCGCGTTCACTTCGCCGCTTGGCGCGAACGCCAGGGTATAGGCCACGCCCAGGCTCATCAGCCAGAAATTACCGATAAAGAATCCCAGCGCGGTGCCGCCGAAGACACTTTTGGCGCGCTTGCCGAAACGGGAGTAATCGGCAATCAGCGGCAGCCACGACAGCGGCATGGCGATGGCAATATCAAAGCCCACCGCAAATGGCAGCGAACCGTCACCGGCCTGAGCCCATAACGCGGCCAGGTCGGCCTTGGCAAACAGGTTCCAGGTCAGCCACACGCAGGCGGCGAGCAGCAGCCAGATGCCCCATTTGCGCAGGATCTGGCGCACAAAGGTCAATGGACCGCTGACTGCCAGCAAGGTCGCCAGGCCGCCAAAAAACAGCGTCCACAACACAGGACTGGCCAACAGGCTGCCCTCGCTGAATGCCCGCGTGCCCAGCAGGCTGGCGGCATCGCGCATCACGATGATTTCGAACGAGCCCCAGCCGATCAGTTGCAGCAGGTTCAGCAACGCCGGCAGGCTTGCGCCCTTGGCGCCGAGGCTGAGCTTGAGCGCGGCCATGGCGGACAGGCCGGTATCGCTGCCGATCACGCCGACGGCGGCCAGCGAGAGCACGCCGACCAGGGTGCCGAGAAAGATGGCCAGCAATGAACCGCTAAGGCCCAGGCCCGGAGCGAGCAACGCGCCGGTTTGCAGGACCATCAGGCCGATGCCGAGGGAGAACCACAGGGAGAAGAGGTCGCGGGCGCCGAAGACTCTTTTGTCAGCAGGCACCGCGATGTCGGGGGAATAGGTGCTGGGTTGAATGCTCAAGGGTTTTATCTCTGAAGAACATTTGTTGTTTGGGAGATAGCAATCGGGGGCAAGCCCCCTCCCACAGTTTTGAAAGTGTTCACACTTCAAATGTGGGAGGGGGCTTGCCCCCGATGAGGCCGGCACAGTTACCGCCAACCCCGGATCAGACCTTCTTGTACAGCTGACTCCCCTCCTGCTTGAACCGCTCCGCCTGCTCCGCCAGCCCCTTGGCCACATCCACATCCACCGCGTCAATGCGCTGGTTGGCCGCGTATTCACGCACTTCCTGGGTGATTTTCATCGAGCAGAATTTCGGCCCGCACATCGAGCAGAAATGCGCGACCTTGGCCGAGTCCTTCGGCAGGGTTTCATCGTGATAGGAACGTGCGGTGTCCGGGTCCAGGCCGAGGTTGAACTGGTCTTCCCAACGGAACTCGAAGCGCGCCTTGCTCAAGGCGTTGTCGCGGATCTGCGCGCCCGGATGACCTTTTGCCAAGTCTGCCGCGTGGGCCGCGATCTTGTAGGTGATGATCCCGGTCTTCACGTCATCCTTGTTCGGCAGGCCCAGGTGTTCCTTGGGCGTGACGTAGCACAGCATGGCGCAGCCGAACCAGCCGATCATCGCCGCACCGATACCGGAGGTGATGTGGTCGTAACCCGGCGCGATGTCGGTGGTCAACGGGCCGAGGGTGTAGAACGGCGCCTCGTCGCAGCATTCAAGCTGCTTGTCCATGTTCTCCTTGATCAACTGCATCGGCACGTGGCCGGGGCCTTCGATCATGGTTTGCACGTCGTGCTTCCAGGCGGTCTTGGTCAGTTCACCGAGGGTTTCCAGTTCGCCGAACTGCGCGGCGTCATTGGCGTCGGCAATCGAGCCAGGGCGCAGGCCGTCGCCGAGGGAGAAGCTGACGTCATAGGCCTTCATGATTTCGCAGATTTCGTCGAAATGCGTGTAGGTGAAGTTCTCTTTATGGTGCGCCAGGCACCACTTGGCCATGATCGAACCGCCACGGGACACGATGCCGGTGACACGCTTGGCAGTCAGCGGCACGTAGCGCAGCAAAACGCCGGCGTGGATGGTGAAGTAGTCGACGCCCTGCTCGGCCTGTTCGATCAGGGTGTCGCGGAACAGCTCCCAGGTCAGGTCTTCGGCGGCGCCACCGACTTTTTCCAGGGCCTGGTAGATCGGCACGGTACCAATCGGCACCGGCGAGTTGCGGATGATCCACTCGCGGGTTTCGTGGATGTGCTTGCCGGTGGACAGGTCCATCACGGTGTCCGACCCCCAGCGAATGCCCCAGGTGAGTTTCGCCACTTCTTCTTCGATGGACGAACCCAGGGCGCTGTTGCCGATGTTGCCGTTGATCTTCACCAGGAAGTTGCGACCGATGATCATCGGCTCCAACTCGGTGTGGTTGATGTTGGCCGGGATGATTGCGCGGCCACGGGCGATTTCTTCGCGCACAAACTCGGGGGTAATGATTTTCGGCACGCTGGCGCCGAAGCTGTGGCCAGCGTGTTGCTGGTCCAGCAGGCCACTGGCACGGGCCTCTTCAAGCTTCATGTTTTCGCGGATGGCGACGTATTCCATCTCGGCGGTGATGATGCCTTTGCGTGCGTAGTGCATCTGGGTGACGTTGGCACCGGCCTTGGCGCGGCGCGGGTTCTTAACGTGGGCAAAGCGCAATGCGGTCAGTTCGGCGTCGCTGAGCCGTTGCTGGCCGAAGTGCGAGCTCAGGCCGGACAGGCGCTCGGTGTCGCCGCGCACTTCAATCCACGGCGAGCGCACATCGCCCAGGCCTTTGCGCACGTCGATGATCACGTTGGGGTCGGTGTACGGCCCGGAGGTGTCATAGACCACCACGGGGGCGTTGATTTCACCGCCGAAATCGGTGGGGGTCACGTCCAGGCTGATCTCACGCATCGGCACACGAATGTCCGGGCGAGTGCCCTGCACGTAGATTTTTTGCGAGCGGGTAAACGGCTGCACAGAGCCGGAGTCGACCTTGGCCGATTCACTTAAATGCACAGTGTTTTTTAGTTTTGTCGTCATCACGGGCTCCAACTTATCCAGGCGGTGGATTTTTGTCGGAGCGAACCTGTGACGGATGGACGCACTGAAACCAGTGCTGTGCTTGGCGCACGAGGACTGTTCGATTGTCGAACAGCATCCCGGACGAAGCACAAGAGGACTCGCCGGGTGACGAGAAATCTTGTTCCCTACGCAGGCGCTAACCTGATCAGGTTCAACGGGATCCGGTATTTACCGATCTCAGCCTTCCAACAAGGCACCCCGACAAGAACGCGGCCAGTCTAGACCATGCCGTGGGCAAATTGCCAACAGTGGAGCATTCAGCGTGATGAATGGCGCAATTGCAGGATTGTTGTGCCGGGGTCGCACCACTACACTCGGGTGCTGCCTCAAGGCTTGACGCCAGGAATGGCCAGCCGTAGCCTTGGGCGCTAAATTATCATCGTAATATTCACACTAGGGATCGCCTCATGCTGCGCAAACTTTCACTGGCTGTTGCCGTGTCTTGTGCGACCAACGCAATGGTCTGGGCAGCAGAAGCGCCCTTGTCTGCCAGAACCGATCTGGTCAGCGTCTATCAGGAAGCGGTGGATAACAACGCCGACCTGGCTGCCGCCCGCGCCCAATACGGCGCGCAAAAAGAAGTGGTGCCCCAGGCACGCGCCGGGTTGCTGCCGAATTTGTCGGCCGGTGCCGATATCAACAACGTACGCACCCAGATCGACACGCCAGCGGCCACTGCCAACCGCGACGCCCATTCCTGGCGCGCAACCCTGAGCCAGCCGCTGTTCCGCGCCGACCGCTGGTTCCAGCTGCAAGCCGCCGAGGCCGTCAACGAGCAGGCCGCATTGCAACTGTCAGCCACGGAACAGAATCTGATCCTGCAAAGCGCAGAGAGCTATTTCGCCGTGCTGCGCGCCCAGGACAACCTGGCCTCCACCAAGGCCGAAGAGAACGCCTTCAAGCGCCAACTGGACCAGTCCAACGAGCGCTTCGATGTGGGCCTGTCGGACAAGACCGACGTGCTGCAATCCCAAGCCAGCTACGACACCGCTCGCGCCAACCGTATCCTGGCCCAGCGCCAGGTGGATGACGCCTTTGAAGCGCTGATCACCTTGACCAACCGCCAGTACAACTCGATCCAGGGCATCGTGCACACGTTGCCGGTGTTGCCGCCGCTGCCGAACGACGCCAAGGCGTGGGTTGAAACCGCCGGCCGCCAGAACCTGAACCTGCTGGCCAGCAACTACGCCGTCACCGCTGCCGAAGAAACCCTCAAGCAGCGCAAGGCTGGCCACGCGCCGACCCTGGATGCGGTAGCGCAGTACGAAAAAGGCGATAACGACGCCCTCGGCTTCAGCAACCCAAATGCCTTCGGCACGCCGTATCGCGGTGATGTCGAGCAGCGCACCATCGGCCTGCGCCTGAGCATCCCGCTGTACAGCGGCGGCCTGACCAGCTCGCAAGTGCGTGAGTCGTACTCGCGCCTGGGCCAGACCGAGCAGCAGCGCGAAGGCCTGCGCCGCCAGGTGGTGGAAAATACGCGCAACCTGCACCGCGCCGTGAACACCGATGTGGAACAGGTGCAGGCGCGCCGCCAGTCGATCATCTCCAACCAGAGCGCGGTGGAAGCCACGGAAATCGGTTACCAGGTGGGTACGCGCAATATCGTCGACGTGCTGGACTCACAGCGCCAGCTCTACTCGTCGGTGCGCAACTACAACAACAGTCGCTACGACTACATCCTCGACAACCTGCGCCTGAAGCAGGCGGCGGGCACCTTGAATCCAGGGGATTTGCAGGACCTGACGCGGTACCTGAAGGCGGACTACAACCCTGATAAAGACTTCCTGCCGCCGGACCTGGCCAAGGCTGCCGCCGAACAACTCAAAGCCCGACCGGGTTATTGAACACACTTGGATCATTGTTGAGTCAGTGAGTGATCAGTCTGGCCAACCCATCCAGCAGGCGCTTCAGCGCGCCTTGGTTGGCCTGCATCACCTTGAGCCCCGCCTGCGCCATCCGACGCGCATCCTGCGGCAGCTCGAACAGCTGCCGCACGGCTTCGGCCAACCCTTGCGCGTCATCCACCTCACGCAAAGCCCCGGCTTCGCGCATCATCGCGGTGATTTCGAGGAAGTTGAACACATGCGGCCCCATGATCACCGGCTTGGCCAGCGCCGCCGGCTCCAGAGGGTTGTGCCCGCCGGTCGCCACCAGGCTGCCGCCGACGAAGGCGCTGTCGGCCAGGGCATACAGAAACAGCAACTCGCCCATGGTATCGCCGAGCAGCACCGAGGTGTGTGCACTGACGGGCTCGCCGGTGGAACGGCGCACCGTGGCAAACCCTTGCTGCTTGCACAGCTCGAACATCGGACCAAAACGCTCCTGATGACGCGGCACCAGAATCAGTAATGCATTGGGATAGCTGGCGAGCAACTGACGATGCGCGGCCAACACCACCTCATCTTCACCTTCGTGAGTACTGGCGGCGATCCACACCGGACGCTCGCTGGCGCCCCATTGCTCGCGCAATGCGGCCGCTCGCTCCAGCAGTTGCGGGTCGATGGTCAGGTCGAACTTGATTGAACCGGTCACCTCTACAGTCTCCGGCCGCGCGCCAAGGCTCAAGAAGCGCTGGGCCTCGGTGTGCGTCTGTACAGCGAACAAACTCATTTGCGCCAGCATCGGCGCCGTCAGCTTGGCGAAACGTCCATAACCCTTGGCCGAACGGGCCGACAGCCGCGCATTGGCCAACGCCACCGGAATGCCGCGCCGAGCGCAGGCGTGGATATGGTTGGGCCACAGCTCGGTTTCCATGATCACCGCGAGCCTGGGCTGCACGCGGTCGAGAAAACGCTTGGCCGCGCACGGCAAGTCATAGGGCAAATAGCAGTGCTGGATGCGCGGCTCGTCGGCGAACAACGCCTGGATCCGCTCGGAGCCGGTGGGCGTCATGCAGGTGACGGTGATCGGCAGCTGTGGATAACGCTGCAGTAGCCCGCGGATCATCGGCGCGGCGGCAATGCTTTCGCCCACTGACACGGCATGCACCCATATCCCGCCCGGTTTCATCACCGGCAAGCCATAGGAGAAGCGCTCGCCCACGCGCTCGGCGTAGGCCGGCGCCTTGCGGGCGCGCAGCCACAGACGTAAAGCCACCAACGGCAGCGCCAGGTAAAACAGACAGCTGTAGAAAGTTCTATTCATGGCGGCGGAGTTTATCCACTTTTTCAATCAATCGCCCGCAGGCACTCGGCAAAACGTTCGGCGAGGAAACGTGCCGCGGGCCCGAGGTGCTCATCGCGGCGCCATACCAGCTCCACCACCAGGGCCGGCGGCGTCCACTCGCTGCCCAACTCAACCATTTGTTGCTGATAAGTCGGATATTGCACGATGTGCCGCGGCAGCCAGGCCCAGCCCAGGCCACTCATCAGCCATTCGGCCAATACGTAGAAACTGTCGGCGCGCCACACCAGCGGGCTGGCGGCTTCGCTGCCGGGATAGACACTGGTCTGCGTCGACATCAGCAGCTGCCGGTACTGGGCCAGGCGCTGGCACGTCACGTACCCGTCCTTGACCAGCGGGTGGTTCACACCGCAGACCGTGACCATTTCCACACTGCCGACCACGCGCCGCTCAAGGGCCTCGGGAATCTGGTCGTGATAGAACAACAGGCCCAGGTCCGCCTTGCGCTCCACCAATTTGCGCGCCACGTCGCCTTGGGCGGCACTGGACAGCTGCACTTCCAGCAAAGGGTATTGCACCGCCAGCGCCTCAAGGCTGTCGAGCACCGGCTGGAACAGCATCGCCTCGTCCTGAGCCAGGCGCAGGCAGGCTTCTTCACCACGGGTCAGCGACAACGCCCGGCCGTTGAGCCGCTCACATTGACGCAGCACTTCGCGCGCCTCTTCCAGCAATACGCTGCCGGCTTCCGTCAGGCGCGGCTGGCGGCCACTGCTACGCTCAAACAGGCTCACGCCCAGGTCTGCCTCCAGCAGCGCAACTGCATTGCTCACCGCCGATTGCGCCTTGCGCTGCCCACGCGCCACGGCCGAAAACGAACGCTGCTCGGCGACGTCGACAAACAGGCGCATCTGTTCAAGATTCCACTGCATGGCCAACCCATCTCCAAATCGGATAGGTAATGACTTTACCCCATCTGGCAAAGCTCTAGAATGCCGACCTTATCCAATGCGCTGCACACCGAGGATTGACGCCATGAACCCTGCCTACTATTACCTGGCTATCGCCATTTGCTCGGAAGTGATTGCTACTGTCTCGATGAAAGCCATCAAGGGCTGGAGCACGCCAATCCCGTTACTGCTGGTGATCGTCGGCTACGGCGTGGCCTTCTGGATGCTGACGCTGGTGGTGCGCACGGTGCCGGTGGGTGTGGCCTACGCCGTGTGGGCCGGGATGGGCATCGTGATGGTCAGTATCGCGGCGCTGTTTATCTACGGGCAGAAGCTGGATGTCCCGGCGATGCTGGGGATGGGCCTGATTGTGCTGGGCGTGGTGGTTATCCAGTTGTTCTCGAAAACCGCCGGGCATTAAGCACCCGATATTCGCAGCCTCGCTAAAGCTCGACAGCGCCTACGGTGTGCACGGTTTGAGAATGTATACTTGCGGCCTTGTTTAGAAATGAGGTCGCCCATGCCATCCGTTATGTCCACCGACGTTCTGATTGTCGGCGCCGGAGTTGCCGGCCTCTGGCTGAATGCGCGCCTGCGCCGCCAGGGGTTTTCCACGGTGGTGGTGGAAAGTGCCACGTTGGGTGGCGGGCAAAGTCTGAAGTCCCAGGGGATCATTCACGGCGGTGCGAAATACGCCCTGCACGGCGCCCTTACCGGCGCCTCCGAAGCGATAGCCGATATGCCGCGCCGCTGGCGTGAAGCCCTGGCGGGCAACGGCGAGCTGGACCTGTCCGGCGTGCGCTTGCTGTCCGAAGCCCATTACCTGTGGTCCCCCGGCACGATCGCCGGCAACCTCACCAGCTTTTTTGCCAGCAAGGCCGTGCGTGGCCGTGTCGATCAGGTCAAGGGCGACGACCTGCCAGCGGCACTGCAAGACCGCCGTTTCAAAGGCAAGGTGTATCGCCTGGCCGAGTTGGTGGTGGATGTGCCAAGCCTGATCGACCGCCTCGCGCAATTGGCCGGTGACGGCTTGCTTGCAGGGCAACAGATCGAACCGCTTTATGAAGGCAACAAACTGGTGGGTTTGAAGGTCGATGGCCGCGAGATCCGCGCCCAGCGCATCGTCCTGAGTGCCGGCGGCGGCACCGCTGAACTCCTGGCAACACTGGGCCTGAGCAACCCGGCCATGCAAAAGCGCCCGTTGCACATGATCATTGCCAAAGGCCCCGGCCTGAAGCCGCTGTACGCCCATTGCCTGGGCGGCGGCACCAAGCCGCGTATCACCGTGACCACCCATCCGGCTGCCGATGGCAACTGGGTGTGGTACATGGGCGGTGATATTGCCGAGGCCGATGGCGTGGCGCGCACGCCCGAAGAGCAAATCGCCACCGCCCAGAAAGAACTCGCACAATTGCTGCCCTGGATCGACATGAGCCAGACCCGCTGGGCCACTCTGCGCGTGGACCGTGCCGAGCCGCTGCAATCAGGCCTGAGCCGTCCCGACAACGCCTTTGTCGCAGAAGAAGGTCGCCTGCTGGTAGGATGGCCAACCAAACTGGCGTTGGCGCCAGACTTCGCCGATCGGGTGATCAACAGCCTCGAACGTGACGGTATCCGCCCGAGCACCTGCGAGCCACTGCCGGAGCTGCCTAAACCCGCCCTCGGCGTACCGGCCTGGGAGCAACTGCTGCCATGAGCCTACCCACCTTGCACGACCTGCATCGCCCTTTGGGCAGCACCGGCATTCTGGTCTCGCCGCTGGGCCTGGGCACCGTCAAGCTGGGCCGCGACCAGGGTGTGAAATACCCCAACGGCTTCCAGATTCCGGATGACGATCAAGCGCGGATGCTCCTGCGCCAGGCCCGCCAGTTGGGCATCAACCTGATCGACACCGCACCGGCCTATGGGCGCAGCGAAGAACGCTTGGGGCCGCTGTTACGCGGCCAGCGCAAGGATTGGGTGATCGTCAGCAAGGTCGGCGAAGAGTTCGAAAACGGCGTCTCGCAGCACGACTTCAGTGCTGCCCACACCCGGCTGTCCATTGAGCGCAGCTTGAAACGACTTGAAACGGATTTTATCGACCTGGTGCTGGTGCACTCCGATGGCAACGACCTGCACATCCTCAACGACTGCGAGGTCTACCAAACCCTGGCGGAGCTGAAAAAAGAGGGCAAGATTCGCGGCTTCGGCTTCTCCGGCAAAACCGTCGAAGGCGGCGTGAAGGCTTTGGAACAAGGTGATTGCGCGATGGTCACTTACAATCTGAACGAACAGACAGAGAAAGCCGTCATTGAATATGCGGCGGCCCATGGCAAAGGCATTCTGGTCAAAAAGGCGCTGGCCAGCGGCCACGTTTGCCTTGAGCCTGGAATGGATCCAATACATGCGAGCTTCATGCTGTTGTTTGCGCAAACCGGCGTCGCCAGTGCTATTGTCGGGACCATTAATCCGCTGCACCTGGCCCATAACGTGGCGACCGCTGCCAAGGTCATTCGTCAACTCTGATGCCGCCCACGCGGCCGACCCCGTCGCAAAAAGGAGCCGACATGCCGCGAACGCTCATAAGAAAAAACCCCAGCAACTTTAAAACACTACCGCTGCACGTCGAAGCCACCCCCGAAGGCCTGAGCTACCAGAGCGTGGGCATGCCGCTCAACTTCGCCCAGACCCTGCAACGGCGCAAGCCGGTGGAGGTGGCAGACCCGGAACGTTTCGCACTGGAACTGGCCAACCTCGGCGTCTCGGTACGCCTGACCCTGCACTGGCAAAACCGCGATTACTGGGTGCTGGTGCGACAGCGTCGCCAGGACCGTGGCGACGTGGTGCTCAAGCTGATCTCCGGCTATGTCCCGGCCCATGAACTGAACCTGCCGCTGCATACGGCCATCCAGGAAATTGCCGAAGAATGCCTGCTGGAAACGCCCGAAGGCTGGCTCGGCGGGCGCTTCAACGATACTTGGCTACCCGCCCCCTACTCCGCCGCCCTGCATTACCGCGAAGCGCTGCCGTTTCGCCTCAGCCCGCTGTCCGGCGCGGCGCGCCCGGTGCGTTGCGCCACCACCCAGTTGATCGAACGCCCACGGGCCTATGTGCATTTGCCCACGGCGTCGCTGCAATTGATCTACGACCTGCGCCTGGAAGTGCCAAAGGAAGCCAAGTCCCTGAGCCTGTTCCACGTGGATGAGCGCCTGGAAGGCGACCAGTTGGTAGCACGCCTGGACCGCAAGCGTCCGGACCTGTACCTGATGCCCCTCAAAGACGGCCAGCCCCTTCCCGAGCTGTACACCGTAAAAAAAGACCAGCTGTACCCGGCGAGCACACGGGGCTTGTACCTGGCAGAAAGCTTCGCCCAGCAGGAAGGTTGGCTGGTGCGTGAAGAGCGCATTCGCTGGAAGGATTGGCTCAGGCAGCAAGGCCTGGCGGAGCCGGAGAAAGAATCGAAGCTGAAGGGATTGGCGCGGCGAGTGCTGCGCAAGATCGTGCCGAAGAAGAAAGCCAAGGGCTGAGTGAGCTGCAATCCAACTGTGGGAGGGGGCAAGTCCCCTCCCACAGCTGATAGCATTTAGCCGTTGATTAGTCGCTGGAGGCCGACTTTCAACGGGGTCGGCTCGGGCAATTTGAAACTCGCCAACAACCGCTGGTTATTCGCCCGCGAATGCCGGATATCCCCTGACCGCGCAGGCCCGTAGGTCACAGCCGGCAAACTGCCCACCGCCTCTTCCAGCGCCTGCAGCACTTGCTTGAGGGTGGTGGTACGGTTCCAACCCACGTTAATGGCCCCCAAAGGTGCGTCCGGCGCTTCGATGGCCTGCACCAAAACATCCACCAGGTCTTCCACGTACATGAAGTCGCGGGTCTGCTCGCCATCGCCAAACACGGCAATCGGCAAACCCTGCTGGGCACGCTCGCTGAAGATACTGATCACGCCGGAGTAAGGCGACGACGGGTCCTGACGCGGACCGAAGATATTGAAGAAGCGGAAGATCACCGGCTCCAGACCATGCTGACGGCGATAGAAATCAAAGTACTGCTCGCCAGCCAGCTTGTCGGACGCGTAGGGCGTCAACGGCGCCTTGGTGGTCTCTTCGTCAATCGAAGCACCCTCGCCGTTGTTGCCATACACCGCCGCGCTGGACGCAAACACCACACGCTTGACCCCGGCCTGGCGCATGGCTTCGCAGACATTCAGGGTGCCGACGAAATTGCTCTGGTGCGTACTCACCGGATCATCCACCGAGGCCTGCACGGACGCCACCGCTGCCAGGTGCACCACCGCCGTCGCGCCAACCGCGGCACGCGCCACCAGCGCGGCATCGGCGACATCCCCTTCGAGCAACTCGACACGCGGGTTGCCCAGCGGCAGGTTGCTGCGTTTGCCTGTGGACAGGTTGTCCAGCACACGCACTGCGTAGCCTTTGGCAAGCAAGGCATCGACGAGATGCGAGCCAATAAAGCCCGCGCCCCCCGTGATCAGGACCATCGGATCAGCCTTACTCATTGTTGCGAATCTTCTCGACAATCGCCGTGGTCGAGCTGTTCTCGACCAGGCCCAGTACTTTGACCGTGCCGCCGTAAGCGCTGACGATATCGGCACCGACCACCTGGTCGACGGAATAGTCGCCGCCCTTGACCAGCACGTCCGGCTTGACCTGGGCCAGCAGGTTTTCCGGGGTCGCTTCAGGGAAGCTGATCACCCAGTCCACTGCGCCCAACCCGGCCAGTACGGCCATGCGCCGGTCGACGCTGTTGATCGGACGGCCAGGGCCTTTCAGGCGGCTGACCGATGCGTCGTCGTTGACCGCCACGATCAGGCGGTCGCCTTGGGCGCGGGCCTGCTCCAGGTAAGTCACGTGGCCGGCGTGCAGGATGTCGAAGCAGCCGTTGGTGAACACAATGCTTTCGTTGTGCGCACGCGCATCGTCAATTGCCAGCAGCAATTGCTCGGTGGTCAGCACACCGCGCTCCGAGCCCTCGGAGCGCTGGATGGCACGGCGCAGTTCAGGTGCGCTGATCGCAGCGGTACCCAACTTGCCGACCACGATGCCCGCCGCCAGGTTGGCCAGGGCCACGGCGTGGGGCAGTTCTTCGCCGGCCGCGATGGAGGCGGCCAGGGTGGAAATCACCGTGTCGCCGGCACCGGTGACGTCGAACACTTCACGGGCCCGCGCTGGCAGGTGCATCGCCGGGTGGCCGGGACGCAGCAGGGTCATGCCGTGCTCGCCACGGGTCACCAGCAAGGCGCCGAGGTCGAGATCGGCCATGAGCGCCGCGCCTTTGGTGACCAGTTCGTGCTCGTCGGCGCAACCGCCGACGATGGCTTCGAACTCGCTGAGGTTCGGCGTGATCAGGCTGGCGCCCCGATAAATCGAGAAGTCCTTGCCCTTGGGATCGGCCAGGACCGGAATACCCTTGGCCTTGGCGGCCTGGATCAGTACCTGATGGTTCTTCAGTGCGCCTTTGCCGTAGTCGGACAAGACCAGCACTTTGACGCCTTCGAGCAATTCGTCGACCTGGCCGCTGAGGGCCAAAGCGTCGGTGGCGAAGGGTTCTTCAAAATCGATACGCAGCAATTGCTGGTGACGGCTCATGACCCGCAGCTTGACGATGGTCGGCTGATGGGCAATGCGCTGGAACAGCGCACGCACGCCGGCACCGCGCAGGCTGTTGGCCAGGCTGTCGGCGGCTTCGTCGTCGCCGGTCACACCCACCAGGGAGGCCGGGGCGCCGAGGGCGGCAATATTGAGGGCAACGTTGGCAGCGCCACCTGGACGGTCTTCGATTTGCTCGACCTTGACTACCGGTACCGGCGCCTCAGGGGAAATCCGTGAGGTACCACCATGCCAGTAACGGTCGAGCATGACATCGCCGACCACCAAGACAGGGGCTTGATCGAATCGCGGCATGGACAACTTCATGGAGCAACCCACATACAAAATGAACAGGGGCGCGATATTAGCACAGGGTGAGCGCCGCCTAGTTCGAGAGCTTTATCCGCACCGCATCACGCGCCAAAACTGGTTAATTTTTATACAAAATCGCCAGAATACGCGCCACCGCTTCGTCCAGTTCAACCTCATCGGTGTTGATTTCGCAGTCGGCCTGCCGAGGGGCCTCGTAGGGGCTGTCCAGACCGGTGAACGCTTTGATACGCCCATCCAGCGCCGCACGGTACAAACCTTTGGGGTCACGCCGTGCACATACGTCGAACGGCGTGCTGACGTAAACCTCAAAGAACTGCCCCGGCCCGAACAGTGCCCTGGCGGTCGCGCGGTCGACGCTGAACGGCGAGATTGCTGACACAATCACAATCAATCCCGCGTCCACCATCAAGCGCGCCACTTCGCCGATACGCCGGATATTTTCCTTGCGCGCCGCATCGCTCATGCCCAGGTCATTGCACAGGCCCGAGCGCAAATTGTCGCCATCAAGCACAAAAGTGTGCCGCCCCTGCTCATTGAGTTGCACCTCCAGGGCATTGGCCAGGGTCGATTTGCCGGACCCGGACAACCCCGTCAACCACAGGCAGCAAGGTTGTTGATGCTTGAGCGCCGCCCGTGCGGTCGCCGACAACGACAAGGCAAAGGGACGGATGGCAGCGGCATCTCTGGCCAGCGACTGCTTATTCATAACCCAACACCTCGTAATCACGCTGATAGGCGCGCTTGACCAAACGGCGCGTGCGCACGGAGCAAAACGCTCTCACCGGCTCGCTTCGCCGCCCCAGTGAAACATTCAGATGTGGCAGGGATGAGGTCACGCCAAGGCGCTCGCACAGGTGCTGGAAATCTTGCTCCAGGGATTCCTGGCGCCCGAGAAAATCCATGGCCATTTGGCCCAGGTGATCGACCAGAAAGTCGGTCTGGGGTGCGAAATGCAGTTGGCGGCGCAGGTTGTCCGGGTGCAGCCAGCCGGCCACAAAATGGTCGAAGTCGCGGTAGTGGCTGACCAGCGCCTGGGCTTGCAGATCGCGGGCGCCCATGTGGTTACTGCGCAGGTAGTTGTAGGCCGAGTAGGCACGCTCCAGCGGGTCACGCACGAAGGCGAATTTGAAACTGCGCTCGCAGTGTTCGGGAAACTGTTGCTCATACCAGTAATACGGCAGGTGCCCCGGCCAGCGCCCATCGAGAAGTGCCGAGCACACGCTGCTGCCGGCGCACTTGGGCACATGGATAAACACACAATTGTGCTGTTCGAAAGCCGGATTAAGGGTGGTCACCCCCGACAGGGATTTATTGACCGCCTGGCGATCCACCACCGACAAACGCCCCAGCAAGAACACCCTCTGGTGTTTGGGAAGCAGTTTCCACAACAGACGTTGCAACATTCCATTACCCACGCAAGAAGGTTAGCCCTCTCGTTCGTCATTCGAATCGAGAAGGCCAACATAACAAACGACAGGCAGTGAATTATTTGGCTTTGGTCAAGCCCTGTAAGGGTCTTGATACAAACAGCGGGGCGCATTGCACGCCCCGTTGGTTCAGGTGATGTTGTTCGCGACCGGCTCGTCCAGCCCCATGGCGTGCAGGCGCGAGTAATAGCCGCCCTTGGCCAGCAGTTCGACATGCGTACCGCGCTCGACAATTTCGCCGTGGTCCATTACCAGAATCAGGTCGGCCTTTTCGATGGTCGACAAACGGTGTGCGATCACCAGGGTGGTGCGGCCTTTCATGACCTTATCCAGTGCGGCTTGGATATGCCGCTCGGACTCGGTATCCAGCGCCGAGGTCGCTTCATCCAGGATCAGCAGCGGGGCATTTTTCAGCAGGGCCCGGGCAATCGCCAGGCGCTGGCGCTGGCCACCGGAAAGCAGCACGCCGTTTTCACCGACTTCGGTGTCCAGGCCTTTGGGCAGCTCCGCGATGAAGTCCATGGCGTAGGCATCGGCCGCTGCTTTTTCGATGTCGGCACGCGGCGCGTCGGCCAGGTCGCCGTAGGCGATGTTATTGGCCACGGTATCGTTGAACAGGGTCACATGCTGGGTAACCTGGGCCACATGGCGGCGCAGGTTGCGCAGGCGATAGTCTTCGATCTCGACTTCGTCCAGCAGGATTTCCCCGGTTTCATGATGGTAGAAACGCGGAATCAGGGCGGCCAGTGTCGACTTGCCGCTGCCTGAGCGTCCGACCAGGGCGATCATCTGCCCAGGCGCTGCGCTGAAGCTGATGTTCTTGAGCACTTCGCGCTCGGTGCCTGGGTAAGTGAAGCTCAGGTTGCGCACGTCCAGGCGACCGCTGACGCGATCACGCTCCACGGTACCGCCGTCGACTTCAGGCACTTCATCCAGTTGTTCAAAGATGCTTTCTGCGCCGGCCACACCTTTCTGGATCGTCGAGCTGACTTCCGACAACTGGCGGATCGGCTTGGGCAGCAGGCCCGCCGCCGTGATGTAGGCCACGAGATCACCTGCCGTCGCCTCACCGCGCAACAGCAGCACCAGGAACATCAACGCGGCCATGGCCGTGTAGATCACCAGTTGCAGCATCGGCGTGTAGACCGCGCCGGTCTTGTTCATGCTCAGTTGCTTGTCGGTGTTGCCCTGGCTGGCGGCGGCAAAGCGGCGCTGCTCGTAGTCTTCGCCGCCGAAGCTGCGCACCACGCGGTAACCCTGGATGGTCTCGGAGGCTACGTGGGTCACGTCGCCCATCGCCACCTGGATCTTCTTGCTCTGCTTGCGGAATTTCTTGCTGGTGCTGCCGACCATGATTGCGATCAACGGCAGGATTGCCAGCATCACCAGGGTCAGTTTCCAGTTCATCCACAGCAGGTAGCCGAACAGGAACACCACCGTAAGGCCTTCGCGGATCACGACCTTGATCGCATCCGTGGCCGCGCCGGTGACCATGGTCACGTTGAAGGTGATGCGGGAAATCAGGTGCCCCGAGTTATGGGTATCGAAATAGCGATTAGGCAGCACCAACAGCTTGTTGAACAGCTGGACCCGCAGGTCATGCACCAGCCCCAGGGAAACCTTGGCCAGGTAGTAGTTACCCAGGAAAGAGCCGAGGCCTTGCCACGCGGCGATCAGGATGATCAGCAGCGGCACGGCCATCAGCAACTTCAGGTCCTTGAAAAACGGGACCTTGGGCAAAAACACCACATCGGGATTGCTCAAGCCATCCACGAAGTACTTGAGAATCCCGGCGAGCATTGGCTGGGTCGAAGCAAAAATCACGAAGCCCACGATACTCAGCAGGAACATGCCGAGGTACGGTTTCACATAGCCCAGCAGCCGGAAATAGATTTTCAGGCTGGATTCCTGGTCCGCTTTGGGCGGTGCGTCACTCATGTGTCGAGCTCACTGATTGGGTAGGACGCGAACTTTATCACACGCGTCGGGTTTGGCCCGAGCCCAGACCAAAACACTGGCCAGCGCAATCGGCAGCCAGGAAATGAACCACTCGGCACGCGGCGTGCCCGTCAGGCTGGCGGCGTCGAACTGCATGGCCAGGAACGAAAACACCCACATGCCGATGACGCCCTTGCCGTAGAGGGTGTCGCGGGCCTTCCAGGCTTGCCACAGCACACCGAACCACAGGCCGCACCACAGCAGCAGACCCGGCAGGCCCAACTCGATGCTCACATGGGTGAACAGGTTATGGGAGTGGTCAAAAAAGAGGTTATCGGCAAATATCTTGTAGTCGCCGCCCAGCCCGAGGCCGGTCCAAGGGCGCTCGCTGATCATTTGCACGGCCGCCATGAAGATCTGCGGGCGGTAGGACACACCACGGGCCAGCATCAGCGATTGCATGGCGAAGAACACCGCCAGGGCCGCCACCACTGCGCCAATGGCAATCACGGCGGTACGCCGATCACGGCACCAGGCAGGCATCGCCACCACTGTCAGCAGCAACGCCAGCGCGGCGCCACGGCTTTGGCTCAACACCACGAACAGTCCGAGGAACCCAACCGCCAGCACCCAACCCACTTGCATCCAGCGCCCACGGGGAACCCAGTGCAACAGCCAGACGGCCGCCAAGCCGATCACGTAGGCGCCCAGGATGGGGTGGGACAATTGGCCCAAGCCGGCCAGACGCGCCGTCCAGCTATTATGCTCAATGCCATAGAACTTGATGATTGCAAGCAGCGACGACAATGCCAGCCCGAAGCCACCCCATTGCATCACGCGAATGACGCGCTCGGGTTGACCACACGCAAACACCGGGAAAAACAGCAGGAACACGCCGATATACAGCAGGCGCTTGGCCTCGCGGGACGGGTCTTCGGCGTTGGTCCACAACAGGCTGATCGCGCCCCAGACAGCAAGCGCGGCAATCATCAGGCAGATCCAGCGCTGTTCGTGCCAGACCTCCTTGAGACGCTCACGCGCCGCCCAGGCAAACACCATTGCCGGCAACCACAGGAACAGCGTCAAGCCTTGTTGATAAATCTTATTGGTCGGCGCGAAGGCAACTGCCAGCAAAAACCAAAGTAACCCCAAAATCATCCATACCTGCGCCCAACGACTTGCTTGCATCACCCGCTCCTGAATACGTTCAACCCGCCAACCCGGCATGGTTAAAACCCAAAACTTTCGGCATTATTACCGACCACTGTGCCCGCGACTCCCACAAGGCTTTCCGACGATGCAATGTTCAAGGCTCCCCCAGGCCGATTTAACCGCGATGATTGAAGGTGCCAAAATCCTGGAGAAGGACAGCTACGGCCCCAAAGTCTACCTGCTGACCGACGGGAATATCCTCAAACTGTTTCGCCGCAAACGCCTGTTCTCCTCTGCGTTGTTTCGCCCGTACTCCAAGCGGTTTATCGACAATGTGGCGCAACTGCAGCAGCGTGGTATCCCCACCTTGAGCGTACTCGCGTTCTTTCAACTGACGGCGCCCGGCATGACTGCCGTGCTGTACCGTCCGTTGCCGGGCGAGACGCTGCGCCAGATCTCCAGCCGCGAAGGCTTTGATTGGCAAGCGAACCTCGACCCGCTGGTGGCCCTTATTCGTCGCCTGCATGACGCGGGCATTTACTTCCGTTCGTTACATTTGGGCAATATTGTCGTGACACCCGACAATGAAATGGGCCTGATCGACGTGGCCGATATGCGCTTCCTGCGCGCGCCATTGAACCCGGAACTGGCTCGGCGCAACCTGCAACACTTCGCACGTTATATTGCGCGTGAGAACCTGAACGAACGCTTTCCAATGCGAGCACTGGAGCACGCCCTGCTAGCGGCATGAAAACAGCCGTCGGGTGGTTTCAGTGAAATCACTCCAGGCTTGCTCCGGCGCCAGTGCCCGCGACTGAGCCTCGACGACCTCCTCAGCGGAACTCGCGAACGCACGCGTCAGGAGGTTACTCCAGGACGCAGCATCGTCTGCAGGCGCGTACCAACCGCAATCCCCCAACTGCTCGCGGAACACCGCCAGCTCGCTGGTCAACACGGGCACGCCGGCCATCACCGCCTCTTGCACGATCAGCCCCAAGCCCTCTTCCTTCGAAGGAATGGCCACCCAGTCAAACGCCCGATAAAGGCTCGCCGCCTCGGGCAGATGCCCCGGCAAGGACACTTTGTCGCGCACGCCAAGCGCCTCGATACGCGCTTCAAGCCCAGGTCTCGCGGGCCCTTCGCCGATAATCACCAGGCGCGCATCCGGCTGATCAGCCGTCGCAGTAGCAAAGGCGTCCACCAAGCAGGCAAACCCCTTGCCATCGACCAGTCGACCGACCGCACCTATCGCCGGCGCGGCCTCTAACGACAGGCCCAGGCGGGAGCGAGCCTGTTCACGGGAAAGCACCGCAGCACGAAAAACCACAGGGTCGAAAGCACTGCGCAGCACAACCACAGGTCGCTTGAGGTCACGCTCCAGCGAACCGGCGAGGGTCTGCGACACTGCCGTCACCGTGAGTTGCGACGCAGGAAACGAGTCGAACAACTGTTGATCCGCACCGCGCAAACGCGTGGCACCATGGAAAATCACCACGGCGCGCACATGCGGCAAGTGCTTGAGCACGGGCAAGAACACACGGGCGACGCCGATCCCGTCAAGGAGCACCACCTGCAGATCGTCGGGCAAGGCCTTGCGAAAGCGTGCATGCATCCACGGCATCAACCACTTCCACAGGTGCCGGCCCTTGAGCTTTGCGGAAGACAAATCCCACTCCACAGCACCCTCGGCCAGGCCATCGCTACCGGCCGCACTGCCTTGAAGCAGCCAGTGGTGAACGGGAGCGCCGCTGTCGGTATGGGACAGTATCTGCTGATGCACCTTCTGCACCGAGGCAAATGCAGAACCACCGGCCCACATGATGTTGAGAATGCTCATCGAAAAAACCTTATGCGGCGTGGGTGTGGCTCTTTGTGCTTCGCGGATCAAACACCGAGTTTCAGGCGCAACCGCTCCAGCCAGTTCAACGGCGCACGAGGCCGCAAGGGCGGCTGGAGCTCTTCGACAATACGCTGGCCGATGCGCGCAAAGCTGAACTGGCTGACGGCAAGCTCTTGCCCGTTGCGCGCGATTTCTGCCGCCAGTTGCGGGTCGGCGCGCAGCTGCGAGAGCTTTTCCTGCAACTGTGGAATGTCCTTGTAGAACACCACATTGACCATGTCCTTGAACCCAAGGGCTTCGTTTTCCGCAGCCCCTTGGTCAAACGCCAGCAGCACACAGCCACAGGCCATGGCCTCGAAGTTCTTGATCATGTACTCGCCCATGCCCACATCGGCACTGACGAAAAAGCGAATCCGGTTAAGCGTCGCGCAGTATTCCTCACCCGACTTGGTGCGCGTGACCACCAGCGGCTCAACGCAGGCCAACTCATCAAGCAGCGCCTTACGGCCGCTATAGGCCACACTGTTGGTGCTGCCGACAAATGCCAACTCGATGTCGCGCTCCAGCCCCTGGTGCTGCAACAACGCCTGGTCGTAGCCTTTGGGCACGAACACCGCATCAAAGCCTTCGGCACGCAGGCGCTCGGCCACGCTGTAGCCGGAGCTGATCACCCGCGCCCACGGCAAGCGGCGGTAGTGCGCACTGAACTTGCCGGTGTATTTGCAGGGGATGTAGTTCTGGTAGGCGTCGTGTTCGAGGATCACCAGGTTCGGGATCGTACGGATAAACCCGGCCTGGCGGATTTCCTGCTTGAAGCGCAGGAAGAAGACGATGCGGTCATAGCGGGTCACGTCGACTTCGCGCTTGAAGTAACCGCGCAGGTTGCGCTGCTCATCGCTGCTCAGCCAGCGGGTATCACACTCGCAGTGCTCGGCAATGCCTTCGTACAAGCGATCCAGAATCGCGCGCTGTTCTTTCTGTACCAGAAACAAAACTTTCATGACCTTTCCTTTCACAAACGCCAGAACAACTCATGCCGTCGTACGGCCTTGCGGAAAAACTCGTTCTCGCCATAAGGCGACCGCGCACGGCCCGCCAGCACCCGCTGGAGCCAGCGGCGCACCCGACGCTTGAACGGCGGTGCGGGTTGCAGGTCATGCATCATGCCAAGCGCCATGGCTTTGTCGCGCTGCTGCGCCAACGACAGCGGCAAGCTACATGGGCGCAGCTCAAGCGTGTCGTCGAACAGCGGCGGCAAGGCAATCCCGGCGCCCGCGTCACCCATGGGCCAGCGGTCGTTGTCATGCAGATGGTTGGCGTAGCCCAGGATAATGGTCGGTTGCCATTCCAAGCCTTGCAACGCCTCGACCACCGCCTGCTGCGCGCAAATATGGTCTGGGTGCGGGTCGAGCACCGGATGCGGCAACACGATCACTTCGGGACGCGCCGTCAGCAGCAACTGGCGCAGATCGGCCAACAGGTTGTTCCAGGTCGGCAGGCCGTCGACATCCGCCGGTAACGGGAACGGATTGAACTGGCGAAACAGGCGGATATCCGACAGCTGCGCTTCGCGCGAAGCCACTGGCTGATCAGGCGCCGCGCGCATCGCCGGCAATTGCAGGCAGAAGTAGCCCAACTGCACGCAATGGGCCTGGGGTACACCTGCCCAAAGCGGCACGGCGATGCTGTCCCAGGCGCGCAGGCGGCCTTTGATGCGCGAGGCGTCGACCGGGTCCAGGCCCATTTGCTGATAATGCTCGGCTTCGATTTCACCGGCCGTGAGGGTTACGATCCATGGTTTTTCAGCCTGGCTATACAAGCCAAAAGCAGCCAGCTCGGCGTCATCGGCATGGGGCGCGATGACCATCACCCGCTGCTCTGAATAATCCGGATCGACCCAGGCCCACAACCGGGGCGCGCCGTGCAAGGTGCAAAAATGCCCGCGCAGACGCAGCTCACCTGCCGCCAGGGCAGGCGCCAGGCCACTGAGGTTGAGATAACGAACCCCGTTCACACCCCGCTCGAAAACCTGTCGATCAGCGCCGTCAGCGCCCGAAATCTCAATCCCCGGATCCAGAAAACGCCCCAGCCAACTGCTCTTGACCTTGATGGCCAACACCAGGGTCGCATCGGCTTGCAGGGGCGAATCAACCCGCAGTTGCGCGCCGTCGAGGCGCACTCCCGCCACCTCGGCATCCGCCGAGAACCGGTATTGATAGTCTTCGCCGGGAGCATAAAACAGATGGTCGGCAAACCAGGCCTCATGGGCGACCCAGGCCAGCACGCCGAGTAACAACGGCAACCACCAGGCGACCCAGACGCCGATCACCACCAGCAGCAACAGGCCGATCAGCAGGGCAACCCGCTTGTTGCGCCGATGACGCTTGAGCAATTGCTGTTTGCGGGTCATACGGTCAGCACCGGCACAGGGTTACACCAACGGTCTTTGTACTCGCGGTCGGCACGCCCGAAGGAAAAGCGCAGCGGCTTGCCGACTTCGCGTGCCTGCTCCCAGGCGCTCTGGGTGTTGAGGAAACTCAGGACGCTGCCCGGGCTGAACGCACGGGTCTCAGGGTCGACACCGCCGTTGACGTACTCCACGCTGATCCACTCGGGCGACTCGACCCGGTACACCAACTGGACCGCGATGGGCGCATTGTTGAGGAAAATCACCGAGCCAATCAGCCACTCGCGCAGCAGCTCGATCACTTCAGCCATGCGCTCGGCACCGGTGGCGACAAACCCCCAGCGGCGCAGGAACAGATCGCAGTAGATCGCGGCCAGTTCCTGGCTGGAAAACTCACTGACCGGGCGCACGACACCACCCGCCTCTTCGAGCAAACGCAGTTCGCGGCGTTGGTTGTAGCGGAATTTCTTCGACAGTTCTTCCGGGGTGCGGGCCATGGCCAACTGTTCGGCCTGAGGCTTGAGGCCGCTGAAACGGCCTTCGTTCAGGGCCGACAGGTAGCGCGCGCGGTGGCGCAACGGCGCCTGGGCATTCGCGGCGGCGGGCAGGATCAATTCGGCGTTACCCAAGTCAAACAGGCCTTTCTTGCCTTTTTGCTTGAGTACGTCCTTGGACAACGCCAGGTCGCGGCCCCAGGTGGCGATGCACGCCTGCGTTTCACCGCCCTGCTCCCAGGCCAGGTAGCGCACCGGAATATCGGCCAGCCCGGCCAGGCGTTCGATCACTTGGGGATGCGTCGCGACGCTGCCGCCAAAACGTTGCCAGGCTTCGCTATAGGCAGGCGCGTCGACGACGGACCAGCCTCGCTCGCGCCAGCCTTGGAATCGATTGAGCATCAGGCCCCCGCGGTCAGTTCAATAACGTGCGGCAATTGCCAGAAGGTATCGCGTACCGCCTGATCCGAGAAATGCGTGCGCAGGCGTTCCAGCATCATCTCGGCGCACTGCCGTTGCTGGTGGTGATCCATCGCGGCCAAATGGCGCAACCCCTGGGCGAGGTGTTCGGCGTCGCCGAAGGGGAACAGAATACCGACGCCTTCGACCACTTCCTTCGCACCGCCACAGGCCGTGGCCAGCAACGGTACACCGGCCGCCATGGCTTCCAGCAGCACCATGCCGAACGGCTCGTGATCGGAGCTCAGGGCAAACACGTCGAACGCACGGAAATACCGGCGTGCATCCGGCACCTGGCCGAGAAACAGCACCTGCTGGGCAACCCCCAGCTCGTGCGCCAGGTCCTTGAGGCTTTGCTCCAGGCGGCCGCTGCCGAGAATCGCCAAACGGCTCTGGGCCGGCAAGTGCGGCAACGCCAGGGCAAAGCCTTTGAGCAGCGTGGCCTGGTCTTTGTCCGCGTGCAGGCGGCCGACGTTGCCGACGACCCATTCATCCGGCGACAAGCCCAGGGCATCGCGTGCCTCATCGGCCGGCACCTGAATGGCCTGCAACGCGTCGACATCGATACGGTTGTACAAGGTCTGGATACGCGCTGCGGGCCAGCCCGGCAGACTGCGGCGCAGGTCGTCACGCACGGCGTCGGAAACCCCCAGCAAACTCAGGCGCTTGCGGAAGAACCCGGCGAACAGTGAGCGGCTTTGACGCTGATAATCACCAAAGGCGTGATGCACGCCGATCACCGGCAGCCGCGTACCGAGCAAGGCGATGTAGATCGGCTTGAAGCGGTGAGCGATACAAAAGCTGAAGTTGCGCGACGCGGCGATCTTGCGCAGTTCACGGATCGCACCCAGCTTCAGGCCGCGAACGGCCCTGGAGCTGAATTCCATGAACAACACTTCGTCCGACGCACACTCGGCAGCCACCTGCGGATCGGCGACCCCGGTGAGAAACACCGTGGTCACCTTGTAGCCGGAGCCAGCGAACAGGCTCGCGTACTGCCGCGCGCAATCCAGGAACGGCCCGTAATAGCCGTGGCAGAACTGCAGGACGTGGCGATCAGCCGAGCGCGTCATAAGGGTCCACGCCGTCTTTGACGACCAGGATGTCTTCCATGATCAGGTATTGCAGGTCGGAGCCGAAGAACATGTCCAGCGCGTCCTTCGGCGAGCAGATCATCGCTTCGCCACGACGGTTGAGCGAGGTGTTCAGGGACACGCCGTTGCCGGTCAGCACTTCGAGCTCTTTCATCATGTCGTAGTAGCGCGGGTTGTACTCGCGCTTGAGCACCTGGGCGCGGGAGGTGCCATCTTCATGGACTACTTCCGGCACGCGAGTTTTCCACTCTTCCGAGACTTCAAAGGTGAAGGTCATGAACGGCGCCGGGTGATCGACCTTGATCATCTGCGGGGCCACGGTGTCGAGCATCGACGGGCAGAAAGGCCTCCAGCGCTCGCGGAACTTGATCTGGTGGTTGATACGGTCAGCCACGCCGGTAGCACTTGGGCAACCGATGATCGAACGACCGCCCAACGCACGCGGGCCAAACTCCATGCGGCCCTGGAACCAGGCTACCGGGTTGCCGTCGACCATGATCTTGGCAATGCGCTGGGGCATGTTGTCGATCTTGCGCCACACCGGCTTGCTCTCGTGCTTGGCACACGCCGCAATTACGTCTTCGTTGCTGTAGGACGGGCCGAGGTAGACGTGTTCCATCTTCTCCACCGGCACACCGCGGGCGTGGGACACGTAGGCAGCGGCGCCAACTGCCGTACCGGCATCGCCGGACGCCGGCTGCACAAACAACTCTTTCACGTCGTCACGGGCGATGATCTTCTGGTTCAGCTTGACGTTCAGCGCACAGCCGCCGGCGAAGGCCAGCTTGCCGGTGTCCTTGAGAATGTCGCCCAGGTAATGGTCGATCATCTGCAAGGCCAGTTTTTCGAACAGCGCTTGCATGCTCGCGGCGTAGTGGATGTACGGTTCGTCAGCGATGTCGCCTTCACGCTTGGGACCCAGCCACTCGATCAGTTTTGGCGAGAAGTAGAAGCCCTTGCCCTTCTCTTTATACCGGCGCAGGCCGATGACGTTGGCGTAGTCGGTATTGATCACCAACTCGCCGTTCTCAAAGGAGGCCAGGCGCGAGAAATCGTATTTGCTGGCATCGCCGTACGGCGCCATGCCCATGACCTTGAACTCACCGTCGAGCATCTCGAAGCCGAGGAACTCGGTGATCGCGCCATACAGGCCGCCGAGGGAGTCCGGGTCGTAGAATTCCTTGATCTTGTGGATCTTGCCGTTTTCGCCGTAGCCGAAGAACGTGGTGGCGTATTCACCCTTGCCGTCGATCCCCAGGATCGCGGTTTTTTCTTGAAAACCGGAGCAGTGGTAAGCGCTGGAAGCGTGGGCCAGGTGGTGTTCAACCGGTTCGATCTTGATTTTCTTCGGATCGAAGCCCAGTTGCTCCAGGCACCAGACGATCTTGTTGCGATAGCGCTTGTAGCGACGGTTGCCCATCAGGATCGCGTCAAGTGCGCGGTCCGGGGCGTACCAGTACCGCTTGGCATAGTGCCAGCGCGCCTCGCCGAACAGGCTGATCGGGGCGAACGGAATCGCTACCACGTCAACATCGGAAGGCTTGATACCGGCCTGTTCCAGGCAGAACTTCGCCGATTCGTAGGGCATGCGGTTCTTTGCATGTTTGTCGCGTACGAAACGCTCTTCTTCGGCGGCCGCGATCAGCTTGCCGTCGATATACAAGGCTGCGGAAGGATCATGGCTAAGGGCGCCGGACAGGCCAAGAATCGTCAATGCCACAGGGGTCTAGCCTCTTTTAGTCTGCATGCAGGCGGGTGGCGCCTGAAAAAAGTGTGCTTCCTGCCTGGGCAGGAAACAGCTAAAGGGCGGGATTATAGCGTAAAAGCAGCAGGAAGCTGTTAGCGACGAGCGGTTAGCGGAGGTCGACCACCCTGCTGAGCGCCGGCTAGTTGCGCTCCAACATTCGCCGACTGGCAAAACTGAAGCTCAGCACGATAAAGATCAGCACGCCGGTCGCCACTTGCTGCCAGTAGAAGTTCCAGCCGATCAACAGCAGGCCGTTGGCGATGACGTTGATAAACAGCACGCCCAGCAGGGTTCCTGGAATGTTCGCCCGGCCCTGCCGGCTCAAGGTGGTGCCGATAAAGACCGCGCCGATGGCATTGAGCAAAAAGGCATTGCCCGACAACGGCACGTAGGCGCTGACCGTAGAACTGAGCAACACCCCCGCCACCCCGCAGGCCAGGGCAGTCGCCAGGGCCACGACGCTGACAATCCGCTGCACCGACAACCCTGAGTAATACGCCAGCAGCGGCTGGGTGCCTTGGGCCAGGAGTTCACGACCCAGGCGTCCGCGTGCCAACGCCAAGCCGTAGAACAACGCCAGCCCCAGCACGATCAGCAAAGGCGCAAGGCCGCTCAGTTCCGGCTTCAACCCCTGGCTGATGTAGATGGGCTGGCCGCCGTCCGAGAGCAATTGCTGGGCGCTGGTGCCGATAAACAGTGTGCCCAAGGTGGCAAGAAATGGACTGATCCGCAGCCCGGCGATCAACCCGGCATTCAGCACGCCGACCAACAGCGCCGCGATCAACGCACCGGTCGCGGCAACGGCCCAGCCATGCCCGCCATTGAGCAGCACCACAAAACTGAAACTGGCGAAATCCAGCGCAGTGCCCACCGACAGGTCGATGCCACCTGCCGCCACCGCGTACGTCATGCCGATGGCAACAATGGCCAGCAGTACAAAGTTATTCAGCACCAGGCTTTTCAGGTTGCCACCGCTCAGGAAGCCCGGTGCCTGAACAGCAAACACCAGCACGATCAACGCAAATACCAGCGGCAATGTCAGCGGCAGCAAGGCGCGCGGGTTCATGAGCCGGCTCCCCGATTCAATGCGCTGGACGCGGCCACCACCAGCAGGATCAGCACACCTTGCACACCGTTGACCCAGAAGTTCGACAGGTTGAGCAACTGAAAGCCGTTGATCAGAAAACCGATCAGCAACGCCGCCAACAACGTCCCAGGAATACTTGCCACCAGCCGGCGGGAAAACACCACGCCGAGAAAGGCAATCGCCACCACCGACAGCAGCATGTCGCCGGAGCCCGTAGTGCTGCCGCTGAAAAACGCCGCCGAACACAACGCAGCCACCCCGGCGCACAGGCCCGACAGCGCATAACTCGACACCCCATAAGCGCGCACGCGAATGCCCGCCGCCTGCGCCGCCTGGGGATATTCACCCACCGCGTGCAGGCGCAGGCCATAGGCCGAATGCTGGATTAACATGGTCAGCAACCCCGCCGTCAGCAGCAACACCCAGGCCAGGGCGGGCACCGCCAGCCAACTGCCGCCGCTGAGCACGTCCAGCAGCGGTGAGTCGGTGGAAACCACGGTATTTTCCGTCAGCACCAACTCCAGCCCCGCCAGCACATTCATGCTCGCCAGGGTGGCCAGCAGCGGCGGCAGGCGCAGCAGCACCACGGCCAAGCCATTGAACAGGCCGACTGCCAGGCCACAGCCCAAGGTCAACAGTAGGGTGAGCCCCAGCTCCAGCCCGGCATTGTTAAGGCGGCTGAACACCGCTGCGCACAGCCCCAGATTGGCCGCCAGCGACAGGTCGAGCCCACCGGCCAGCACATTCGAGCCGCCGCCGATAATCACGCAGGTCAGCCCGAAGGCCAACACGCCGAGAATCGCCGATTGACTGAACACATTGGCCAGGTTGCCCGGCGACACAAACCCCGGCGCCGCCAGGGCAAACCCCAGCAGAATCACCAGGAATACGCCCGCCGAACCCCGGCGCAGTATGACCTCAAGCATGCTCGACCTCCCTCGCCCGCACAGCTGCCGTGGGCACGGCGCCCGTTGCACAGGCGAGCAACTGATCGCTGTCGACCTCCCCCGCACGAAACTCACCGGCAATCTCGCCGCGATGCAGCACCAGGATCCGATCACTGATCCCCAGCAATTCCGGCAAGTCCGATGACAGCACCAACACCGCTGCGCCCTCTTCCACCAGGCGCCCAATCAGCCGATAGATTTCCACCTTGGCGCCCACATCCACGCCCACACAGGGCTCGTCCAGCAAGTACACCGCCGAGCGACGGCTGAGCCATTTACCCAGGGCAACCTTCTGCTGGTTACCGCCGCTCAATTGGCTGACGGCGGCGTCAGGCCCCGGCGTCTTGATCGCCAGTTCCTCAATCAAGCGCGCAGTTTCCGCCTGCTCGTTGCCCCGGTTCAGCAAGCCCCAGCGGCTGAAGCGCGAGAGCCCCGCCAGCGTGAGGTTTTCCAGCACCGACAGCAGCGGCGAGATGCCTTGGCTACGCCGCTCCTCCGGCACCAGCGCAATGCCGTCAGCAATCGCCTGGCCGGGTGACCGCAGGCGCAGCAAGCGCCCGTCCAGATGCACACTGCCGCTGTCGGCCCGCTCGACGCCGAACAGTGTCTTGAACAATTCCTTGGCGCCGGAGCCGACCAGCCCGGTGAGGCCAACGATTTCACCGCGCCGCACATGCAGGTCAATCTGCCGATAACGCCGCGCCAGACTCAGCCCGCGCACCTGCAACAGCGGCGCGCCCAACTCGACCCTGGCCTTGGGGTACATCTCCTGCACGTCGCGGTTGACCATCAGCCGCGCAATCTCTGCGCTGGACGTGTGCCGTGGCTGCACCACCGCCACATCCCGACCGTTGCGCAGCACCGTGACGTCGTCGCACAGGCTGTCGATTTCCTGCAGGTAATGAGAGATGTAGAGGATCGAAAGCCCTTGGTCGCGCAGGCGCTTGACGATGCGCAGCAGCTGGTCGACCTCGCGCTTGACCAGCGCCACGCTGGGCTCGTCGAACACCAGGATCTTCGGTTGGCGAATCAGTGCCCGGGTGATTTGCAGCACCTGGCGCTCGGCGCTGTTCAATTCGCCCACCAAGGCGCCGGGAGGCAGTTGCAGGTCAAAGTATTCCGCCAACAGACGCTGCGCCTCACGCTGCTGCCGCCGCCGATCCACAAACGGACCCCGGCGCAACTCATGCCCGAAATACAGCGCTTCGCCTACGGTAAAACTGGCGGGCAGCAGGCGCTCCTGATGGATGAACTGCACGCCCAATGCGTCCACCTTGCGCGGCGACAGCGTTGCATAGGCCTGGCCGTCGATGCTCACCTGCCCCGCGTCGGCCGTGTGGATACCGGCCAGGATCTTGATCAAGGTCGACTTGCCCGCGCCGTTCTCGCCCACCAGCCCATGGATGCTGCCGCGCTCGACCTTGAGGCTCGCATCATCCAGCGCCTGGGTAGCGCCAAAGCGCTTGCGCAGGTGTTGCAGGTGCAAGGCGGCCATCAGTCACCCCGCAGCTGTTGAACCTGCGCCAGGTTGCCGGCGGTGGTCAGCAAGGTGGCGACATGGGTTTCCTTGGGCAGATCACGTTGCCCGGCCAGGTAGCGCGCCACATTTTGCACGGCCGTCTTGCCGATCAGCGCCGGTTGCTGCGCGACTACCGCACCCACCGGCGAGTTCGCCTGGCCGAGCAGCGCCAGGACCTCGGGGGTACCGTCGACGCCATAGGTCTTGATCTCGGTGCGCTTGGCATCGATCAACGCCTTGCTCGCGCCCAGTTGCGGAATATCCCAGGCCGACCAGATCGCCGAAACACTGCCCTGCGGGTATTTGTTGAGCAACGCCGACACCTGGGAGTAGGCGTCCTGCACGGTATTGGGGATCACATCACGCAGCTCGGGCTGGATGATTTCCAGCTGCGGGTAGTCCTTGAGCGCCAGCTTCAACTGGTCATAACGAATCGCACACACCGGCACACCATAGAAACCATTGAACACCAGGATCTTGCCCTTGCCGCCGGCGTCCTTGATCAGTTGATCAGCCAGGGCCTTGCCGGTGGCGACGTTGTCGGACGTGGTGTTGTTGAGGCTGTACTGCGACGGCGCATCGATGGTGAACAGCGGAATCCCGGCCTTGCTGATGCGCTTGAGCCACGGGTCGATCACGCTGAGGGTGCCGAGGGTCTGGATCACCGCGTCGGGCTTCTGGGTGACCACGGTTTGCAGCTGGGTCACCAGATTCTTGTCATTGCGCCCGGCGTCGAGAGTGATCGGCGTACCGCCCAGGCGCTTGATCTCATCCACCTGGGCCTGGAACGCCTTGATATCGAAATAGTGACTGGTGCCAGTCATGCTCACCGCAATGCGCTTACCGGCCAGGGACGGCACGGCGTCATCGCCGTCGGCAGCCTGGGCGACGGCGGCGTGACCCAGCAGCACAACGGCGCCGAGGCAGATCAGACGGGAAAGCGAGGAAAGACTCAAAGGCATACAAGGCTCCGCGTGCGGCTGGTGAAAGGGTTCACCAGGAGGCATTGCAGAGGCCGTGCCAGGGTTTTTATCCTTTAAAACCAATAGGCTGAAAAATTTGAGTGAAAGCAGACTGTCGCTCTCAGCTAGGAAATGTCCGATAGCTGTTGCTCAGGCAACAGCTATCTACAGTGAGCGTGTCAGTTGACTGAACAGGATCATGGCCTGGCGACTACTCAGCTACCCCGCGTTGACACTCAAAAATCGCAAGCATAGAATCTGCCGCAAATGGACTGGGGGATCCCGGTCGGCGTTATAGCCTCGGTGAGTTTCACCGGGGCTTTTCGCTTTCTGCGGCAGGGAAAATTTTAAGCCCCCAGTTTTCAAACCCCTCGCCCACCCTGCTCCGCCCCCCGCTGCAGTAAAACTTGCGCTTAAGCACGTCAAAGGCTCGATTTTCCTGGCCCGGCCGTAAAACGCTCATGCCGACGGGTCGGGCAACAAGGTCCGCAAGCTGCAATCCTGTCGAATTGACCTGCTTGGTCGCAAACACCACATCAAACGGCAAGCGGATGCCCAGACGATTGGCTCCGTCACACATCCGACGAAACTCCAATTCAAGCTCGTTATCTTCTTTACGACCCCGACGCTCGAAAATCACATGCGTCAACGCACTCTGCTGATTTTTCTCTTGTAAAAACTCGTAGAGTGTTTCGAGACAGAAGCCCAATGCCAGATGGTAAGGGTTGTGTATTGGACCTTGCTGCTCGCGAAGAGTGGCTTTATCAATCACACAACTGATCAAGACGAAGTTGCTCGACTCGATGATGCTGGTCAGCTCTTCAAGAAAAAGATGTTTGTGCTGGCGAGAGGCGAACATGCTGGAGAACGCGCCTTTTTCCTTGCGAATTTCCAGTTCATGCAAGCCTACAAGATCATGCCCCATATGATTGAACTTGAACTTCTGAAGCGCCGGGATGACCTTTTCACAGTAGTGCCTCTTATGGAAAACACAGAAAGCCAAAACAAACATGGGGTAGTTGACATCGAGTGTCTGCATCCCGTGATCGCCGCTTTCATCCACATACACTATGAAATCACTGAACGGCCCGTTGGGTGGTGTCGCTGCCGCCACTTCTGCAGCGCACTCAGCTTCACTTTCACTTTCAAAGAGCAAAAACTGTGGGGAGGTTGGTTTTCCATCAGCCATGGGATGTTAAATCCTGGATATATGCGCGTTTTTGGAGGCGTCCATCTACGCGCATAGTGCCCTCCCGCTCAGCTACAGAGGGCCACCAGTCAGAATCTCTTTGGGCAGTCGCTGATCAATCAGCTTGTACAGCGCGCTTTCCTGCGGCCAGTTACGCATAAACCGCGCGCGATCCCTGGCGAAGGCCGGGGCGAAGCTGGCGGCGGAGTTGTGTTGGCACATGGCATCGAGGTCGATGAGGGCCCAGTGGTCTTCGTGCCAGAACAGGTTATGGCCCTTGAAATCGCCATGGCTGATGCGTTCGCGGATCAGTTCGGCAAACAGTTTATCCAGCGCCACCAGCTCATTTTCCGGTGCGTCACCTTGCTCGATGTAAGGCGCGAAGCGCTCGATGATGTCCGGGCCCGGCAAGTATTCGGTGATCAGGTAGGCACGGCTGCGCAGCCATAAAAAGCGTTTTTCCAACACCGCCAGTGGCTTGGGCGTGGCGATCCCGAGGAACGCCAGGCGGTTGCCTTCGCGCCAGGAATGCCAGGCGCGGCTCGGGCGCCAGAAGCGCTTGAGCCAGTGGGCGAAACCCTTGATGTTGTAGCGCTTGATCACCAGCGGGCGACCGACCACTTCTACCTTGGCCACGCTCGCAGCACCACCGGTCTTGTACAGGTGGCCCTGGTCGAGCAGCGCATCGGCCTGTTCCAGCACCGGCAGCATCGCGGACTCTTCTTCGCGACGCATCGCGCGCAGGCCAAAGGCGCCTCGCTCCACGCTGAATAACGTGCATTCGCGGCCCACCTTGCTCAAAAAGTCTTTCAAGCGCCAGGCGCTGACCTTGCGCACCTGTTTTTCCAGGGCTTGCAGCGGCAAGGCGTGTTCGCCGTTGCTCAGCAGGTAATACACCAGCAGCTCTTCGGTAAACGGCTCAAGGTTTTTCGGCAACTGGGCGAAAAACACGCCCAGGTTCTCCAGCACGCGGTTACGCGACAACGGCTTGCCGGCCTCTTCGACGCGGATACCGGCGCCGTCGATCAGGTACAACTTGCCGCTTTGACGCAGCAGGTTGTCCAAGTGCAGATCTTCCTGCCACAACCCTTTGGCATGCATTTGCGCAATCGCGCCCAGCGCTTCGGCAAGCACGGCGGTTTGTTCGTCGGCCAATGGTGGCAGGCCTTCAACGGCATGCCAGGCATCGGCCAGGCTTTCGGCGCCTTCGATAAATTCGAATAACAGCCAGCCGCCCTCGCCTTCCTGCAGGCCATCGGCGAGCAACAACGGTGTAGTCAGGCCCTGTTGGGCCAGCAGGCGTACGCCAGCCAGTTCACGCTGAAAGTGCCGAGCGGCCTTGCCGCCCACCAATAACTTGGCCAGCACCGGGCGCCCGCGCCACACGGCTGCGCCCACGTAACGTTCGCCAGGCAACACGCGCAACAGGCTCAGCAGTTGCAACTGGCCGGGGCCTGCCGCATCCGCGAGGTCAAGAGTCAGGGGCAGGCTCGGTGTGCGGCCGGCGCTTTTCAGCTCGGACAGGCGCATCAGCGGTTCTCCTTGTGGCTACGCCGGGCCGTCAGGCGTTGCAGCCAGGTGGCGACCAGTGCGCTGTCTTCAGGCTGATCGAGGTAAGCCGCCAACAGTTGGCGCACCTGCGCGTCCGACCACTGCGGTGCACGGCGCAGCAACGGCTCCAGGTCCTTGACCCGATCACGCCAGCCGAACAGCAGCGGGCGGGTTTTCTCCAGGTCGATCAACTGCGCGGCGTAACCGTCGCCGGTCGCCTGCAGGAAAATATGCTTGGGGTAAAAGCAGCCATGCACCTGGCCGACGCTGTGCAACCGGCGCGCCAGTTGGCCGCACGCCAGCAGGATCGCGTGGTGCTGGGCGTCGCTCAGTTGCAGCCACTGCTCCAGCAATGAATCCAGGTCATTCCAGCCGTCGAGGGCACGGGTCAGCAGCATTGCACGGTGTTCACCGGCGACTTTGCGCTCGCCGTAAAACGCCGCCTGCAACGCCGGGATACCCAGCGCGCGGTAACGGCTGATATTGCGAAATTCGCGGGAGAAACTCGGCTCGCCCAACGGTCGGTGCAAGCTGCGCGTGAGGTAGTTGCTCTGGCGCTTGAGGTAATACCCGTGGCCATCGAGCTCCAGGCGAAACACGCTGCTCCAGCCGCCACGGCTGGTGTTGGGCTCATCCACCGCGTCCAGTTGCTTGGCCCACAGCGCGTCGAATGTCGCGAGGCCGTGGCGCTCCAGCAAGGCACGGTCTTCAGCCGCCAGGAAATCACTCATTCGCGTCCCTCGAAAAACTTCACTACGTGGCGGATCCGCCGCTTGTCCGAATCGCTCAGGTGCCGACACCCACGGTACTGCATGTAGAAACGCAGGCGCTGGGTGGCCGACAGGTGATACTTGGCCACCTTGTCCAGGCAGGCCAGGTCTTTGGTGATGCGGTACTTGAGCCAGAAACCGCGCCAGAAATCGCCGTTGGGGCAGTCGATCAGGTACAGGGTTTGCTGGTCGTCGATCAGCAGGTTGCGCCATTTCAAATCGTTATGGGTAAAGCGCTGGTCGTGCATCGTGCGCGTGTACTCGGCGAGCTGGCGGCTGACGACATCGACCCATTTGGGGTCGCGCAGGCGCGCATCTTGGCGCTCGGCCAGCACCGAAAGGTCTTCGGTATTGGGCAGCTCACGCGTGATCATCGCGCCACGGTCGTAGGCCAGGCCATTGCGCTCCAGGCCCCACGCGACCACATCGGCGGTGGGAATGCCCCACTTGGCGAAGCGCTTGAGGTTCTGCCATTCGGACTTGACCCGCGGCTTGCCCAGATAGCGCCGCAGGCCCTTGCCGGCACCGGTGTAGCGCTTGACGTAGTAATTGACCCCACCGCGCTCGACCCGGATCACTTCCGACAACGGGTCGCGGGTCAGCCGCTCACCTTGCAGGGCGAACACCGCTTCGAGGCTTCCAAAATCATCCGCCAGGGCGGCATAGGCAGGTTCCAGGTTCCAACCCGCCATCAGATCGCATCCCCGTAGCGTTGCTTGCGTGCGTAAAGCTTGTCGGCCTTGCGCTGCATCAGGCTCAAAGACGCCGATTGCTCGGTCAGGATCTGGCGCAGCGGCTGGCGGAAATAGCCCTTGAGGAAGCGCAACTTGTCGCGCCGGGTCAGGCCGATGTCCAACGCCGAGTAGTACAGCGCGGACAGGTCCTTGTCGCGCCAGCGCAGCGGCAGATGGGCACGCATCTGGGCGCGGTGCAGGTCGATCACCGAGAGCTTGATGTCGCGTGGGTCGATCGGCTTGGACGTGTCCAGCAGGAAGTGGCACAGGTAGCAGTCGCGATGGTTCACGCCGCCCCGGTGCATGTCGCCGACCATGCGCGCCAGCTCGGCGGTGAGCGCATGGCGCAAGGCCGGTGTTGGCGGCTCGGCGACCCAGTTGAGGGTCACGTCTTCGAGGCTGAGGGTCGGCGCCAGTTCTTCGGTGATGATGAACGAGTGCTGGTCCGCCGGGTTACTGCCTTTTTCGCCGAAGGCCACACCGGTCATGGTCGGTACGCCGATCTCCTGCAAGCGGTGGATGGCATCCCATTCCAGGCCCGCGCCCAGTACCGGCAGTTTGGCGGTGATCAGGTTCTTGAAGATTTCCGCCCAACCGATGCCCCGGTGGATTTTCACGAAATACGGCCGGCCATCCACCACCGTGCGCAACGTGCGACGCGCAGCCAGTTCACGGAATACCTGGCCTTCGAGCTTCTCGACTTCGGCGAAGGCATCACGCCCGGCCCATAACGTCTTGAACGGTTCGGCAAGAATCAACTTCATCGTTTTGGCTCCGCCAGAATCACATCCGCAGCGTGCTGCGGCATGCTATAGAGGTCGGCCGTCTCGGCGAAGGCCAACCCATTGCGGCCCCAGGCCGCGCGCTGTGCAGAATCGGTCAACATCCGCGCCAGGTACTGGTTGAGCTGAGCCTGCTCGAACGGCTCATCCAGCACCAGGCCACTGTCGGCTTCGGCGATGTAGTGGGCATAGCCACACACGGCAGAAACCAGCACCGGCAACCCGGCCACCACGGCTTCGAGCAACACGGTGCCGGTGTTTTCGTTGTACGCCGGATGGATCAGCAGCTCGGCGCCCAGCAGGAAGCGCGGAATATCGCTGCGGCCCTTGAGGAACTGCACATTGTCGCCCAGCCCCAAGGTAGCGCTTTGCAGCTGGAAGACTTTGGGGTCGTCCTGACCGATGACAAACAGGCGCGTGCGTTTCTTCAGCTCAGGCGGCAACGCGGCCAAGGCCTTGAGGCTGCGGTCGACGCCCTTGGTCTTGAAGCCGGAGCCGATCTGCACCAGCAACAGGTCGTCATCGCCAAGGTTGAATTCCTGGCGAAACCCTGCGCGGATTTCGGCCGCATTCGGCGGCGCGCGACGGTCCTGGGCAATCCCCGGCGGCAGCAGATGGAAGCGCTCCAGCGGGGTGTCGTAATGCTTGATGAACAGCGGCTGCTGCACTTCGGAGATCATCAGGACTTGCGTCTTGGCATCCTTGGCAAACACCGCACGCTCGTACTCGGCGAAGTGCTTGTAACGGCCAAAGCTGCGGTACAGCGAATGACGCAGGTTTTGCGCCTTGTCTTCGAAGCAGCCGTCGGCGGCGTAGTAAACGTCCAGGCCGGGCATCTTGTTGAAACCGATCAGGCGGTCCACGGGGCGCTTGGCCAGATCGGCCTCCATCCACGCACTGAGCTTCTCGTTGCGCTTATGGTTGAAGAACGCCTTGACCGGCGCCACCAGCACTTCGAAGCCGGGCGGGATGTCGCCTTCCCAGATCAGCGTGTAGACCCGAATCTGATGGCCGCGCTGCTGGCACTCCAGGGCGATGCGCATGAAGTCGCGCTGCAGGCCACCGAAGGGGAAGTATTTGTACAGAACAAAAGCCAGTTGCATCAGTGCAGCTCCTCAGCCAATAACAACGTGCTCAGCCGGCTTGCCACACGCTCAGGGTTCAGGCGCGTGAAGCACAGGGGCGACTCGCGCTTGATGTCGAACCGACGCAGGTCGTCGGCCGTGGGTTGATAAGTACATTGCTTTTGCAGGCACGGCGCGCACGACCAGTCGCTGCCGAGGTGAATCTGGCCCTTGCCGTAGGCGCCAGTCAGGCCGGGGTTGGTGGGGCCGAACAGGGAAATGGTCGGCACGTCCAACGCGGCAGCCAGGTGGCCGAGCCCCGTGTCCACCGCCACGCAGGCACGGGCGCCGGCCAAGACACGGGCGACGCCAGCCAGATTGAGCTTGGGCAGCACTTCGGCGTTGTTCAGGCCTTGGGCCAAACGCTCGGCGCGGGCTTTTTCGGCGGCGTTGCCCCACGGCAGCTTCACGTCCACGCCCAGGCGGCCCATGCGCTCGGCCAGCTCGCGCCAATAGGCTTCGGGCCAGTGCTTGGTGTCCCAGGTGGTGCCGTGCAGCAGCAGCACGAAGGGTTTTTTCGGCGGCAGGCCGAGCAGTTTTTCGGTGCTCAAGCCGTAATCGCCCAGGCCTTTGGGCAGGTCATAGCCCAGCGCCACGGCGAACAGCTGGCGCAGGCGCTCAACCGCGTGTTGCCCACGGGCCACGGCCAGACGACGCGAATAGAAGCGCGCCGCGATGGGTTCACGGGCAGAGTGCTTGTCGAAGCCCGCTACCGGCGCACGCACATAGCGGGTCAGCCAGGCACTTTTGAGCAGGCCTTGGGCGTCGATCACCAGGTCGTATTTGGTCGACTGGATCTGCTGCTTGAAACGCCGCCACTCACCGCTCTTGAGGGTCTGCCAGAGGTTCTTGCGCCAGCGGCGGATGGCCACCGGGATCACTTTGTCCACCGCCGGGTGCCAGGTGGGGATCTCGGCAAAGCCTTCTTCCACTACCCAGTCGAATCGAATGCCGGGGATCGCCCGCGCCGCGTCGGTGAGTGCCGGCAGCGCATGAATCACGTCGCCCAGGGATGAGGTCTTGATTACCAGTACCCGCAACTCAGTGAACCTCGACCGCAGTGCCCTGCAACCGCTGCAAAGCTTCGTTCACCGGCTGCGGCAGTAATTGGCGCATGCAGTTGTAGTGGCCGAAACGGCAGGTACGGTCAAAACACGGGCTGCACTCCAGGCCCAGGCGCACCACTTCGACCTTGTCGGCCAGGGGCGGGGTGAAACCTGGAGACGTCGAACCGTACACCGCCACCAACGGGCGGTTCAGCGCCGCCGCCACATGCATCAGGCCGGAGTCGTTGGACACCACCGAATCTGCGCAGGACAGCAGGTCAATCGCCTCGGCCAGCGACGTGTCGCCACTGAGGTTGACCGACTCTTCGCGCAGGCCGGGAATCAGGCGCTGGCGAATCTCTTCACCCACCGGGTGATCTTTTTTCGAACCGAACAACCACACCTGCCAGCCTTCGCGAATCTTCATCTCGGCGACTTTGGCGTAGTGCTCCGCCGGCCAGCGCTTGGACTCGCCAAACTCCGCGCCTGGGCACAGCGCCAACACCGGGCGGTCCAGGGTCAGGCCGAACTTGGTCAGGGCCGCGTCGCGGGTTACCGGGTCGATCTGCAGGCTCGGGCGCGGGTACGGCTTGGGCAGCTCCGCGCCAGGCTCATACGCCAATGCCATGAAGCGTTCGATCATCAGCGGGTAGCGCGCTTTATCCAATGTGCGCACATCGTTAAGCAGCACGTAGCGAAACTCGCCGCGCCAGCCGGTGCGTTTGGGGATGCCGGCAAAAAACGGCACCAGCGCCGATTTCAGCGAGTTGGGCAACAGGATCGCCTGGTCGTACTGGCCGGCCAGGGATTTGCCGATGCGACGACGGGTGGCAAGTTCCAGGGCGCCGTGGCCGAGCGGGAAGCTCAAGGCCTTGCGTACTTCGGGCATGCGCTCAAGGATCGGCCGGCTCCACTCAGGGGCGAGCACGTCGATCTGGCAGTCTGGATGGCGCTGGCGCAGGCACTGGAACAGTGTCTGTGCCATCACCATGTCACCAACCCAACTGGGCCCAACGATCAGAATATTCATGTAGTTTCCACAAACGATGCGGGGAGGCTTATGCCTCCCCGCCCTAATAGTGTTTCAGCTCAACCCCAGCGCCTGCCAGATGCGCATCACCTGTCGCCGTTCATCGGCGAACTGATCCCCCGCCACCGTACCGGCCTCGTTCTGCAAGGCCTGGCGATGTGCCGCGGAACGGTAGGCCTTATACACCTCGCGCAGTAGATGGGCATCGGCGGCGGGCATCAACCCCACCTGCTCCAGGCCTTCCAGAATGCGGATATTGTCGGTGTAGCGCAGCAACGACGGGTGCTGGGCAGACCACGCCAAAGCCGCGTATTGCACCATAAATTCAATATCGACGATACCTCCGGCGTCCTGCTTGAGGTCGAACACCGCAGCAGCGTCGAACGCATTGGCGCCGGTACCGGCCGTAGTGGCCTTGGTGCCCAGGTTGTCACGCATTTTCGCGCGCATCTCGCTGACCTCCTGGCGCAACTTCGCCAGGTCTCGTTCACGTCCCAACACTTTAGCCCGTACCTGCTCGAACGCACGCCCCACATCCTGGCTGCCCACCAGCACCCGCGCGCGGATCAGGGCCTGATGTTCCCAGGTCCATGCTTCATTTTGTTGATAGCGGTCAAATGCGCCAAGGGAACTCACCAGCAAGCCTGACGCACCGGAAGGCCGCAGGCGCATGTCCACTTCGTACAGTTGGCCGGAGTTGGTCTGGGTGGTCAGCAGGTGAATGATGCGCTGGCCCAGGCGCGTGAAGAACTGCGCGCCGTCAATCGGTTTGGCGCCATCGGTCTCGGCCTGCGGGTCGCCATCGTGGATAAACACCAGGTCCAGGTCCGAACCATGCCCCAATTCGATGCCGCCGACTTTCCCATAACCGACAATGATGAACCCAGGATCGCACAGGGTGCCGTCCAGCCGCTGCGGCGAGCCATGGCGCGCCACGGTCTGGCGCCAGGCCAGGGCCAGCACTTGTTCGAGGATGGCTTCGGCGAGCCAGGTCAGGTAGTCACTGACTTTCATCAACGGCAGGCTGCCGGCGATTTCCGAGGCGGCCACGCGCAGGCGGTGGGCGAGCTTGAAGTGACGCAGGGCTTCCATCTGCTGCTCAAGGTCGTCTTCGGGGATGCGCGTGAGGCGCTCGCGCAACTCAGCGGCGAGTTCCGGCGCCAAGGGCGGCTTGAACAGACGACCTTCGTTGAGCAACTCGTCCAGCAGCAGCGGGAAACGGGTGATCTGCTCGGCAATCCACGGGCTGGCCGCGCAAAGGGTCAGCAGGCGGCGCAGGGCATCGGGGTTCTCCGTGAGCAGTACCAGATAGGCGGAGCGGCGGGCGACGGCCTCCACCAGTGGCAACACGCGCTCCAGCACCAAGTCCGGATTGGCATGTTCGACGGCCTGGGCCAGCAGGCGTGGGATAAACGCATCCAGGCGCTCACGGCCGAGGCGCTGCATCGCACGTAACTGCGGGCTGCCGCGCAAACCCGCCAGGGCCTTGAGCGCCTTGGGTGCGTCAGTGAAACCGCCTTCGGTCAACTGGCGGCAGGCGGCGTCTTCATCTTGGGATTCTTCCCACAGTGGCAACCACTCACCGCCTACGACCAACTCGCTTTCTTCGCCCTCTTCTTCATCCGGGTCGGCAATCACCTGGCGGAAATGCCAGTCCACCCGGCCACGCCAGTACATCAGGCGCTCATGGAATGCGGCCCAGTCGGCAAAGCCCAGCATGAAAGCGATGCGCGCCTGGTCTTCCGGGGTGTTGGGCAGCATCTGGGTCTGGCGGTCGGCAATCGCCTGGATCGCGTGTTCGGTGTAACGCAGGAATTCGTAGCCATTGCGCAACTCGGCGATCACCGCCGGCGGCAGGTAACCCTGGCCTTCCAGCGTGCCGAGCACTTTGAGCAGCGGGCGCTGCTGCAGGCTCAAGTCGCGACCGCCGTGAATCAACTGAAACGCCTGGGCGATAAACTCCACCTCGCGGATGCCGCCAGAGCCCAGCTTGATGTTGTCGGCCATGCCTTTGCGCCGCACTTCCTGCTGGATCAACTGCTTCATGGTGCGCAGCGCTTCGATGGCGGAGAAGTCCAGGTAGCGGCGGTACACGAACGGTCGCAGCATATCGAGCAACTGCGCACCGGCCACCTGGTCGCCAGCGACTACACGCGCCTTGATCATGGCGTAGCGTTCCCAGTCGCGGCCCTGATCCTGGTAGTACTGCTCCAGCGCATTGAAGCTGAGCACCAGCGCACCCGCCGAACCGTAGGGACGCAAGCGCATATCGACGCGGAACACAAAACCGTCGACGGTCATTGGGTCGAGGGCCTTGATCAGTTTTTGACCAAGCCGAATGAAGAATTCCTGGTTATCCAGTGAACGCTTCACGCCCACCGTCTCGCCGCCTTCGGGGTAAGCAAAGATCAGGTCGATATCCGACGAGAGGTTCAACTCCACCGCGCCGAGCTTGCCCATGCCCAGGATGACCATGTGCTGCGGCTCGCCGCTGCGCCGGCCAGTGGGAGTACCGAACTGCACGCAGTGGCGCTGGTACAACCATTGATAGGCCTGGTCGATGCTGGCGTCGGCCATGTCGGAAAGATCACGGCAGGTCTGCACCAGATCCGCCTGGCGGGTCAGGTCGCGCCAGATAATCCGTACTTGCTGGCGCGTGCGCTGGCGACGCAAGACGCGGCCCAGTTCGTCTTCTGTTTCAGCCTGTTGCACAGCGCCTGCAATCTGCCCGCACAGCTCGCCCGGCGCAAAGCCGCGGTCCAGCTCGCCCCAGGCCGCCAGCTCCAGCAACATCAAAGGGTCACGAACACTCTGTTCAATCACGAAATCACTGGCGGCGCACACGCGGGTGAAGTCGGCCCAGCGTTGCGGCGTCCACTCAGAAAGGCCATGATCGTCGTCCAGCGCGGCCACTGCGTCACGAAATGACTGCTCGGCCCGCTGGGCAATTGAAAGGAGAATGGCCGGCAATTCGGCCAGCGTTGGAAGGCTCATGGTCTATCCTTGATCGGCGCGCAAATGGCTTGTAGTTGTGAACGCAAGCACGGCGCTCGATGAAGGACTGTCGAACAAAGGTTATAAATAGCTGAAAATTGATAATTTTTGGCAGGTAACATTAAGCTCATACCTTTTCTTGTTCGCAAAAGATCAACAATAACGATTATGCTCACCAGCCAGACCGAGCCATACGCTCAGTCTTGTGTAGTTTTACTACTCGTATATACATTCGAAAGGCTGAAATGGCCGACGATTTGTAGTAAAACTACAGGACGCCGAAGCAACCTTCGGCCATCCAAGAATTTATGTCGTCTGCCCACAAGGCCAGTCGCAAACTTCAGGCAACCGATTCTGGTAGCCTTTCCGCCCTGGAGCAAGCCATGCAAGACCTCGATCCCGTCGAAACCCAGGAATGGCTGGACGCCCTGGAATCGGTTCTCGACAAAGAAGGCGAAGACCGTGCTCACTACCTGATGACCCGTATGGGCGAACTCGCGACCCGCAGCGGCTCGCAGTTGCCTTACGCCATCACCACGCCATACCGCAACACCATCCCCGTTACCCACGAAGCACGCATGCCTGGCGACCTGTTCATGGAACGCCGCATTCGCTCGCTGGTACGTTGGAACGCCATGGCGATGGTAATGCGCACGAACTTGAAAGATTCGGACCTGGGCGGTCACATCTCCAGCTTCGCGTCCAGCGCAACCCTGTATGACATCGGCTTCAACTACTTCTTCCAGGCCCCGACCGACGAACACGGCGGCGACCTGATCTACTTCCAGGGCCACACCTCGCCAGGCGTCTACGCCCGTGCGTTCATGGAAGGTCGCATCACCGAAGACCAGATGAACAACTTCCGCCAGGAAGTGGACGGTGGCGGCTTGTCGTCCTACCCACACCCTTGGCTGATGCCTGATTTCTGGCAGTTCCCGACCGTTTCCATGGGTCTGGGTCCAATCCAGGCGATCTACCAGGCTCGCTTCATGAAGTACCTGGAAGCCCGTGGCTTCATTCCGGAAGGCAAGCAGAAAGTCTGGTGCTTCCTGGGCGACGGCGAGTGCGACGAGCCGGAATCCCTGGGCGCCATCTCCCTGGCCGGCCGCGAGAAGCTGGACAACCTGATCTTCGTCATCAACTGCAACCTGCAGCGCCTCGACGGCCCGGTTCGCGGCAACGGCAAGATCATCCAGGAACTCGAAGGCGTGTTCCGCGGTGCCCAGTGGAACGTGACCAAAGTCATCTGGGGCCGTTTCTGGGACCCTCTGCTGGCCAAGGACGTTGACGGCATCCTGCAACGTCGCATGGACGAAGTCATCGACGGCGAGTACCAGAACTACAAAGCCAAAGACGGCGCGTTCGTACGTGAACACTTCTTCAACACGCCTGAACTCAAGGCGATGGTTGCAGACCTGTCCGACGACGAGATCTGGAAACTCAACCGTGGCGGCCACGACCCGTACAAGGTCTACGCGGCATACCACGAAGCGGTGAACCACAAAGAACAACCGACCGTCATCCTAGCCAAGACCATCAAGGGTTATGGCACCGGTGCTGGCGAAGCGAAGAACACTGCGCACAACACCAAGAAGGTTGATGTTGAAAGCCTGAAGCTGTTCCGCGACCGCTTCGACATCCCGGTCAAGGACGAAGAGCTGGAAGACCTGCCGTTCTTCAAGCCAGAGCCAAACAGCGCCGAAGCCCGCTACCTGAGCGAGCGCCGCACTGCCCTGGGCGGTTTCGTACCCCAGCGCCGCGCCAACAGCTTCGCCGTACCGACTCCGGACCTGAGCACCCTCAAGGCCATCCTGGACGGCTCGGGCGACCGTGAAATCTCCACCACCATGGCCTTCGTGCGGATCCTCGCGCAGCTGGTCAAGGACAAGGACATCGGCCCGCGCATCGTCCCGATCATCCCGGACGAAGCCCGTACCTTCGGTATGGAAGGCATGTTCCGTCAGTTGGGCATCTACTCCTCCGTCGGCCAGCTCTACGAGCCAGTCGATAAAGATCAGGTGATGTTCTACAAGGAAGACAAGAAGGGCCAGATCCTCGAAGAAGGCATCAACGAAGCGGGCGCCATGAGCTCCTTCATCGCTGCCGGTACTTCGTACTCCAGCCACAACCAGCCAATGCTGCCGTTCTACATCTTCTACTCGATGTTCGGCTTCCAGCGCATTGGCGACCTGGCTTGGGCAGCAGGCGACAGCCGTACCCGTGGCTTCCTGATCGGCGGCACCGCCGGCCGCACCACGCTGAACGGCGAAGGCCTGCAACACGAAGACGGTCACAGCCACATCCTGGCTGCCACCATCCCGAACTGCCGCACCTTTGATCCAACCTACGGCTATGAGCTGGCGGTGATCATCCAGGACGGCATGAAGAAGATGACCGAAGAGCAGCAGGACGTTTTCTACTACATCACCGTGATGAACGAGTCCTACCAGCAGCCAGCCATGCCGGCCGGTGTCGAGGAAGGCATCATCAAGGGCATGTACCTGCTCGAAGAAGACACCAAGGAAGCAGCGCACCACGTGCAACTGATGGGCTCCGGCACCATCCTGCGCGAAGTGCGTGAAGCGGCGAAGATCCTGCGTGACGAGTTCAACGTCGGCGCCGACGTATGGAGCGTTACCAGCTTCAACGAACTGCGTCGCGACGGCCTGGCCGTAGAGCGCAGCAACCGCCTGCACCCTGGCCAGAAGCCAGCGAAGAGCTACGTCGAAGAGTGCCTGGCTGGCCGTAAGGGTCCAGTCATTGCCTCTACCGACTACATGAAACTGTTTGCTGAACAAATTCGCCAGTGGGTCCCGTCCAAGGAATTCAAAGTCCTGGGCACCGACGGTTTCGGCCGTAGTGACAGCCGCAAGAAGCTGCGTCACTTCTTCGAAGTCGACCGTCACTTCGTGGTGTTGGCAGCCCTGGAAGCCTTGGCTGACCGTGGTGAGATCGAACCAAAGGTAGTGGCTGACGCTATCGTCAAGTTCGGGATCAACCCGGAAAAACGCAACCCACTGGACTGCTGAGGAGATTTTTTGTGAGCGAACTCATTCGCGTACCTGACATCGGCAGCGGTGAAGGTGAAGTAATCGAGCTGTTTGTGAAGGTCGGCGACAAAGTCGAAGCCGACCAGAGCATCCTGACCCTGGAATCGGACAAGGCGAGCATGGAAATCCCTGCTCCCAAGGCCGGCGTGGTCAAGAGCCTGAAAGTGAAGCTGGGCGACCGCCTGAAAGAAGGCGACGAACTGCTCGAACTGGAAATCGAAGGTGCCGCTGATGCGGCCCCTGCGGCTGCCCCGGCTGCCGCTGCTGCCCCCGCACCTGCCGCTGAAAAGCCTGCCGCTGCTGCCGAGGCCCCAGCGGCACCGGCTGCTGCACCGGCCGCTGCCTCTGTTCAGGACATTCATGTTCCGGACATCGGCTCGTCGGGCAAGGCCAAGATCATCGAGTTGCTGGTCAAGGTCGGCGACACCGTCGAAGCCGACCAGTCGCTGATCACCCTGGAGTCCGACAAGGCCTCCATGGAAATCCCTTCGCCGGCTGCCGGCGTGGTGGAAAGCATCGCAGTCAAGCTGGAAGACGAAGTCGGTACCGGTGACTTCATCCTCAAGCTGAAAGTACAAGGCGCCGCACCGGCTGCCGCTCCAGCACCTGCCGCTGCTCCGGCTGCAGCAAAAGCTGAAGCTGCACCGGCCGCCGCCCCTGCACCTGCTGCAAAAGCCGAGGCCGCACCGGCCCCTGCTGTTGCCGCACCTGCGCCAAGCGGCGCCAAGGTTCACGCCGGCCCGGCGGTACGCCAACTGGCCCGTGAATTCGGCGTCGAGCTGAACGCCGTATCGGCCACTGGCCCACACGGCCGTGTGCTGAAGGAAGACGTGCAGGTTTACGTCAAGGCCATGATGCAGAAAGCCAAGGAAGCTCCGGCTGCCGGCGCTGCTACCGGCGGCGCAGGCATTCCACCGATTCCGGTCGTGGACTTCAGCCGCTTCGGCGAGACCGAAGAAGTGCCGATGACCCGCCTGATGCAAATCGGCGCGTCGAGCCTGCACCGCAGCTGGCTGAACATCCCGCACGTGACTCAGTTCGACCAGGCCGACATCACCGACCTTGAAGCTTTCCGCGTTGCGCAGAAAGCCGTGGCCGAGAAGGCTGGCGTGAAACTGACCGTGCTGCCGCTGCTGCTCAAGGCCTGTGCACACCTGCTCAAGGAACTGCCGGACTTCAACAGCTCGCTGGCGCCAAGCGGCAAGGCGATCATTCGCAAGAAATACGTGAACGTCGGCTTCGCGGTAGACACTCCTGACGGCCTGCTGGTACCGGTCATCAAGAACGTCGACCAGAAGAGCCTGCTGCAACTCGCTGCCGAAGCGGCTGCGCTGGCTGCCAAGGCCCGCGACAAGAAGCTGACCGCAGACGACATGCAAGGCGCCTGCTTCACCATCTCCAGCCTCGGTCACATTGGCGGCACTGGCTTCACGCCAATCGTCAACGCGCCGGAAGTGGCGATCCTGGGTGTTTCCAAGGCCACCATCCAGCCAGTCTGGGACGGTAAAGCGTTCCAGCCGAAGCTGATGCTGCCACTGTCGCTGTCCTACGATCACCGTGTGATCAACGGCGCGGCCGCTGCACGCTTTACCCAGCGTCTGAGCCAGCTGTTGAATGACATCCGTACTATCTTGCTGTAAGTCTCTACGGGCCTCCCCTTTACCGGGGAGGCCTGGTTGCACCGATTTCCGAGCGCCACGCTCGTACCTCAACCCCGTCAATTTGGCGGGGCTTTTTTTGCTTTTTTGTACAGACAGAACAGGGTTGTACACCTTCTGTCAGCGCGCCTACAGAAATCAGCCGTCCGGCCGATAACCCACTTATAGCACTTAGCCTTCATCCTCTCTTGTCAGTCTGTGCTGCATGATGCAACCTTGCCACAGGCAGTAGAAAAGAGGGCGTGAGCCCGGCGCCGTGCGCGTTATTTGAAGTGAGTTCCCCCCATGAAAAGCCAACCCGATGTCGCCCGTATGGCGGCCGAGGTAGTGACGCAGTTACCGGTGCCTTCGCGCCTCGGTATGCTGCGTTTCGAGCGGCTTAATGAGGCTAGCTGGACCCTCCTGTACCTCGACCCCAATTGCGAGCGCCAATTCGGCCTGCCGGCGGTTGAGTTGTGCGCCCTGCTCGGCACGCCCTATGCCAGCCTGATGGAACCCCAGGCCCGCTATCAACTGCACGACACCATCCAGCAGCAACTGACCCAGAGCCCTCACTACCTGGTGCGCTACACCCTGCACACCAACGACGGCCCCCTGAGCCTGCTGGAAATGGGCGAGGCCTACAAACAACACAATCGTCACCTGCTGCGCGGCTACCTGATGGTGGTCGATGGCCTGTTCAGCGAACTGCCCTTGCTCCTTCCGACCGAAGACCTGGAAAGCCAGAACAGCCGCCTGCAAATCGCCCTGGAGCTCAACCAACGCGCCCAGCAGGAGCAACTGCAGCATCTGGAACGCGTGCGCGCCCAACAGGAGCTGATCCTGCTACTGGCGCGCCAGCGCTACACCGTCAACAATTCGTTGCAGGAAGCCGCCGAGCTGATCACGCGCAGCGCCTGCGATATCTACCAGATCGACTGCGCCAGCATCTGGAACCTTGAAGGCCAGCGCCTGGTGCCCATCTCGGCTTACCACCGCGACGATCAACAGCACCATCTGCCCGAGCCCATCGATGCCAGTTGCTTCCCGGATTATCTGGAAGCCTTGCACAGCAGCCGCGCCATCGACGCCACCAACGCCATGCGCGACCCGCGCACCCGCGAGATGGCCGAGAACCTGCGCCATAGAGACATCCACGCCATGCTCGATGCGAGCATCCGCGTCGACGGCCAGGTGGTCGGCGTATTGTGCCTGGAGCAGTGCGGCAGCCCGCGTGACTGGCAGGCTGACGAAATCGCCTTCGCCGGCGAGCTCGCGGACCAGTTTGCGCAAGTGATCAACAACCACAACCGCCGCACCGCCACCAGCGCCCTGCACCTGTTCCAGCGGGCCGTGGAGCAAAGTGCCAACGCCTTTCTGCTGGTCAACTGCGACGGCGTGGTGGAGTACGTCAACCCGAGCTTTACCGCGATCACCCAGTACAGCGCCGAAGAAGTCCACGGCCACCGCCTGGCGCAACTGCCCGCGCTGGAAAACCTCAGCGAATTGCTGTTCGACGCGCCGTCGAGCCTGGCCAAGAGCAACAGCTGGCAGGGCGAATTCAAGAGCCGGCGCAAGAACCTCGAACCCTACTGGGGCCAGTTGTCGATTTCCAAGGTGTATGGCGATAACCGTGAGCTGACGCACTACATCGGCATCTACGAAGACATCACCCAGACCAAGCTGGCCCAGCAGCGCATCGAGCGCCTGGCGTACACCGACAACCTGACCAACCTGGGCAACCGCCCGGCGTTTATCCGCAACCTCGACGAACGCTTTGCCCGCGACAGCGACAGCCCGATCAGCCTGCTGCTGGTGGACATCGACAACTTCAAGCGCATCAACGACAGCCTCGGCCACCAGACCGGCGACAAGCTGCTGATCAGCCTGGCCCGACGCCTGCGCAACAGCCTGAGCGCCGGCGGCAGCCTGGCGCGCTTTGCCAGTAACGAGTTCGCGGTGCTGCTCGACGACACCGACCTGGAGAGCGGCCAGCAGGTTGCCAGCCAACTGTTGGCGACCCTCGATAAACCCATGTTCGTCGACAACCAATTGATCAGCGTCACCGGCTCCGTAGGCCTGGCCTGCGCGCCGCTGCATGGCCGCGACCCGCAGACCCTGATGCGCAACGCCGGCCTGGCCCTGCACAAGGCCAAGGCCAACGGCAAACACCAGGTGCAGGTGTTTACCGAAGCGCTGAACGCCGAGGCCAGCTACAAGCTGTTCGTGGAAAACAACCTGCGCCGCGCCCTGACCCAGAATGAATTGGATGTGTTCTACCAACCCAAGCTGTGCCTGCGCAGCGGCCGCTTGCTGGGTATGGAGGCGCTGCTGCGCTGGAACCACCCGGAAAAGGGCATGATCCGCCCCGATCAGTTCATCAGCGTGGCCGAAGAGACCGGGCTGATCATCCCCATCGGCAAATGGATCGCGCGCCAGGCCTGCCGCATGAGCAAGCAACTGAGCGCCGCCGGCATGGGCAACCTGCAGGTGGCGATCAACCTGTCACCCAAGCAGTTCTCCGACCCGGACCTGGTGGCGTCGATTGCCACCATCCTCAAGGAAGAAGAGCTCCCGGCCAACCTGCTGGAGCTGGAGCTGACCGAAGGCCTGCTGCTGGAAGCCACCGAAGACACGCGCCTGCAACTGGACCAGTTGAAGAGTTTCGGCCTGACCCTGGCCATGGACGACTTCGGCACCGGTTACTCATCGCTGAGTTACCTGAAAAAATTCCCCATCGACATCATCAAGATCGATCGCAGCTTTATCCACGAAATCCCGGACAACCAGGACGACATGGAAATCACCTCCGCCGTGATCGCAATGGCTCACAACCTCAAGCTCAAGGTCGTGGCCGAAGGCATCGAGACCGCCGAGCAACTGGCGTTCCTGCGCCGCCATCGCTGCGACGTTGGCCAGGGCTACCTGTTCGACCGGCCCATCCCCGGCGCAGAGCTGCTTGAGATGCTCAAACGCTACCCGCGCGGGCCAATCGCCTGACAGCGCGGTAACACTCGGGCACACTGGCTGTCTGAATTCTTACCTTACTCAATCTGACTGAGAGGACTGATCATGGTCTTGCGCTCGGAAATCCTGGTGAACAAAAACGTGCTGCCTACTCAAGAACAAGCGTTGCCTGGTCGTGAAACCCCGATGAACTTGCCGGAGACGCACTTCGTCAACGGCAACCCGCTGCTGGGCCCATTCATGGACGACGTCGGCTTCGCGATCTTCGGCCTGGGTTGCTTCTGGGGCGCGGAGCGCAAGTTCTGGCAGCGCGATGGCGTGGTCAGCACGGTGGTCGGTTACGCGGGCGGCTTTACGCCGAACCCGACTTACGAAGAAGTCTGTTCGGGGCTGACCGGCCATAGCGAAGTGGTGCTGGTGGTGTATGACCAGGCCAAAGTGAAATACGAAGACCTGTTGAAGATGTTCTGGGAATTGCACAACCCGACTCAGGGCATGCGCCAGGGTAACGACATCGGCAGCCAGTATCGGTCGGTGATCTATGCGACCACGCCGGAGCAATTGGCGGCGGCAAAGGCCAGCGCCGAGGCGTATCAGGCTGAACTGACCAAAGCGGGCCTTGGTGTGATTACCACCGAGATCGACGAGGCGCCAACGGTGTACTTCGCCGAGACGTATCACCAACAGTACCTGGCGAAGAATCCCCAGGGTTACTGCGGGATCGGCGGCACTGGCGTGACTTGCCCGATCTAAGATCGACATGAATCAAAATGTGGGAGGGGGCTTGCCCCCGATGGCGGAGTATCAGTCAGTACATCTGTAGCTGACCCACCGCTATCGGGGGCAAGCCCCCTCCCACATTGGTTTAGCGCCAGACTTGGTTACTCGGCAATAAGCCAATCCATCTGCCACCCACCCTGGGTCTGGCCAAGTTTCTTGGACAGCCACGGCAGCAGTTCGCGCAACTCTTCTTCCAAGCCCCACGGCGGGTTGGCAATCGCCAGGCCCGAACCCGTCAGGGTGTTGGGCGTGTCCAGCGGATGCACCAGCAACTCCACACGCAGCAGCTTCGGCGCGCCGGTGCCGGCCAGGTCTTGGTAGAAGCGGCGCAACATGCGCTGATCTTTCACCGGGTACCAGATCGCCGCGACGGTCTGGCGCATGCGGCTGACGGCTTCCTTGAGGGAAGCGGCGCAGCGTTGCATCTCGTCGAGTTTTTCAAACGGCGGGTCGATCAGCATCAGCGCGCGTTTTTCCGGCACGGGCAGCAAGGCGCGCGGTACATGCCAGCCTTCGCCCAAGTGCACTTTGACCCGGCGATCACCCTTCATGTTGTCCTTGAGCAGCACGCCGTCTTCCGGGTGCTTTTCATTGAGCAGCACGCGGTCCTGTGGGCGCGTCAGGCGCCGTGCCAGTTCCGGCGAGCCTGGGTAGTAGCGCAACTGACCGTCCGGGTTCATCTCGTGCAGCACGCGCATGTAATCGGCTGTCAGCGGCGGCAGATCGCTTTCGCCCCACAGGCGCGCGATGCCTTCCAGGTACTCACCGGTGCGGTTGGCCTGATCGCCTTGCAAATCGTACAGACCAATCCCGGCGTGGGTGTCGAGGTAGGCGAACGGCTGCTCCTTGCGCGACATCAGGGCGATGAGGCGGGTCAAGGTCAGGTGTTTGAAGACATCGGCGTGGTTGCCGGCGTGAAAGGCGTGACGATAATTCATGGTTGCTCCTGCGCAGGGGGCGAAGTTTACCTTCTACGAGGGCAAAGGTGCAGGGCGGCGTGCCGGGCGGTGCTTATGCCCTAATGCCAGGACGCGAGCTGAAAAAAATCTAATGGCTGGCCCAGGGCGGATTTATTGTGGCGATCCACTATCCAGGGAGGTCAATAACAATCATGAAAGACGCCACCATCGCACTGCACCACGCCTTCAAGTCGGATCCGACCACCAAGGCCGTCGCCGTGCCGATCTACCAGAACGTCGCATTCGAATTCGATAACGCCCAGCACGGTGCCGACCTGTTCAATCTGGACGTGCCCGGCAATATCTACACACGCATCATGAACCCCACCAATGATGTGCTGGAGCAACGCATCTCCGCCCTCGAAGGGGGTATCGCGGCGCTGGTCGTATCGGCCGGCAGCGCGGCCATTCACTACGCGATCCAGACCCTCACCCGCGCCGGCGACAACATCGTCACCACCCCGCAGCTCTACGGCGGCACCTACACGCTGTTCGCCCATTTGCTGCCGAGCTTTGGCGTCGACGTACGTTTCGCCCGCGACGACAGTGCCGCTGCCATCGCCGAATTGATCGATGACAACACTAAGCTGGTGTATTGCGAAAGCATCGGCAACCCGGCGGGCAATATCATCGACATCGAAGCCCTGGCGGACGTCGCCCATGCCCGTGGTATGCCGCTGATGGTGGATAACACCGTGGCCACGCCCATCCTGTGCAAGCCGATCCAGTTCGGCGCCGACATCGTTGTGCACTCGCTGACCAAATACATCGGCGGCCACGGCAACTCCCTGGGCGGTGCGATCGTTGACAGCGGCACCTTCCCCTGGACCCAATACCCGGAAAAATTCCCCGGCCTCAACCAGCCCGAGCCGGCTTACCACGGCGTGGTCTACACCGAAAAATTCGGCCCCGCCGCCTTCATCGCCCGCGCCCGCACTGTGCCGTTGCGTAACACCGGCGCAGCCCTGGCGCCGATGAACGCCTTCCTGCTGCTGCAAGGCTTGGAAACCCTGGCCCTGCGCATGGAGCGTCATACGGAAAACGCCCTCAAGGTCGCGCAGTTCCTGCAAGGCCATGCCGATGTCGAATGGGTCAGCTATGCGGGGCTGCCGGATCACCCCCATCACGCATTGGCGCACAAATACCTGCAAGGCAAACCCTCGGCGATCCTGTCCTTCGGCCTGAAGGGCGGGTACGCAGCAGGTGTACGCTTCTACGATGCGCTGCAAATTTTCAAGCGCCTGGTGAATATCGGTGACGCCAAGTCCCTGGCCTGCCACCCCGCGTCCACCACCCATCGACAGATGAACGAACAGGAACAGGCCAAGGCTGGTGTGAAGCCGGAGATGATTCGCCTGTCAGTGGGCATCGAAGCGATTGAAGACTTGATCGACGACCTGCAACAGGCGCTGGGCTCAACTCAACTCTAAGGCCAGGTAATCGGTGAGCACCTCATGGCTGATATCCGGCCGACGGGCACAGTAGGCGACCTTGTGCTGCAAGGTCGCCGGTGTGAACGCGGTGTACAGGTCGGGGCGCTGCTCTTGCAGCCATTGCAGCAGGTTGTCGATCAGGGTTTGCGGTGATTGCCCTGCCAAGTGCGCCTGCAGCGCTGCTGGGACTCGCCACCAAGGGCTGGCCTTGGCCTCGGTCGCTGGCCCCGTTGCAACCGTGAGCGGTTGGCCATTGATCAGGTACCGCTGAAAAACCGGCAACACGCTTGCCGCCTCATCACCCAAGCCCTGCAACATCGGCAGAAACTGGGTGCCATCCCAGAATCGCAAAAACACCTCCGGGCCGTCCGGCAGGTAGACCTTGGTCAAGCTTTGCAGGTGCGCGAGCACGGGTTCCAGCGAACTGGACGACACCGCCAGCCAACCCCAATCCGGGGCTTCAGTGGTTGCCACCCATTCGAGGAATGCACTGTCAGGCGAGACAATGCCTACGTAAGGCATGACCTCCTCCCATTCTGCGTAAGCCGTGCCAGCCCAGATGGGTTGGGGCAGCATTCCAGCTGCGGTGGTTCGCCAGGCGGCAAGCGGCTTGGCGTCGCTGGCAGCGCTCAACACCACGAAGAGCTGCTCATTCGCAAGCAAAGGAGCCTGTGCCAGCCAGGCGCTGGGAGCCAACCGTTCAGACATGGGGATAAATTCCTTTTAAGGCTGAGTTGAATGGGTGACAGCGCACTGCCCGTTCCTGCAACGCTCACATTCCTCACAAAAGGGCGCACTACGTTTCAAGCTGGCCACCTGCACCAGGCTAAGCGGTGCGGGGATTATCGCCAGCAGTTTTTCCTGAATACCCGGCATCAACGGTGCCGCCGCCGGAGCGGGCCCGCCGCCAAGCTGGATCGGCACGCTGCTGAAAATCCCGCCCGCCGAAAGGGTGATCGATTGCCCGCCCGCCTGAATCGTCACGCTCGCCCCGGCGTCAATCACAACGCTTTGCCCTGCGCCGATCTGAATGGTCTGCCCGGCGCGCATCTGCTGCGAACCACCAACGACCAAGTGATCATCCTGCTTGAGTTCGATCAGGCGGTTGCCGTGGGTAATGCGCTGCTCTTCACCTTGCAGTTCATGGTGCGACTCGCCCCCCACCCTGATGCGACGCTGATTGTCGACCTCCACCCGCTGGTCATGCAGCACATGCTGGGTAAAATCCCGCTGGGCGCGCAAGTAGATTTCCTCGGAGCCCTTGCGGTCTTCGATGCGCAGCTCGCTGTAACCACCGCCGCCGGGGCTGCTCTGGCTACGGAAGACACTGCGGGTCTTGTCTGCGGGCAGGTCGAGGGGCACCGCCGTCGCCGCATTGGGCAGGCAACCCATCACCAGCGGCATGTCCATATCACCATTGACGAACCCCACCAGCACTTCCATACCCACTCGCGGAATAAGTACCGCACCATAGCGGTCATGGGCCCAACCGCTGGCCACCCGCAGCCAGCAGCTGGAATGGTCGTTGTGCTCCCCGAGTCGATCCCAGGCCAGTTGCACCTTGACCCGCCCGTATTCGTCACAATGAATTTCACTGTCGACGGGGCCAGTCACCACAGCGTTTTGATAACCCGCCAATGTCGGCCGCGGTTGCTCGGGCAAGGGCGGGCGAAAGATCACGTCCCACGGTGAGGCAACAAACTCATTGCGATAACCCTGACGAAAATCGCCACCGGCAACCTCGGTCACAGCCTCCTCCAGCACCTGGGGTTGTTTGCCTTCGTGGGTAACGTGCGTCACCAGCCACAAGTCATTCCATGCGTCACGCGGGTGACCGGTCAACGTGAGGAAATGGCCGCAGACCAATGCGGGATCATCACCGCTGCCACGGGCAATTCGATAGTCGCTACGGTGCCGCTCCAACACCCGTTGCGCGAGGTATTTACCGTGGGGCCGATCAGAAAAGTGACCGGGGTACCCCTGCTCTTCAAGCCGTGGCGACTGTGCGCCGGCAACGCCACTCTCCAACACCAGGTTCGGCTTACGGAAATCGTAGTCGCGCAGGTTGACCGCCGTGGTGCGGGTTGCCAGTTGCACCACAAAGCGCTTGATCGCAGGCGTATCCGCCACCATCCCGGAACCTGGCTGATAGGGCGTCGGCTGGTCTGGCTGGGCGAACACGGTCTGGTCATCGCCAAACACCAGCAGATGCCGTTCGGGCGAGTGCCGGAAGTGATAGTGAATACCCTGCTCGGCACATAGCCGCTGAATGAAGGCCAGGTCGCTTTCACCGAATTGCACGCAATACTCGCGCTCGGGGTAATGACCACTCAGGTGAAACTCGAATTGGTCGGCATGGACCCCCTGCTCCGCCAGCACCAGCGTAACGATCTGCGGCACTGTCTTGTGCTGGAATATGCGCTGGTGACTGCTGTGCTGCAGATACGCAAGCTGCGGCACGAGCTGGATCTGATAACGCGTCAGGCGCCGCCCGGAATCGCCCTGCGCCACCCGATAGACCAGGCCATGGATGCCATGCCCCTGATCGTCGAAACCGAGATAGACCTGGCGATGCAGCAAGCTCTCCAAATCGAGGTCGGGCTGCTCACTGACCAGCTCCAGGTCAAAACAATAGGGCTGGCTGACGGCTTCGGCGCCGTGAAACTCAAATACCTTGAGTTCACTCGGTTCCCCGTCAAGGGTCAGGGTAAAGGCATGTTGATTGGCAGGAGCGAACATCCGGTGTTTCTCTGCGAGGGGTAGGCGGTGGATTCTGCACCACTGCCTTGCCCTGCAGAGCGCGCGTCCGATAAATCAGTAAAGCCCTACACATGGGCGTATGAATCGCCCTCAACCCGTGAAAAAACACGCACAAAAAAAAGGCCCGCCATCCGTAGGACGCGGGCCTTTTTTTCAACTCATCGGACGCTCAGCGCCAGACGAATTACTTGTTGAGGTTGTAGTCTTTTTCCGCTGCATCAAAACGCTCAACCATACCGGCAGTCGGTGCGCCCATTTTGCTCACGAAGTAGATCGCGAGGCTGGCGAAGATGAAGCCTGGGATGATTTCGTACAGGCCCAACAGTTCGAAGTGCTTCCACACGATCACGGTGATCGCGCCGACCAGGATACCGGCCAGTGCGCCGTTGCGTGTCATGTCTTTCCAGATCACCGAGATCAGGACCACAGGACCGAATGCGGCACCGAAACCAGCCCAGGCGTAGCTCACCAGACCCAGTACACGGTTTTCCGGGTTGGCGGCCATGGCGATGGCGATCAGGGCAACCACCAGCACCATCAGGCGACCGATCCATACCAGTTCGAGCTGGGAGGCGTTCTTGCGCAGGAACGCTTTGTAGAAGTCTTCGGTCAGGGCGCTGGAGCACACCAGCAACTGGCAGCTCAAGGTACTCATTACAGCCGCCAGGATCGCCGACAGCAAGACACCGGCAACCCACGGGTTGAACAGGATTTTGGCCAGCTCGATAAACACACGCTCAGGGTTTTCGGTCACGGGACCTGCCACTTCCGGGTGCGCCGAGAAGTAGGCAATACCGAAGAAGCCTACGGCCACAGTACCGGCCAGGCACAGGATCATCCAGGTCATGGAGATACGACGCGCCTTGGCGATCGACTTGACCGAATCCGCCGCCATGAAGCGCGCGAGGATGTGCGGCTGGCCGAAGTAGCCCAGGCCCCAGCCCATCAGCGAGATCACGCCGATGAAGGTGGTGTTTTTCAGCATGTCGAAACTGGTTGGGTCCTTGGCTTCAATCGCCAGGAACGTGGTGTCAACACCGCCGGTGGCCAGCAGCACGATGATGGGCGTCAGGATCAACGCGAAGATCATCAGCGTGGCTTGCACGGTATCGGTCCAGCTCACTGCCAGGAAACCACCGATGAAGGTGTAGGCAATTGTCGCGGCAGCACCGGCCCACAGCGCCGTCTCGTAGGACATGCCGAAGGTGCTTTCGAACAGACGGGCACCGGCCACGATGCCGGATGCGCAGTAGATGGTGAAGAACACCAGGATCACGACCGCAGAGATGATGCGCAGCAGGCCGCTTTTATCTTCGAAACGGCTGGAGAAGTAATCCGGCAGCGTCAGGGCGTCACCGTTGTGCTCGGTCTGTACCCGCAGGCGACCGGCCACGAACAACCAGTTGAGGTAAGCACCGACGATCAGGCCGATGGCGATCCAGCTTTCCGACAGACCGGACATGTAGATCGCGCCCGGCAGGCCCATCAACAACCAGCCGCTCATGTCGGAAGCACCGGCGGACAAGGCTGTCACCACGCTACCGAGGCTGCGACCGCCCAGGATGTAATCGGAAAGGTTGTTGGTGGAGCGATAGGCCATCAGGCCGATCAGCACCATTGCTGCGATGTAGATCACGAACGTGATCAAGGTTGGATTACTAACGCTCATATGAGTGACGCCCTGGCTTTGTTTTTATGTAGCAGCGGTCTGACAGACGCTACCCACTGTATAGCTGGGTAAACGAACCTGCGTGCCGCGCATTTATGACTGACGTTTCCCCAGGAAAGCCGTCAGCCGATGAACCTCGTTTTACCGACGGTTGCACCTTGGTCGCGAATGCTATTCAACAAAGCAAATAAGGTGCAACCAGTTTCTTTCGAATAAGTTGCACCCAGATATGAAATCGACAAAACGCCCTGTTTTTGCTCCTTTTCGGAGCAAGAACAGCCGAAGTCAGAAGCAAATGCACCAAGACAAAGCGGATTCAGTTGTCGCCAAATTTATTTCGGATGAACGTCGAGAATTTCATGGATAAAAAAGGTTGCACCCGGTTGCACCTCTTGATGCGCAAAGCTAATCTTGCCGCCAGCTGATGCCACTCGGTAGTGGCACCCATGAGGATAAGAAAATGGCGACAACCACCCTTGGGGTCAAACTTGACGACCCGACCCGCGAACGCCTGAAGGCTGCCGCGACCTCCATTGATCGCACGCCGCACTGGCTGATCAAGCAGGCGATTTTCAATTACCTGGAGAAACTGGAGGGTGGTGCAACCCTGACCGAACTCAACGGCTTGAGCAGCAAGGACGCCGATGATGCAGGCGAGGTCCAGGCGGACCACGCGCACCAATGCTTCCTTGAGTTCGCCGAGAGCATCCTGCCGCAGTCCGTACTGCGCGCCTCGATCACCGCCGCTTACCGTCGCCCTGAGCCGGAAGTGGTACCGATGCTGATCGAACAGGCTCGTCTGCCGGCCCCGATGGCCGAAGCTACCAACAAGCTGGCCGCCTCCATTGCAGAGAAACTGCGCAATCAAAAGAGTGCCGGCGGCCGTGCCGGTATTGTTCAGGGCCTGCTGCAAGAATTCTCGCTGTCGTCCCAGGAAGGCGTGGCGCTGATGTGCCTGGCCGAAGCGCTGCTGCGCATCCCGGACAAAGGCACCCGTGACGCGCTGATCCGCGACAAGATCAGCACCGGCAACTGGCACCCGCACCTGGGCAACAGCCCGTCGCTGTTCGTCAACGCCGCCACCTGGGGCCTGCTGCTGACCGGTAAACTGGTCGCCACCCATAACGAAGCGGGCTTGACCTCGTCCCTGAGCCGCATCATCGGCAAGAGCGGCGAGCCGATGATCCGCAAGGGCGTCGACATGGCCATGCGCCTGATGGGCGAGCAGTTCGTCACCGGCGAAACCATCGCCGAAGCCCTGGCCAACGCGAGCAAGTTCGAAGCCAAAGGTTTCCGCTATTCCTACGACATGCTCGGTGAAGCCGCACTCACCGAACACGATGCCCAGAAATACCTGGCGTCGTACGAACAAGCCATTCACTCCATCGGCAAAGCCTCTCACGGTCGTGGGATTTATGAAGGCCCGGGCATTTCCATCAAGCTGTCGGCACTGCACCCGCGTTACAGCCGGGCGCAGTACGAGCGTGTGATGGACGAGTTGTACCCGCGCCTGCTGTCCCTGACCCTGCTGGCCAAGCAATACGACATCGGCCTGAACATCGATGCCGAAGAAGCCGACCGCCTGGAGCTGTCCCTGGACCTGCTGGAGCGCCTGTGCTTCGAGCCGCAACTGACCGGCTGGAACGGCATCGGTTTCGTGATCCAGGCCTACCAGAAACGTTGCCCGTATGTGATCGACTACGTCATCGACCTGGCGCGCCGCAGCCGCCATCGCCTGATGATCCGCCTGGTAAAAGGTGCGTACTGGGACAGCGAAATCAAGCGCGCCCAGGTCGAAGGCCTGGAAGGCTACCCGGTCTACACCCGCAAGGTGTACACCGACGTTTCCTACATTGCCTGCGCACGCAAACTGCTGTCGGTGCCGGAAGTCATCTACCCGCAGTTCGCCACGCACAACGCCCATACCCTGTCGGCCATCTACCATATCGCCGGCCAGAACTATTACCCCGGCCAGTACGAATTCCAATGCCTGCACGGCATGGGTGAGCCGCTGTACGAACAGGTTGTAGGCAAGGTATCCGAAGGCAAGTTGAACCGTCCGTGCCGCGTGTACGCACCGGTCGGCACCCACGAAACACTCCTGGCTTATCTGGTTCGACGCCTGCTGGAAAACGGCGCCAACACCTCGTTCGTCAATCGCATCGCCGACCAGTCCATCTCCATTCAGGAGCTGGTGGCCGACCCAGTGGCCAGCATCGAGCAAATGGCTACGCAGGAAGGCGGCTTCGGCTTGCCGCACCCGCGTATCCCCTTGCCGCGTGACCTTTACGGCAGCGACCGCGCCAACTCGGCGGGTATCGACCTGGCCAACGAACACCGCCTGGCGTCGCTGTCCTGCGCCTTGCTGGCGACCGCACACAACAACTGGAAAGCCGCGCCGATGCTGGGTTGCGCCTCCAGCGACCAGCCGTCTGCGCCGGTATTGAACCCGTCTGACCTGCGAGATGTGGTCGGCCAGGTTCAAGAAGCCACGGTCGAAGACGTCGACAACGCGATTCAATGCGCCATCAACGCAGGCCCGATCTGGCAGGCTACTCCGCCCGCCGAACGCGCTGCGATCCTGGAACGCGCCGCTGACCTGATGGAGGGCGAGATCCAGCCGCTGATGGGCCTGCTGGCTCGCGAAGCTGGCAAGACCTTCGCCAACGCCATTGCCGAAGTGCGTGAAGCCGTGGACTTCCTGCGTTACTACGCCGTACAGGCCCGTAACGACTTCACCAATGATGCCCACCGCCCACTGGGCCCGGTGGTCTGCATCAGCCCATGGAACTTCCCGCTGGCAATTTTCAGTGGCCAAGTTGCCGCCGCATTGGCCGCCGGCAACCCGGTACTGGCCAAGCCTGCCGAGCAAACCCCGCTGGTTGCTGCACAAGCCGTGCGCATCCTGCTGGAAGCCGGTATTCCGGAAGGCGTGCTGCAACTGCTGCCGGGCCAGGGCGAAAGCGTGGGTGCCCGCCTGGTGGGTGATGATCGCGTCAAAGGCGTGATGTTCACCGGCTCCACCGAAGTGGCGCGCCTGCTGCAACGCAATGTCGCCGGTCGTCTGGATGCCCAGGGTCGTCCGATCCCGCTGATCGCCGAAACCGGTGGCCAGAACGCGATGATCGTGGATTCTTCGGCGCTGACCGAGCAGGTGGTTATCGACGTAGTCTCTTCGGCCTTCGACAGTGCCGGCCAGCGTTGCTCGGCCCTGCGTGTACTTTGCCTGCAGGAAGATTCGGCAGACCGCGTCATCGAAATGCTCAAGGGCGCCATGGCTGAATGCCGCCTCGGTAACCCGGAACGCCTGTCGGTAGACATTGGCCCGGTGATCGACGCCGAAGCCAAGGCCGGCATCGAGAAACACATCCAGGCCATGCGCGACAAAGGCCGCAATGTGTACCAAGTGGCGATTGCCGATGGTGAAGAGGTCAAGCGCGGCACCTTCGTGATGCCAACCCTGATCGAGCTGGAAAGCTTCGACGAGCTGCAACGCGAGATCTTCGGCCCGGTGCTGCACGTGGTGCGCTACAAGCGTAAAGAGATCGACCAACTGATCGGCCAGATCAACGCATCCGGTTACGGCCTGACCCTGGGCGTGCATACCCGTATCGACGAGACCATCGCCAAGGTGATCGACAACGTCAATGCCGGTAACGTCTACGTGAACCGTAACATCGTGGGTGCCGTGGTCGGCGTGCAACCGTTCGGCGGCGAAGGCTTGTCGGGTACTGGCCCGAAGGCCGGCGGCCCGCTGTACCTGTACCGCCTGCTGTCGACTCGTCCTACCGATGCGATCGAGCAATCCTTCGTACGTGGCGACAAGTTGGCTGCACCGGATGTACGTCTGCGCGACGCCATGAGCCAACCGCTGACCGCCCTGAAAGCCTGGGCTGACAGCCAGTCGTTCAGCGAGCTGAGTGCCCTGTGCAGCCAGTTCGCCGCGCAGTCCCAGAGCGGTATCACCCGTCAACTGGCCGGCCCGACCGGCGAGCGCAACAGCTACGCCATCCTGCCCCGCGAGCACGTGTTGTGCCTGGCGGACGTGGAAGGCGATCTGTTGACGCAACTGGCGGCAGTGCTGGCGGTGGGTGGTTCTGCGGTATGGCCGGAAACTGACCTGACCAAGGCCTTGTTCCCACGCCTGCCTAAGGACATTCAGGCGAAGATCAAGCGCGTGGCGGATTGGACCAAGGACGAGGTGGTGTTTGACGCGGTCCTGCATCACGGTGATTCCGACCAACTGCGTGCGGTGTGCCAGCAAGTGGCACAGCGCGGTGGGGCGATTGTCGGCGTGCATGGTTTGTCGCAAGGCGAAACGGCGATCGCACTGGAGCGCCTGGTGATCGAGCGGGCGTTGAGCGTCAACACCGCTGCGGCGGGCGGCAACGCCAGCCTGATGACCATCGGCTAACTAATGTGGGAGGGGGCTTGCCCCCTCCCACATTCTGGTCCTCCATCACCCAGATCAATCTTGCTATCCACCCTCCATTCGCACACTTAGACTCAGGCCAATTCCTCCAAAGGTAAGCCGCCATGTCCGAGACGCTGCTCAGTTCCCGCAATCTGGCTTTCGAGCTGTACGAAGTCCTCGATGCCGAGGGCCTGACCCAGCGCGAGCGGTTTGCCGAGCACAACCGCGAAACCTTCGATGCGGCCATCAGCACGGCCCGCTCCATCGCCGAAAAATATTTCGCGCCGCATAACCGCAAAAACGACGAAAACGAACCGCGCTACGAAGACGGTCAGGCGATCCTGATCCCGGAAGTCAAACCGGCCGTGGATGCCTTCCTGGAGGCCGGCTTCCTCAATGCCGCCCGCAGTTTCGAAGCCGGTGGCATGCAACTGCCGACCTTGCTGTCCCAGGCCTGCTTTGCGCACTTCCAGTCGGCCAACGCAGCGTCTACTTCCTACCCGTTCCTGACCATGGGCGCGGCCAACCTGATCGAAAGCTTCGGCACCGAGGAGCAGAAGCAACGCTTCCTGCAACCGATGATCGACGGACGCTTCTTCGGCACCATGGCCCTGACCGAACCCCACGCGGGCTCATCGCTGTCGGATATTCGTACACGCGCCGAACCTGCGGCTGACGGCAGCTATCGCCTCAAGGGCAACAAGATCTTTATCTCCGGGGGCGACCATCCGCTGTCGGAAAACATCGTGCACATGGTGCTGGCCAAGCTGCCGGACGCGCCGGCCGGGGTGAAGGGCATTTCGCTGTTTATCGTGCCCAAATTCCTGGTCAACGATGACGGCAGCCTCGGTGCACGCAACGACGTGTTGTTGGCCGGGCTGTTTCACAAGATGGGCTGGCGCGGCACCACGTCGACCGCGCTGAATTTCGGCGATAACGGCAACTGTGTCGGCTATCTGGTGGGCAAGCCACACCAGGGGCTGAGCTGCATGTTCCAGATGATGAACGAAGCGCGCATCGGCGTCGGCATGGGCGCGGTCATGCTCGGTTACGCCGGCTACCTGTATTCCCTGGAATACGCCCGCGAACGCCCGCAAGGCCGTCTGCCTGATAGCAAAGATCCTACAACGGCGCCGGTCTCGATCATCCAGCACGCTGACATCAAGCGCATGCTGCTGACCCAAAAAGCCTACGTCGAAGGCGCCTTCGACCTGGGTCTGTACGCCGCGCGCCTATTCGATGACACCACCACACTGGCAACCGAGACCGAGCGCAAACAGGCCCACGAGCTGCTGGACCTGCTCACGCCCATCGTCAAATCCTGGCCCTCGGAGTTCTGCCTCAAGGCTAACGAACTGGCGATCCAGATCCTCGGCGGCCACGGCTACACCCGCGAATACCCGGTGGAACAGTACTACCGCGACAACCGCCTGAACCCGATCCACGAAGGCACCCACGGCATCCAGTCCCTGGATTTGCTCGGGCGCAAGCTGGCGCAGAATGGCGGCGCGGGGCTAAAGCAACTGATCCGCCTGATCGCCGAAACCGGCACCCGCGCCCAGGAGTACCCATCACTTACCGCCATCAGAGAACCGCTGGAACACCTGGTAGCGCGCCTGCAACAAGTCACCCTGGGCCTGCTGACGGATCTCGCCCACGGCAAGGTCAACAGCAGCCTGGCGAACTCGGCGCTGTACCTGAAAGTGTTCGGGCATACGGTGATTGGCTGGCGCTGGCTGGAGCAGGCGATTCGCGCCGAAGAAGGGCTGGCCAGGGGCAATGCGGCGGATGTTGCCTTCTATAAAGGCAAGCTCCAGGCCGCCCGTTACTTCCTGACCTGGGAAGTACCGGGCTGCCATCATGAACTGGCTATTCTGGAGGCACGCGATGATACGTGCCTGGGGATGCAGGATGCGTGGTTCTAAGGCTGGATCGCCTTGGAAATCACCTCGACCGTGGCGCTGACTTGCTCTTGGTAACGGTCGAGTTCCTGTTGATGAGCCTGCTGCAATTCGATCTGCTCGGCGCACAGGTTCAGCGCCGCCAGCACCAGTAATTTGTCACCGATCAGGGTCGGGTACTTTTTCTTGGTGGTGGCCAGGGAGGCCTTGAGCATGGTCACGGCGTGCATCAGGGTCTTGTCTTCCCCCGCTGGCGCCTTGATCGAGTAATCCTCTCCGAGAATCGAAACGACCTTTATCCCTTCATTCATGCGCTGACAGGCCCTGCGCTCACACGCTCAACCAACGCCTGGATACGGGCAGCGGTAGCGCCGTGTTTTTCTTCCTGTTCCATCAGGCTCAGTTGCAGGCTGTCGTTCTCATCCTTGGCATTGGCCAGTTCGGCCTTGAGGGATTCGTTGCGGCCCAGCAGGTCTTGATTCTGCTGTACCAGGTCGCTGACCAGTTGTTCCAATTGGCTGAGGGATGCTTCTAACATTTTGATTTCTCGGGCTTTTTCAAAGGGCGGTGACGATAAAGAAAATTCACCTCGTATGCCAGGGTTATCCCCGGCGCGCAGCCCGATTTTTAAGGGCCGGGCCGCACTTTCGAGCCTTAGTGACTGCATTTACCCGATCTGGTTCCTGAATCGGCCAAACCCCTCGTCAGATGCGACAAAAACGCACACGCCCCTTTAGACTTTAGTCGTAGGACCGATAGAGAGGCACACCCCGTCTCACCCCCCGCACGGATCGCGCTTCTCCCCAGGATTCCCGCATGTCGCTTCGTAATATGAATATCGCTCCGAGGGCCTTCCTCGGCTTTGCGTTTATTGGTGCACTGATGCTGTTTCTCGGTGTGTTCGCCCTGAACCAGATGAGCAAGATCCGTGGCGCGACCGAAGACATCACCCTGTCCAGCGTGCCAAGCATCCGTGCGCTTGATGAGTTCACCCAACTGACCCTGCGCCTGCGGGTGCTGTCGTACCGCTTGCTGACCAACCGCGAGCCGGACGTGCAGCAAAAGACCCTGGAGTCCTTCGAGCTGCGCAACCAGCAGATCCGCACCGCCCAGGACGTCTACGAAAAACTGATCGAAAGCAGCGAAGAGCGCTCCACCTACAACGAATACGTGCGCTTGCTCGGCCAGTACCATCAGATCGAAGAGCGCATGAAGAGCCTGTCCCGCGCCAATCAGGTGGAAGAGTTGCGTACGCTGCTCAATACCGAGCTGCTGAGCAACTCCGAGCAGGTCAACGCAGTGCTCACCCGTTTGCTGGACATCAACAACAAGATGGCCCTGGCGACTAACCAGGAGGCTGAAGACCAATACAACGCGGCCTTCGACCTGGTCGTGGGCCTGCTGGTGATCGCCACGGCGCTGACCGTGCTGTTTGCCTGGCTGTTGACCCGCAGCATCACCGTCCCGATCGCCCAGGCGCTGGAAGCCGCCGAAGAAGTGGCCGAAGGTAACCTGACGCGGCCGATCAAGGTTGATGGCAACGACGAAGCCGGACGCCTGCTCGCCGCCATGGCCAAGATGCAGGACAAGCTGCGCGACACCCTGCAACGCATCGCCGGCTCTGCCACCCAGTTGGCCTCCGCCGCCGAAGAGCTGAACGCCGTCACCGACGAAAGCGCCCGTGGCCTGATCCAGCAGAACAACGAAATCGAGCAAGCCGCCACCGCCGTCAACGAGATGACCAGCGCTGTCGAAGAAGTTGCGCGCAATGCGGTGAGCACTTCCGAAGCCTCGCGCAATGCCACCTCTTCGGCCGGCGATGGCCGTGACCTGGTACAGGAAACCGTCAGCGCCATCGAACGCATGAGCGGCGACGTACAAGCCACCGCCACGCTGATTGGCGACCTGGCCAATGAGTCGCGGGATATCGGCAAGGTGCTGGACGTGATTCGCGGTCTGGCCGACCAGACCAACCTGCTGGCCCTGAATGCCGCCATCGAAGCAGCGCGCGCCGGTGAAGCCGGGCGTGGGTTTGCGGTGGTGGCCGACGAAGTACGCGCCCTCGCCCATCGCACCCAGCAGTCCACCAGCGAGATCGAGCGGATGATCGGCAGTATCCAGGCCGGCACCGAGCACGCGGTGGACTCGATGCGTAACAGCACCGAACGTGCTGAATCGACACTGAACATCGCCAAAGGCGCAGGGATGTCGCTGGACACCATCAACACGGCGATTGTGCAGATCAATGAACGTAACCTGGTGATCGCCAGCGCAGCGGAAGAGCAGGCGCAGGTGGCACGGGAAGTAGACCGCAACCTGGTGAACATTCGTGACCTGTCGGTGCAGTCGGCGACCGGCGCCAGCCAGACCAGTGCGGCGAGCAGTGAGTTGTCGCGGTTGGCGGTGGATTTGAATGGGATGGTGGGGCGGTTCCGCCTCTAACTGAATGCACTCAGTTAAAAATGTGGGAGGGGGCTTGCGCCCTCCCACATTCAGATCTGCGCCCGGCGTTAAAAGCTTTTTGACAGCACCGCAATTCAACAGGTTAGAATCCCTGGCACGCAGACTGCATGGTCAGTTTGCGTCCCGTCTTGTTTGCTTATGGAGTACTGCCTTTGAATGCGACGACCATCAACAGCCTGTTCTTGATCGGCGCGTTGCTGGTGAGTGCGAGCATTCTGGTGAGTTCTCTTTCGTCGCGCCTGGGGATTCCGATCCTGGTGATCATCCTGGCCGTGGGCATGGTCGCCGGCGTCGATGGCGGCGGCATCATTTTCGACAACTACCCGACCGCCTACCTGGTGGGCAACCTCGCACTGGCCGTGATCCTGCTCGACGGTGGCTTGCGCACGCGGGTGGCGAGTTTCCGCGTGGCACTCTGGCCGGCGTTGTCCCTGGCCACGGTGGGGGTGTTGATCACCACCGGCCTCACCGGCATGGCGGCAGCCTGGCTGTTTGACCTCAATATTATCCAAGGCTTGTTGATTGGCGCGATTGTCGGTTCCACCGACGCCGCGGCGGTATTCTCGCTGCTCGGCGGCAAGGGCCTGAACGAACGGGTTACCGCCACGCTGGAAATCGAATCCGGCAGCAACGACCCAATGGCGGTGTTCCTCACCGTCACCCTGATCGACATGCTCGCCAGCGGCCAGACCGGCCTGCACTGGAGCCTGCTGACGCATCTGGTGCGCGAATTCGGCATCGGCGGCATGGTTGGCCTGGGCGGCGGCTGGCTGATGCTGCAGATGGTCAACCGCATCAACCTGGCCACCGGCCTGTATCCGATCCTGGTGATCGCCGGTGGCCTGTTCGTCTTCGCCCTGACCAACGCCTTGCACGGCAGCGGTTTCCTCGCCGTTTACCTGTGCGGCCTGGTGATCGGCAACCGCCCGGTGCGCAGCCGTCATGGCATCTTGCATATGCTCGACGGCATGGCCTGGCTCGCACAGATCGGCATGTTCCTGGTGCTGGGCCTGTTGGTCACGCCCCATGATTTGCTGCCAATCGCCCTGCCGGCCCTGGGCTTGGCGCTGTGGATGATCCTGTTTGCGCGGCCGTTGTCGGTGATGGTCGGCCTGCTGCCGTTCAAGGCATTCCACGGTCGCGAAAAAGGCTTTATCGCGTGGGTCGGCCTGCGCGGCGCGGTGCCGATCATTCTCGCGGTGTTCCCGCTGATGGCCGGCCTGCCCCATGCGCAGCTGTACTTCAACCTGGCGTTCTTTATCGTGCTGGTGTCACTGCTGGTACAAGGCACGAGCCTGCCGTGGGTGGCCAAGTTGCTGAAAGTGACCGTACCACCGGACCCGGCGCCGATCTCCCGTGCAGCCCTGGAAGTACACGTTACCAGCGAGTGGGAGCTGTTCGTGTACCGCCTGGGCGCCGAAAAATGGTGCATCGGCGCAGCCCTGCGCGAGCTGAAAATGCCCGAAGGCACGCGGATTGCGGCACTGTTCCGTGGCCAGCAACTGCTCCATCCGTCGGGTAGTACGGTGCTGGAAGTCGACGATCTGCTCTGTGTGATCGGCCATGAACACAACCTGCCAGCCCTCGGCAAACTGTTCAGCCAGGCACCGCAACGCGGCCTCGACCTGCGCTTCTTCGGCGACTTCGTGCTGGAAGGCGACGCCCAACTGGGCGCGGTTTCGGCCCTGTACGGCCTGAAGTTGGAGGGTATCGATCCGGACATGCCACTGAGCAGCTTCATCACCCAAAAAGTCGGCGGCGCCCCCATCGTCGGCGACCAGGTGGAGTGGAACAACACCATCTGGACCGTCGCGGTCATGGACGGGAACAAGATCGGCAAAGTGGGCGTCAGATTCCCCGAAGGAAGTCGCCCGGGCCCCGGACTCTTCCTCTAAACTGCGGAGCGACAGCACGCTCCCGATTCTTCACCTTGCAAGACCGGTGTCTATGCCAACCCTGCGCACGTTTCTCGCCACTGCCCTGCTGGGCCTGACCCTTTGTTTCGGCAGCGTCTATGCCGCCGACCCGCCCAGCGCCGATGCCATCCAGCAAACCCTGGACAAGCTGCCCGACCGCAAGCTGCCCGACGCCGACATGAAGGCGCTGCAAACCATCCTGCAGCAGACCCTGACGTATCTGGGCAACCAGCAGGATTACGAGCAGCGCCTGGTCGAGCTCAAGCGCCAGCTGGAAGACGCGCCGCGCCAGACCAGCGAAAACCAGCGCGAGCTGACCCGCCTCAAGGCTACCAAAATCATCCCGGTGGCCCAGCGCTATGCCACGCTGCCGGTGCCGCAGCTTGAGCAATTGCTAGTGCAGCGCACCACCCAGCAAGGCGACCTGCAAAAAGACCTGGCCGAAGCCAACAGCCTGACCATCGCCGCCCAGACCCGCCCCGAACGCGCCCAGACCGAAATCAGCAGCAGCCAGACGCGCATCCTGCAGATCAATTCGACGCTAAAGGCCGGCAAGGACAATGGCAAAGCGCTTAACAGCGACCAACGCAACCAACTGAACGCCGAGCTCGCCGCACTCAATGCCCTGATCCCCCTGCGCCGCCAGGAACTGGCCGGCAACAGCCAGCTGCAAGACCTGGGCAACAGCCAGCATGACCTGGTGGTGGAAAAAATCGCGCGTCTGGAACAAGAGATCCAGGACCTGCAAACCCTGATCAACCAGAAGCGCCTGGCCCAGTCCCAACAGACCGTGACCCAGCAGTCCATCGAAGCGCAAAAGGCCGGAGGCAGCAGCCTGTTGGCCACGGAAAGTGCGGCCAACCTGAAGCTTTCCGACTACCTGCTCAAAAGCACCGACCGCCTCAACGACCTGACCCAGAAGAACCTGCAGACCAAGCAGCAACTGGACACCGTGACCCAGAGCGACTCAGCCCTGGATGAGCAAATCAGTGTGCTCAAGGGCAGCCTGCTGCTGTCGAAGATTCTGTATAAGCAAAAACAGGCACTGCCGCGCCTGACCGTGGACCGTGACCTGGCCGACGACATTGCCAACATTCGCCTGTACCAGTTCGAGGTCAACCAGCAACGCGAACTGATCAGTTCCCCCAGTACTTATGTCGACAACCTGCTGGCCAACCAGCCACCGGACGACGTCACCCCGCAACTGCGCCGCACCCTGCTGGAACTGGCGGTCACCCGCAGCGACCTGTTGGAGCGCTTGAGCCGCGAGCTGAGTGCACTGCTCAACGAATCCATCACCCTGCAACTCAACCAGAAACAACTGCTCAGCACCGCCACCACCCTGCGCGCCACGCTCGACGAGCAGATGTTCTGGATCCCGAGCAACAAGCCGCTGGACACCGAGTGGCTGGAGACCGTGCCGGCGCACCTGAGCAAGCAAGTCACCACCCTGCCCTGGGCCTCCAGCGTCAGTGAGCTGTATGACGGCCTGACCCAGCGCCCATTGCTGTTCCTGCCGCTGTTGCTGTTGATCGGCTTCCTGCTGTGGCGGCGCACCGCGCTGTACGCCCGCCTGAAAAGGGTCCACCTGGACATCGGCCACTTCAAACGCGACAGCCAGTGGCACACGCCGCAGGCGATCCTGGTGAATATCCTGCTGGCGATGCCGGTAGCCCTGGGCCTGGCGCTGTGCGGTTATGCGCTGCAAATCGACGCCCGTGGGCAAAACGCCAACCTGGGCGCGGCATTGCTGCAGATCGCCCAGGCGTGGCTGGTGTTCTACACCGCCTACCGCATCCTGGCGCCGGGCGGCGTGGCCGAACTGCATTTTCGCTGGGAAAAACCCCAGGTCGAATTCCTGCAAGGCTGGGTGCGTAAACTCGGCCTGGTCGTACTGGCGCTGGTGGCCGTGGTGGCGATTGCCGAGCATCAACCGGCGGCACTGGCCGACGACGTGCTAGGCATCGCCGTGGTCCTGACGTGCTATGCGCTGATGGCCTGGCTGCTCGGGCGCCTGCTGCTGCACAGCCCGACCCACGAAAAAGCCTCGCTGTTCCGCAAAGCCGTGGGCCTGCTGTTTACCGCACTGCCCATCGCGCTGTTTATTGCCGTGTGCTTCGGCTACTACTACACCGCCCTGAAACTCAGCGACCGGTTGATCAACACCCTGTACCTGCTGATGTTCTGGCTGGTGATCGAAGCCACCTTCGTGCGTGGCCTGGGCGTTGCCGCCCGCCGCCTGGCCTATGCCCGAGCCCTGGCCAAACGCCAGGCCGCCAAGGAAGCCGGTGATGGCGAAGCCGTGATCGAAGAACCGACCCTGGACATCGAACAGGTCAACGAACAGTCCATGCGCCTGATTCGCCTGGCCCTGCTTGGCGGCTTTATCGCCGCGCTGTACTGGGTGTGGTCGGACCTGATCTCGGTGTTTTCCTACCTGGATAACGTCACGCTGTACGAATACACCAGCGGCACGGGTGCGAATATCAGCATGGTGCCTATCAGCATCGGCGACTTGCTCGGCGCGCTGATCATCATCGGCATCACCTTCGCCCTGGCGCGCAACCTGCCCGGTCTGCTGGAGGTGCTGGTACTGTCCAAGCTGGACCTGGCCCAGGGCAGCGCCTACGCCACCACCACCTTGCTGTCCTATGTGATTGCCGGCGTGGGCTTCGTGTCTACCCTGTCTACCCTCGGCGTGAGCTGGGACAAGCTGCAATGGCTGGTGGCCGCACTGTCGGTGGGCCTGGGCTTCGGCATGCAGGAGATCTTCGCCAACTTCATCTCCGGCATCATGATCCTGTTCGAACGCCCGGTGCGTATCGGCGACACCATCACCATCGGCAACCTGTCGGGCACGGTGAGCAAGATCCGCATCCGCGCCACCACCATCACCGACTTCGACCGCAAGGACATCATTGTCCCGAACAAGACGTTCATTACCGGGCAACTGATCAACTGGTCGCTGACCGACACCATCACCCGCGTCACCCTGAAGCTGGGCGTGGACTACGGCTCTGATCTGGACCTTGTGAGGGAATTGCTGCTCAAGGCTGCCAGGGAAAACCCACGGGTTCTGAAGGAGCCGGAACCTCACGTGTATTTCCTCAACTTCGGCGAAAGCACCCTCGACCACGAGCTGCGCATGCACGTGCGCGACCTCGGTGACCGCAACCCAGTGCTGGACGAGGTCAACCGCTATATCAACCGCGAGTTCAAGAAGCAGCACATCAACATCTCGTTCCGGCAGATGGAGGTGTACCTCAAGAACATGCACGGCCAGGAGTACAAACTGGTGCCGGTCGAGGATGATCGCAAGACCATCGCCGCGCCTGCCGCAGAGCAGGACGCCCCCGAGCCGCCGCCCGGTAAAGTCGAAGACGCGCCGGAACCGCCACCGAGCAAACTCGACTAAACGCCCTATCCCCAGCAGAATGTTCGGACATTCTGCTGGAGATGGCCGGTGAAAGCCCTCGACGAACTGACCTTCGACAACCGCTTCGCACGCCTGGGCGACGCGTTCTCAACCCACGTTTTGCCCGAGCCCCTCGACGAGCCGCGCCTTGTCGTGGCGAGCGATGCCGCCATGGCCCTGCTCGACCTCGACCCGACGGTGGCCGACACGCCGGTATTCGCCGAGCTGTTCGGCGGCCACAAGCTGTGGGCCGAAGCTGAGCCGCGTGCGATGGTCTATTCCGGGCATCAATTTGGCGGCTATTCCCCGCAGTTGGGCGATGGCCGTGGGTTGTTGCTCGGCGAGGTGTACAACCAGGCCGGCGAACACTGGGACCTGCACCTCAAGGGTGCCGGAATGACGCCTTACTCGCGGATGGGCGATGGCCGTGCGGTTTTGCGCTCGTCGATTCGGGAGTTTCTTGCCTCTGAAGCACTCCACGCGCTGGGCATCCCCAGTAGCCGTGCGCTGTGCGTGATCGGCTCCAGCACGCCGGTATGGCGCGAAAAACAGGAGCGCGGGGCGATGGTGCTGCGCCTGGCGCCGAGCCATATCCGCTTCGGGCATTTCGAATATTTCTACTACACCAAGAAACCAGAGCAGCAGGCGGAACTGGCCGAGCACGTGCTTTCACTGCACTACCCCGAGTGCAAGGAACAGCCTGAACCTTACCTCGCGATGTTCCGCGAAATCGTCGAACGCAATGCCGAGATGATCGCCAAATGGCAGGCCTATGGCTTCTGCCATGGCGTGATGAACACCGACAACATGTCGATCCTGGGCATCACCTTCGACTTCGGGCCGTTTGCGTTTCTGGATGATTTTGACGCGCACTTCATCTGCAACCATTCCGACCATGAAGGACGCTACTCGTTTAGCAACCAAGTGCCGATTGGCCAGTGGAACCTCAGCGCGCTGGCCCAGGCGCTGACGCCGTTTATCAGCGTTGAAGCCTTAAAGGAAGCCCTGGGCCTATACCTGCCGTTCTACCAGGCCCACTACCTCGACCTGATGCGCCGCCGCCTGGGGCTGACCACAGCCGAAGGCGACGACCAGAAATTGGTGGAGCGCCTGCTCAAGCTGATGCAGAACAGCGGCGTGGACTACACCCTGTTCTTCCGCCGTTTGGGGGATGAATCCGCAGCGCTGGCCGTGGCGCGGTTGCGCGATGATTTTGTCGACATGGCTGGGTTTGACGCCTGGGCCGAGCAGTACAAGGAACGTGTCGCACGGGATGGGAACTGCAGCGAAGAGCAGCGCCGTGAGCGGATGCACGCGGTGAACCCGTTGTACATCCTGCGCAACTACCTGGCACAGAACGCTATCACCGCCGCAGAATCAGGCGATTACAGCGAAGTGCGGCGGCTGCATGAGGTGCTTTCCAAGCCGTTTGAGGAACAGGCCGGAATGGAACAATACGCGCAGCGGCCGCCGGATTGGGGCAAGCATTTGGAGATAAGTTGTTCGTCGTGAAATCTTTAGATAAAGGTTTCCACTGAAACACCGAAACGCTCCGCCAGCCAACGAATCTGCCGCACGTTGAGCTGGCGCTTGCCGCTCAGTACTTCGGACACAACCGATTGAGCACCAACGCCCGGCAAGTCGCTCTGGGTGAGGTTGTGCTCGCGCATCATATAGCGCAGCACATCTACACCACTGGCGACGGGCATTGGCCGATGCGCATGATCATAGGCTTCGATCCAATCGCTGAGGATGTCCACCAAACTCATCAGCGGGCTGTCCTCATCTTCACCGATTAGGCTCAATAACTCGTCCAGGCAGCCTACCATCGCGTCGTAGTCTGCCTCGTTTTCCGGCTTTCGTAGTACTGGCGAAACGAATTGCCAGTGTTCGACCGCGACTCGCATAAGCGCGCTCATCTGATTTTTTCCTTCCATTTGTCTTTCTCATAATCGCGGTGATCAAGCAGGTGCTTGATGTAAACGTGCTGCACCTGATACTCCACGCTAGCAATCAACCTAAGCTTGTTGCCTCCAATATCAAATACATGAAACGCTCCGACCTTATCGGTGGCGGGGAACATGGTTTTCATCGCCGCAAAGTCTTTGGGGGAATTTCGCTTGATGATGCGATACCACTGATCCAACGCCGCTGCGGAACGGGGCCATTTTTCCTTTGCTTCCCAAATCCTTTTTTCACTGATGACTCGCATGCAACATCCTTATCGCATCGTGCTATGGAGGCTAAACCCGAATTGCGACTATCGCAATTTGCTATAGCCACAAGCAGACCAATGGTTCAAGACAAAACCGGCTCTAGCAGCCTAGATAGACAATCTCGCTTCGACATGGGCAGAACTGTGAGCGGATGAGTCGCATCTGCCTGACTTGATAAACCTAGCCCCCGACTCCAAATACAGTGCCATTGGCCACTTCCAAGGAGCCCTCAATGTCCGAACCTCTCGTCATCCCCTGCCCTCACTGCAACGGCCTCAACCGCATCCCCGGCGAACGCCTGGGAGATGCGCCCAAATGCGGGCGTTGTAAGCAACAGGTGTTGTTGAATAAGCCTTTTGAGCTGAAACAAGGCGACTACGCCAGCCAGATCAAGGGCGACCTGCCGCTTCTGGTCGATGTGTGGGCCGACTGGTGCGGGCCGTGCAAGTCGTTCGCGCCGGTGTTCGAACAGGCGGCCGGGCAGTTGGAGGCCAAGTGTCGGCTGGCCAAGCTGGACAGCGAGGCCAATCAGCAGTTGTCGGCGCAGTTGGGGATTCGCTCGATTCCCAGTTTGATTCTGTTCAAGAACGGCCGCGAAGTGGCGCGCCAGAGCGGCGCATTTCCGTTGCCGCAGTTGATGAGCTGGTTGCGCAGCCAAGGGGTGTAAACCAGCCCCTCAATCAACGGGATCAAATGTGGGAGGGGGCTTGCCCCCGATGGCGGTGGATCAGTACCAGGTGGGCTGGCTGACACACTGCTATCGGGGGCAAGCCCCCTCCCACACTCGATCTAGGCGCTTTCCAGCAGGTTATGCAACTCCACAAACTGCTGCGTCAGTTTATGCCGAGGGTCCAGGTGGATCAGCGGCTTGCTCTCCTGGTGCGACTCGCGCATGCGCACCGAACTGGCCAGGTACACCGGCAGCACCGGCAAGCCTTCGGCGATCAACTCCTCCAGCATCTGCTGCGGCAGGCTCGCTCGGGCCTGAAACTGGTTGACCACGATGCCTTCCACTTCAAGGCCTTCGTTGTGGTCTTCCTTCAATTCTTCGATTTCAGCCAGCAGGCCATACAAGGCCTGACGCGAGAAGCTGTCGCAATCGAAGGGGATCAGCACACGATCAGCGGCAATCAATGCTGAAACCGCATAAAAATTCAGTGCCGGTGGCGTATCGAGATAAATCCGGTCGTAATCTTCGGCCAGTTCATCCAGCAACTTTCGCAGTTTGTTGATCTTGTGCTTGGCTTCAAGCTTAGGCTGCAGGTCCGCCAGCTCTGCGGTGGCGGTGATCACGTGCAGGTTGTCGAACGGCGTTTCGTAAATATCGACCTTGTTCTTCTTCGAAAACGGTCCGGAAGACAGGGTTTGCTTGAAAAAGTCCGCGATCCCCATGGGGATGTCGTTGCCGGTCAGCCCGGTGAGGTACTGGGTAGAGTTGGCTTGTGCATCGAGGTCCACCAACAGGGTTCGATAGCCTTCGCTGGCGCTGACCGCCGCCAGGTTGCAGGCGATGCTGGACTTGCCAACGCCGCCTTTCTGATTGAACACCACACGCCGCATGGAAAAACCTCCGTGTATCAATGAATGTCCGAGTGTAGAGGGCAAAAGCGCCTGTTAGCTACCTCGTTCAACAATGCATCGCTGCATCAAAGGCAAGTCACGTACGAGTGATTAGGAACGGGCCGACAAGCCAACCCAGCCGTCCATAACGGACAATCTGTAAATCTTTACCAACAATTTGTATTCCGCCGTGAACAAACCTTTACCAAAGTTTGCTAGAACCCCACGGCACCGGGATAATGCGCGCCATTCGGCGATTGCTCCCTGTCCCGGTATTCGGGGCCAAAAGCCGCACATGGAAGCCCGCAGGGGCGGGATAACTTCTCAGTGATCAACTTCAATATCGCCCAATGGCGCGCCTGGGCCCCAGGGCTGGAGAGTGCGCACGACTGGCACGCCTGGTGCCAGGCCCCTGCGCTGCTGCCCGCCAGCGATGCCTCGCCCGACGTGTCGTTCCTGCCTGCTATGCAGCGCCGCCGCCTGAGCCGGCTGGCACGCATGGCGTTCAGCGTGGGCTGGCCGCTGGCCGAAGGCCTGCAAGACCTGCCGCTGGTGTTTATTTCCCGGCATGGCGAAACCCCGCGCACCCTCGACATCCTCAGTGACCTGGCCAACGACCAGCCCCTGTCGCCAACCCAGTTCAGCCTGTCGGTGCATAACGCGGTGATTGGCCTGTGGTCGATCCTGCGCAATGAAACCAGTGAAATGACCGCCCTCGCCGCCGCCGGCGACGGCCTGGAGCACGGCCTGCTGGAAGCCGCCGCGCTGCTCAACGAAGGCGCCCCGGCTGTTTTGCTGGTAATCACCGAAGAACAGCCGCCCGAGGCCTACGCCAGTTGGATCGTTGACGTGCCCTTCCCCTACGCCCTCGGCCTGCTGCTGACCCCAGGCGACGAGTGGCAACTGGAACTCACGCCCGGCACTGTCCAAGCCACTCAAACCCAGTGGCCCCATGCCCTGAACCTGCTGCGCACCCTGCTCACCGAACAGGGTGCCTGCCAACATGCCTGGAAGAACCGTGTATGGAACTGGCAACGCAAGCCCTGACCGACAAGCCACGGGACGCCTATTACTGGCGCCTGTTCGCCACCGCCGCCAGCTTCTTCCTGTTTGGTGTCGGTGGGCTGTGCCTGCGTTTGCTGGTGTTTCCGGTGCTCAGTTGCCTGCCGGGCAGCGCCGACAAGCATCAGCGTCGCGCCCGTCACACCATCAGCAAGCTGTTCTGGTTCTTTATTCGCCTGATGCAACGCGCGGGCGTGCTGACCTACAGCGTCGAAGGCGCCGAGAAACTCGGTCGCCCTGGCCAGATGATCGTCGCCAACCACCCGTCGCTGATCGATGTGGTGTTCCTGATCGGCCTGATGCGTCAGACCAACTGCGTGGTCAAGCAGAGCCTGTGGCAGAACCCGTTCACCCGTGGGCCGATACGCGATGCCGGCTATATCAGCAATGACGGCAGCGCAGAGATGCTGGATGCCGCCGCCGACGCCCTGCGCGAAGGCCAGACGCTGATCATCTTCCCTGAAGGCACCCGCACCACGCCCGGCGCAGCGCCCGCCTTTCATCGCGGCGGCGCCGCCATTGCGCTGCGGGGTGCGACAATCATCACCCCCGTGGTGATCAAGGTCAGCCCCACCACCTTGACCAAGGCCGAACCCTGGTATCGCATCCCCAAACGCCGTTTTCACTTCAGTTTGCGCGTGGGGGCCGATATAGAACCACAGGCGTTCGCAACACTGGGGCCCGCGCCTCAGGCTTCACGCAAGCTCAACGATTACCTGCACCACTATTTCATTAAGGAGCTCGCCGAAGATGAGCGACCAACACCGCCTTGAGCACGACATAAAGATGCTGATCATCGAGGCCCTGGGCCTGGAGGACATCAGCCCCGACGACATCGGCAGCGAGCAGACCTTGTTCGGCGAAGGCCTGGGCCTGGATTCGGTAGACGCCCTGGAATTGGGCCTGGCAATCCAGAAAACGTACGGCATCAAGATCGATGCCGACGCCAAGGACACACGCAATCACTTCACCAACGTGGCCAGCCTTGCGGCGTTCGTCACGGCCAGAAAGGCAGCTTGAGACCGGACCATGCAAACTCGTGACGATATTTTCAACACCCTGCGCGATGCCTTGGTGGAACTGTTTGAACTCCCCCCGGAGCGCGTCACCCTGGACGCCAATCTGTATCAAGACCTGGAAATCGACAGCATCGATGCCGTGGACCTGATCGACCACATCAAGCGCCAGACCGGCAAGAAGATTGCCGCCGAAGAGTTCAAGGCCGTGCGCACCGTGAACGACGTGGTAGAGGCGGTGTACCGTCTGGTCCAACCCGCCGCATGAGCCGGCTGATCGGCCTTGGCCTGTTGTTGGCGGGGCTGCTGTACCCCTTCGCGGTGTATTACGGCACTGAGCACTTTGCACCGTGGCAATTCGGGCTGCTGCTGGGCAGCCTCTGGCTGTTGCGCGCGTTTACCGGCGCACCACGCCCCGGCAGCCGCTGGATGGCGTTGGCGGTGATCGTGTTTTGCCTGTTGCTGGCCTGGTTCGACAACCCGCACTTGCTGCGCTGGTACCCGAGCCTGGTCAGTGCGTTCATGTTGGCGCTCTTTGGGCTGAGCCTGAAATACGGCCCGCCGATGGTGGAGCGCCTGGCCCGCATGACCGACCCGCAACTGCCGCCCCATGCGATTGTGTATACACGCCAGGTCACCGTGGTGTGGAGCGTGTTTTTTCTGTGTAATGGCCTGCTCGCCGCCGCCCTCACCCTGTGGGCGCCGTTGAGCTGGTGGACGTTGTACAACGGCCTGATCGCCTACGGGCTGATGGGTTTGTTGTTTGCCGTGGAATGGCTGGTACGACAAAGGGTTCGAGGCCGCATATGAATGGGTTGAAACTTGAGCACTTGCTGCTTGAGCCGCTGCAACAGCGTTGGGTCACGACCGAACCTGCCATGAATCACGCCCAGCTGTGGGAGCAATCCCTCAGTCTGGCCGCGGGCCTGCAAACGCGCGGCATTCGGCGCCTGGCGGTGCACCTGGAAGATGCCGGTGTGCTGGCGATCGCCCTGCTGGGCGCCTGGCGCGCCGGGGTCAGCGTGCTGCTGCCTGCCGATCTGCAGCCCCAGACCCGCCAACGCTGGGCCGATGCCGTCGATGCCTGGCTGGTCGACGCTGCCGATCTCGACGCGCTGTACCAGGCGCCGTTGCCTGGCGCCGCGCTCGACCTGGACAGCTGCCAACTGAGCCTGTGCACCTCCGGCTCAAGCGGCGAACCCAAGCGTATCGACAAGACCCTGCGCCAACTGGCCAACGAGGTTCAAGCGCTGGAAACCTTGTGGGGTGCGGACCTTAAAGACGCCTGCATCATCGGCAGCGTCGCCACCCAGCACATCTATGGGTTGCTGTTCCGCGTGCTGTGGCCGCTGTGCGCCGGTCGCACCTTTATGCGCAAGCAATTGGCCTTCCCCGAAGACTTGCAGCGCGCCAGCCGCGAGCACACGCAGTTCGCCTGGGTGGCCAGCCCGGCACTGCTCAAGCGCATGGGCGACAACCTCGACTGGCCGGCGCTGAGCCAGGTGTCGCGGGTGTTTTCCTCCGGCGGCGCCTTACCCGTCGAAGCCGCCGCCAGTCTTTACGAGCGTTTGCAGCAATGGCCGACGGAAATCCTCGGCAGCTCGGAAACCGGCGGCATCGCCTGGCGCCAAGGTGCGCAACCCTGGCAGCCGTTTGCCGGTGTGGCGCTGAGCCAGGACGCCGACGGCGCGCTGCGCATCGCCTCGCCTTACCTGCCCGCAGGGCATATCGAACAAACCGCTGACGCTGCGCGCATCCACGCCGATGGCCGCTTCGAGCTGCTCGGCCGCCTGGACCGCATCGTCAAACTGGAAGAAAAACGCATCTCCCTGCCCATGCTGGAGCAGGCGCTGATGACTCACCCCTGGGTCGCGGAAACGCGCCTGGGCGTGGTGCAAGAGAGCCGCGCCTCACTCGGCGCCCTGGTAGTGCTGAGCGCCGAGGGTTTGCACGCCCTGCGCAACCAAGGCCGCCGCAGCCTCACTCAAACCCTGCGCCAACATCTGAGCCAGCATTGCGAAGCCCTGGCCCTGCCCCGTCGCTGGCGTCTGCTGCGCCAGTTACCGCTGAACGCCCAAGGCAAGTTGCCCCAGGCCGATGTGACCGCGTTGCTGCTGGCGCCACGGCCAAAGGCGCCGCAGGTGCTAGAGCAGAGCGAAGCCAATGGCGAATGGACCGTGCAACTGAGCGTGCCGCCGGACCTGGCCTACTTCAGCGGGCACTTCCCGGTCACGCCGGTGCTGCCGGGCGTGGTGCAGGTGGAATGGGCGTTCAACCTGGGCCAGCAATTGCTCGACCTGCCCGCGACCTTCGCCGGCATGGAAGTGCTCAAGTTCCAGCAACTGGTGCGACCGGGCGACCGTATCGAACTGCACCTGCGCTTCGACCGGGAGCGCGGCAAGCTGTACTTCGCCTACCGCAACGGCGTCGCGGCGTGTTCCAGTGGCCGGATCCAACTGGTGGCCGAGCATGCATAAGCCCTGTGCCCTGATCCCGGTCTATAACCATGAAGCCGCAGTGCCAGCCGTGGTGAGCAGCCTGTTGAACAGCGGCCTGCCGTGCCTGCTGGTAGACGACGGCAGCAGCCCGGCGTGCGCCGCCGTGTTGGCGCAGTTGGCGACCCTGGATAACGTCACCCTGCTGACCCTGCCGAGCAACCAAGGCAAGGGCGGCGCAGTGATGGCCGGCTTCCGCGAAGCCGCGCGCCTGGGCTACTCCCACGCCCTGCAAGTGGACGCCGACGGCCAGCATGATTTGCGCGAAGTCGAGACGTTTGTGGACACCTCCCGCAGACACCCCGACGCGATTATCTGCGGCTACCCCGAATACGACGAGAGCGTGCCCAAAGGCCGCCTGTACGCACGCTACCTGACCCACGTGTGGGTGTGGATCAACACACTGTCGCTGCAGATCCGCGACTCGATGTGCGGCTTTCGCGTGTACCCGCTGGCACCGGTGCTGGCGCTGATGGACTCGGCCTATATCGGCACGCGCATGGACTTCGATTCCGACATCCTGGTGCGCCTGGCCTGGCGCAACCAGCCGATGCGCTGGCTGCCGACCCAAGTGCATTACCCCACTGACGGCCTGTCGCACTTTCGTCTGTTTCACGACAACGTGCGTATCAGCGCCATGCACACGCGGCTGTTCTTCGGCATGTTGGTGCGTGCGCCGATGATCCTGTGGCGGCGGTGGCAGGCATGAGCGACAACACCCGACACTGGGCCGACCGCGAAGAGCGCGGCAGCTACTGGCTGATGAAATTCACCGCCTTCGCGGCCAAAGTCCTCGGCCGCCGCCTGCTGAGCCCGGTGCTGTATGGCATCGTGCTGTACTTCTTCCTGTTTGGCCGCAGCGCGCGCCAGAGCGCCTGGCAATACCAACAGCGCCTGGCCGAGTGGAGCGGGCGCGATGAGTTGCGCCCCAGCCACCGCAAAGTATTTGGCCAGTTCATGGCCTTCGCCGATTCCCTGCTCGACAAACTCGACGTGTGGAACCGCAAGCTGCGCCTGGAACAGATCGAAATCAACGACCCCGCGCAATTGCGTGGGCAACTGCGTGGCGAGCGCGGGCAGATGCTGGTGGGCGCACACCTGGGCAACCTCGAAGTGTGCCGTGCCCTGGCCGAGATCGGTGAGCAAGTCACCATGAACGTGCTGGTGCATACCAAGCACGCCGAACAATTCAACCGCCTGCTGGGCGAAGCCGGTGCTACCCATTTGCGCCTGATCCAGGTCAGCGAGCTGGACCCGGCGACCATGTTGCTGCTCAGCCAGCGCCTGGACGAAGGTGAGTGGCTGGCGATTGCCGGCGACCGCGTGCCCCTGCACGGCGGGCGCACGGTGCGCGTGGACTTTCTCGGCCATGACGCCGCGTTCCCTCAAGGTCCGTGGCTGCTGGCCGGCCTGCTCAAATGCCCGGTCAACCTGCTGATGTGCCTCAAGCACAATGGCCGTTACCGCCTGACGATCGAACCGTTCACACCCTTGATCGAATGGAAACGCAGCACCCGCGAGCAGGTCATCGCTCAGTGGACCGCACGCTACGCCGCACGCCTGGGCCAGTTCTGCCTGCAAGCGCCCCAACAATGGTTCAACTTTTACCCTTTCTGGAAGACCGATGACGACGCATCTTGAGCCGGTAACCTTTGGCGAACGCCCCCTGCGCATCGAAGACGTGCTGGCCCTGGCCAACCGTCAGGCGCCCCCCCAGTTGCAGGGCGACGCCGCGTATCGCCAGCGCATCGCCAAGGGCGCGCAGTTTCTCGACTCGCTGCTGGACAAGGAAGGCGTGATCTACGGCGTAACCACCGGCTACGGCGACTCGTGCGTGGTAGCGGTGCCGTTGCAGCACGTCGAGGCCCTGCCCCGTCACCTTTACACCTTCCACGGTTGCGGCCTGGGCAAACTGCTCGATGCACAGGCCACCCGCGCGGTGCTGGCCGCACGTTTGCAGTCGCTGTGCCACGGCGTTTCCGGCGTGCGTGTCGAGCTGCTGGAGCGCCTGCATGCGTTCCTGGAACACGACGTGCTGCCGCTGATCCCGGAAGAGGGCTCGGTGGGTGCCAGCGGTGATCTGACGCCGCTGTCCTACGTGGCCGCGACCCTGTCGGGCGAACGTGAGGTGATGTTCCGTGGCGAACGTCGCCAGGCTGCCGATGTGCACCGCGAGCTGGGTTGGGACCCGCTGGTGTTGCGTCCCAAGGAAGCCCTGGCGCTGATGAACGGCACCGCCGTCATGACCGGCCTCGCCTGCCTGGCCTTCGCCCGCGCCGACTACCTGCTGCAACTGGCCACGCGCATCACCGCGCTGAACGTGGTGGCGCTGCAAGGCAACCCGGAACACTTCGACGAGCGCCTGTTCGCCGCCAAGCCGCACCCTGGGCAGATGCAAGTCGCGGCCTGGCTGCGCAAGGATCTAGCGATTGATGCGCCGACCGCGCCGCTGCACCGCCTGCAGGATCGTTATTCGCTGCGCTGCGCGCCCCATGTGCTCGGCGTGTTGGCCGACAGCCTGAACTGGCTGCGTTCGTTTATCGAGATCGAGCTGAACAGCGCCAACGACAACCCGATCATCGACGCCGAAGAAGAGCGCGTGCTGCACGGTGGGCACTTCTACGGCGGGCATATCGCCTTTGCCATGGACAGCCTCAAGACCCTGGTGGCCAACGTCGCCGACCTGCTCGACCGGCAACTCGCGCTGCTGGTGGACGTGCGTTACAACCACGGCCTGCCGAGCAACCTGTCGGGCGCGCCCGCCGACCGCGCCATGATCAACCACGGCTTCAAGGCCGTGCAGATCGGCACCAGCGCCTGGACCGCCGAAGCGCTGAAAAACACCATGCCGGCCAGCGTGTTCTCGCGCTCTACCGAGTGCCATAACCAGGACAAAGTCAGCATGGGCACTATCGCCGCCCGCGACGCAATCCGCGTGCTGGAGCTGACCGAACAGGTTGCAGCTGCCACCTTGCTCGCCGCCAACCAAGGTGTGTGGCTGCGCGCACAGGCCGAGGATGCGCGGCCGCTGCCACCGGCGCTGGCCGCCATGCACGAGGAACTGGCCAAGGACTTCCCGCCAGTGATCGAAGACCGCGCCCTGGAAGGCGAACTGCGCCTGTGTCTGCAACGCATCGCCGAGCAACACTGGAGGCTGCATGCGTAGCCCCGGCGTATTGCACAGCGACACACACATCCTGGTACCGTTTTTCGATGTCGACACCATGAACGTGGTGTGGCACGGGCACTACGTGAAATACCTCGAAGTGGCGCGCTGCGCGCTGCTGGACAAGATCGGCCACAACTACACGGCGATGCTCGAAGCCGGCTACGCCTGGCCGGTGATCGACATGCAGTTGCGCTATGTGCGCGGCGCGGTGTTTGGCCAGACCATCAACGTGCGCGCCAGCCTGGTGGAATGGGAGAACCGTTTGAAGGTCAATTACCTGATTACGGACCTGGCCAGCGGCGAGCGCCTGACCCGCGCCACCACCGTGCAAGTGGCGGTGGAGATGGCCAGCCGCGAGATGCAGTTGGCCTCGCCCAAAATATTCACTGACGCCGTAGAGAGAGCCTTGAAATGAGATCCCCTGTGGCAGCGCTAGTCCTGTTGTTAAGCATTCCAGGCCTGGCTCACGCGTTTGACCTGCAACAACTCAGCGATCAATTGGCCAAACCGTCCGTGATCCACGGCAGCTTCATCCAGGAAAAACACCTGCGCGCCCTGCCGCAGCCGTTGGTCAGCAAGGGCACCTTCGTCCTCGCCAAAGACCACGGCCTGCTGTGGCTGCTCAAGACCCCGTTGCAACAGGACTACCGCATCAGCGCCCAGGGCATCGCCCGGCGTGACGCCAATGGCTGGCAAACGCTGCCAAACAAGAGCGCCGGTGCCGAGCAGAATCGCTTGTTCCTCGCGGTACTCCAGGGCGACAGCAGCGGCTTGCAGCGGGATTTCGAGCTGCAACTGCAAGGCGAGGCCACACAATGGAAACTCACGCTGATCCCGCGCTCGCTGCTGCTGAAGCAGGTGTTCACCCAGATCAATATCGACGGTGGCGCCCTCGTGCAAACCATCGAGCTGCGGGAAACCCAAGGCGACAGCACCCTCCTGCGCATGCAGGACAGCACCGCCGAACAACCGTTGAGCGACGCGGAGCAACACGACTTTGCCCAGTGAGCGCTTGCTGCCGCGCCTGTTCCTGATCCTGCTGGTGGCCGTGCTGGCCCTGGCCGGCTGGCAGTGGCGCCATGGCGCGCCGCTGTCGGCCAACCTGATGGAACTGGTGCCGGGCAGTACGCCGGACGCCCTGGAGCTGCAGGCCGAACAGCGCATGCAGGAACCGCTGAACCGCGAGATGCTGGTATTGGTGGGGCATGCCGACCGCCAGCAAGCGGTGAACGTGGCGCAACAGTTGGGCGAACGCTGGCAGGCCAGCGGCCTGTTCGAAAAGGTGCAGTGGAACCTGCAGGCCGACCTGCCTGCGCTGCGCGAACAGTTGCTGCGTGGTCGACTGGCAATGCTCTCGACCAAGGACCGCGAGCAACTGATCGAACACCCCGACGCCTTTATCCAGCAGCGCGTGCAGGCGCTGTTCGACCCCTTCACCGGGTTCAGCCTGGTGCCGAGCCAGGATGACTGGCTGGGCCTGACCGGACGTATCCAGAACAGCCAGCCGCAACGTGGCTTGGTGCAGTTGGATATCGGCAGCGGCGCGTTGATCGCCGATGCCGACGGCAAAAGCTGGGTGCTGTTGCGTGCGCGCACCACCGGCAATGCCTTTGACATGAAACTGCCGCTGCAGGTGGCGGATTTGCTCCAGGCGAGCCGCGAACAGGCCGGTCAGCAAGGCGCGCAACTGCTGGCGGCCAGCGGTTTGTTGTACGCCGCCAATGGTCAGCAGCAGGCCACGCGGGAAATCACCTGGGTCGGCGGCGGCGCGACCGTGGGCATCCTGCTGTTGCTGCTGCTGGCGTTCCGCCGCTGGCGGGTAATGCTGGCATTCGTGCCGGTGCTGGTGGGCATGTTGTTTGGCGCGGTGGCGTGTGTGGCGCTGTTCGGCCAGATACATGTGATGACATTGGTGCTTGGCTCCAGCCTGATCGGCGTCGCGGTGGATTACCCACTGCATTACCTGTCGAAAAGCTGGAGCCTCAAGCCGTGGCGCAGTTGGCCGGCATTGCGCCTGACCCTGCCGGGGCTGAGCCTGAGCCTGGCCACCAGTTGCATCGGTTACCTGGCGCTGGCCTGGACGCCGTTCCCGGCGCTGACCCAGATCGCGGTGTTCTCCGCTGCGGGTTTGGTCGGTGCGTATCTGTCGGCCGTGTGCCTGTTGCCGGCCTTGCTCAAAGGCGTTGAGTTGCGCCCGGCGCAATGGCCTCTGCGTATCGCTGAAGGCTTGTGGCAGGTTCGTGCGGCGTTGCTCACTCGCGTGCCGAGCCCGGTGCTGCTGGCGCTGGTACTGCTGTTTTGCGCCGGCGGGTTGTGGCAGCTCAACAGCAAAAACGATATCCGCCAGTGGATCGGCGCACCGCCGCAGTTGCTGCAAGAGGCCCAGGCCGTGGCGCGGATTACCGGTTTCCAGCCCACCAGCCAGTTCTTCCTGGTGCGCGCCGACAATCAACAGCAGCTGCTGGAACGCCAGGCCGCGCTGGGCCAGCGCCTGGATCAACTGGTAAATATGGACAAGCTCAAGGGTTACCTGGCGCTCAATCAACTGGTCAACCTGCCCGCCCAGCAGCAACAGCTGCGCGATGCCCTGAACGCACTGCCACAGCACTGGCAGCCGCTGCTCGACCTCGGCGTACCGGCCAGCGCGCTGCAAGCCGAGGTCGCGCAGTTGCAAGCGCTGCCCACCGAAGACATCGACGCCGCACTGATCGGCCCGATGGCCGAACCCTGGCGTACGCTGTGGCTCGGCCCGGTGGACGGCGGCGTCGCTGCAATGGTCAGCCTGCAAGGCTTGAACAACCCGGCGCTGTTGCGAGTGCAGGCCCTGGACTTGCCGGGCGTGCATCTGGTGGATCGCCTCGGTGATCTGAACCGCGTGTTCGCCGCCACCCAGATCAGCGCCGCGCAACTGAAATTGATGTCGTGCGTGCTGATCGTGCTGCTGCTGATCCTGCCGTTTGGTTTCGGCGGCGCCCTGCGCATCGTCGCGCTGCCATTGCTGGCCGCACTGTGCAGCCTGGCCAGCCTCGGTTGGCTGGGCCAGCCGCTGACGTTGTTCAGCCTGTTCGGTTTGCTGCTGGTGACGGCGATCAGCGTCGACTACGCGATCCTGATGCGCGAGCAGATCGGCGGCCCCGCCGTGAGCCTGCTGGGTACGCTGCTGGCGGCGCTCACGACCTGGTTGTCGTTTGGTCTGCTGGCCGTGTCCAGCACGCCGGCAGTGAGTAATTTCGGCCTATCGGTCAGCCTCGGCCTGGCATTCAGCTTTATGCTGGCGCCTTGGGCCGGACAACAGAAACACGCCTTATGAATCGGATTATCGCCAAAGCGGCAAGGAGCCCTCGTGCCCACAGTTGAAATGGAACGTCGCCAGGTTGTAGTGATTGGCGCCGGCCCGTCCGGCGCCATCGCCGCCGCGCTGCTCAAGCGCAAAGGGCATGATGTATTGATCATCGAGCGCCAGTATTTCCCACGGTTCTCGATCGGCGAAAGCCTGCTGTCCCACTGCATCGACTTTATCGAAGAAGCCGGCATGCTCGACGCCGTGCAGGCCGCCGGCTTCCAGGTAAAAACCGGTGCCGCGTTCGCCTGGGGCGAGCGCTACAGCGCTTTTGATTTCAGTGACACCTTCAGCAACGGCAAGCCGACCACCTTCCAGGTGCAGCGCGGCGAGTTCGACAAGCTGCTGGCGGACCAGGCAGCGTTGCAGGGGGTGGAGATCCGCTACGGCGAGACCATCGTCGGCGTGGACTTCGCAGGCGATAGCCGCTACCTGCATGTACGCCGCGAGAACGGCAGCGAATACCACCTCAAAGCCAGGTTCGTGCTCGATGCCAGCGGCTACGGCCGCGTGCTGCCGCGCCTGCTGGACCTGGAAGCGCCGTCGAATTTCCCGGTGCGCCAGGCGGTGTTCACCCACGTTGAAGACCGCATCGAACACCCAGGTTTCGACCGCACCAAGATCCTGGTAACCACTCATCCAACCCAGCGCGATATCTGGTTCTGGACGATCCCGTTCAGCAACGGCCGGTGCTCGGTGGGTGTGGTCGCGGCCAAGGAGCATTTCGACAGCCGCGACGCCGACCTCGATGCCTGCCTGCGCGGCTTTATCGACGAAACCCCAAGCCTGTCCGGCGTGCTGCACAACGCGGTGTGGGACACCCCAGCGCGCACCATCGGCGGCTACTCGGCCAACGTCAAAACCCTGCACGGCCCGGGCTTTGCGCTGCTGGGCAATGCGGCGGAATTCCTCGACCCGGTGTTCTCTTCCGGCGTGACCATTGCCATGCGCTCGGCCAGCATGGCGGCCGGCCTATTGGACCGTCAGCTCAAGGGCGAAACCGTAGACTGGCAAACCGAGTTTGCCGCGCCGCTCAAGCGCGGGGTCGACACCTTCCGCTGCTACGTCGAAGGCTGGTACGCGGGGACGTTCCAGGATGTGATTTTCCACCCCGAAAGTTCGCCGGAAATTCGCCGCATGATCAGCGCGATCCTCGCCGGCTACGCGTGGGACGAGCGCAACCCGTTTGTCAGCGAGCCCAAGCGACGGTTGCGGATGTTGTCGGAGATTTGCGCGAGTGAGCCGGTATGAGCACTCAATACCTGAGTAAAAACTACGTCGAAGAAACCAAATTCGGCTTCTGGTTCCTGCGCAGCCACACCTGGCAGCACCATGTGCTGCGCGTGGCAATCAACGACCTGCGCAGCCTGTTCAGCGACCCGCTGCCCGAGGCGCCGGTATTGCTGGACGCCGGTTGCGGCCAGGGCAAGTCGTTCCGGTACTTGCAGCAGGTGTTCGCCCCCGAGCGCCTGATCGGCCTGGATGCCGACCCCCACAGCCTGGCATTGAGCAAGGCTGAAGCCGCACGCCAGGGCCTGGCCATCGAGCTGATCGGCAGCGACTGCGCGACCCTCGATGTGCCGGACGAAAGCGTCGATATCCTGTTCTGCCACCAGACCTTCCATCATCTGGTCGAACAACATCGCGCACTCAAAGAGTTTTACCGGGTGCTAAAGCCGGGGGGCTACCTGCTGTTTGCCGAATCCACCGAGGCTTATATCGATACGTGGGTGATCCGCTGGCTGTTCCGTCACCCCATGCACGTGCAGAAAAGCGCCGAAGAATACCTGCAGATGCTCCGCGAGCAGGGCTTTGAGTTCGGGCCGCAGAACGTTTCTTACCCGTACTTGTGGTGGAGCCGTTCCAGCGACTTCGGCCTGCTGGAACGCTGGGGCCTGCGGAATCCGCCGCCAGTGGGCCAGCGCGAAGAAACCCTGGTCAACTGCGTGGCGCGCAAGCCCCTGGCGAGTGCCGCACCATGATGCGCAGCCTGTTGATCGGCTGCCTGTTGCTGCTGAGCGCCTGCGCCAGCCAGCCGCCGTTGCCGGAAAAAACGCCCGCGCTCGCGTTGCCGATGCAACTGCATGTGCAGCGCCAGGCCGACGGCCAGAGCCAGGACTGGTTGCTGGTGATCCAGCGCGAAGGCGGCGCCATCCGCTGGTCGATGATGGACCCGCTGGGCATTCCCCAGGCCCGGCAAAAACTGATCGATGGCGCCTGGCAGGCCGATGGCTTGCTGCCGCCCAATCCCCAGGCGCGAGAGCTGTTCGCCGCCCTGCTGTTCGCCCTGACCTCGGCGGACGACGTGCGCGCGCTGTATCCGAGCGCCCAGGCGAGGGACCTCACACGGACCCTGCCGGGGCATTGGCAGATCGTCTACCAGTCTTCAGAAGTCTTCAGCGTGAACATGACCGGCCAACCCATGAGCTACCGCATCACACCGCTCGGTGCCGCCCAATGACCGCCTACCTCAACGCCCTTGGCGTGATTTGCGCCCTTGGCCGGGGTCAAGCGCAGGTCAGTCGCAACCTGTTTGCCGGTGACTGCTCAGGCATGTGCGCCGAAAACGGCTGGGTGCCCGAGCGCGTGCTGCCGGTAGGCAGTGTGCGGGGCGAATTGGCGACCATCCCAGTGGAACTCGGCCAGCAGAGCAGCCGCAATAACCAACTGTTGCTGGAAGCGGCGTTGCAAATCGAGGACGAGATCCGCCAGGCGATCCACACCTACGGCGCTTCGCGGGTCGGCATTGTGCTGGGCACCAGCACCTCGGGCATCGACGAAGCCAGCCGCGGCATCGCCCTGTACCTGCGCGACAAGCACTTCCCCTGCGACTACGACTACCAGCAACAGGAACTCAGCGCCCCGGCGAACTTCCTCGCCGACTGGCTGCAACTGAGCGGCCCGGCCTATGTGATATCCACCGCCTGCACCTCCAGCGCCCGCGCCCTGATGAGCGCCCAGCGCTTGCTCGACCTGGGGATGTGCGATGCGGTGATCTGCGGCGGTGTGGACAGCCTGTGCAAGCTGACCCTCAATGGGTTCAGCGCGCTGGAAGCCGTGTCGAACGAGCGCTGCAATCCGTTTTCGGCGAACCGCAACGGCATCAATATCGGCGAAGCAGCGGTGCTGTTTGTGATGAGTAAAGCGCCTGCGCCCATCGCCCTGCTGGGCAGTGGCGCCAGTTGCGACGCCCACCATATTTCTGCGCCCGAGCCTACCGGCAAAGGCGCATTGCAGGCGATGCGCAAAGCGCTGGTCAGTGCAAAACTGGCGCCCGAGCAGATCGGTTACCTGAACCTGCATGGCACCGCCACCCAGCACAACGACGCGATGGAAAGCCTGGCCGTCGCCAGCCTGTTCCCCGACGGCGTGGCCTGCTCATCCACCAAGCCCATGAGCGGCCATACCCTCGGCGCAGCCGGCGCACTGGAAGCCGCGTTTTGCTGGCTGAGCCTGACCCACGGCCGCGTCCCACCCCACGTGTGGGACGGCCAGGCCGACCCCACGTTGCCTGCCCTGCAATGGGCGCGCAGCGGCGATAGCCTGGAAAAACCCTGCCTGATGAGTAACTCGTTCGCCTTCGGCGGCAACAACGTCAGCCTGATTATCGGAGAGGCTCCATGACCGCTTGGCCACTCGCCGACCTGCTGCCCCACGCGGGCGACATGATCCTGATCGACCAGGTGCTGTCGTTCGATGAAGAGCAGATCCACACCCGCACCACCGTCAAGCCTGGCGGCCTGTTCAACCGCGCTGACGGTAGCCTGCCAGCCTGGGTCGGCATCGAGCTGATGGCGCAGAGCGTTGCCGCCTACGCCGGTTGCCGTGCGCGCCAGAAAGGCGAAGCGGTGGAGCTGGGCTTCCTGCTCGGCACACGTAAGTTCGAGTGCAACGTGGAACACTTCCCGGCAGGCGCCGAGCTGACCATCCACGGCCTGCGCTCTCTGGAAGACGACAACGGCATGGGTGTGTTCGAATGCCACCTGACCGGTGACGGTATCCAGGCCAGCGCCCGCTTGAACGTATTTCGACCGCCCCAGGCGGCCACTTATTTAGATGAATCGAAGGACGAAACGCCATGACTGAATCCGTACTGGTCACCGGCTCCAGCCGTGGCATCGGCCGCGCCATTGCCCTGCGCCTGGCCCAGGCCGGGCATGACATCGTGCTGCATTGCCGCAGCGGCCGTGCCGAAGCCGACGCGGTGCAGGTCGAAATCCAGGCCCTTGGCCGCACAGCACGGGTGCTGCAATTCGACGTGGCGGATCGTGCGACCTGCAAGCAGATCCTTGAGGCGGACGTCGAGCAACATGGCGCCTACTACGGCGTGGTGCTCAACGCCGGGCTGACCCGAGACGGCGCGTTTCCGGCCCTGTCGGAAGACGACTGGGACGTGGTGATGCGCACCAACCTGGATGGTTTCTACAACGTGCTGCACCCGGTGATGATGCCGATGATTCGCCGTCGCGCCGCCGGGCGTATCGTGTGCATTACCTCGGTGTCGGGGCTGATCGGCAATCGCGGCCAGGTCAACTACAGCGCCTCGAAAGCCGGCCTGATCGGCGCGGCCAAGGCCCTGGCGATCGAGCTGGGCAAGCGCAAGATCACCGTCAACTGCGTCGCGCCTGGGCTGATCGACACTGCGATGCTGGACGAGAACGTACCGGTGGAAGAACTGATGAAAATGATCCCGGCACAGCGCATGGGCACGCCGGAAGAAGTCGCCGGTGCGGTGAATTTCCTGATGTCGGCCGAAGCCGGCTATATCACCCGCCAGGTGTTGGCCGTGAATGGAGGCCTGTGCTGATGAAACGTGTAGTCGTCACTGGCATGGCCGGCATGACCTCCCTGGGCGGCGATTGGGCGACCATCTCGGCCAACTTTCGCGCCAACCGCAGCGGTATCCGGCGCATGGACGAGTGGGACCGCTTTACCGAACTGAACACGCGCCTGGCCGGGCCCATCGATGATTTCGTGGTGCCAGCCCATTGGACCCGCAAACAACTGCGCAGCATGGGCCGCGTCTCGCGCCTGGCGGTGTGGGCGGCGGAGCAGGCATTGCAGGACGCCGGGTTGCTCGGTGATGAGTCGATCAAGGACGGGCGCATGGGCGTGGCCTGTGGTTCGTCCACCGGCAGCACCGATGAGATCAAGGCCTTCGGCAATATGCTGCTGAACTCAGTGGCCGAGGGGCTGAATGCCAACTCGTATGTGCGGATGATGCCGCACACCACGGCGGCGAATATCAGCATCTTTTTTGGCCTGACCGGGCGGCTGATCCCCACGTCCAGTGCCTGCACCAGCGGCAGCCAGGGCATCGGTTATGCCTACGAGGCGATCAAGTTCGGCCGCCTGCCGCTGATGCTCGCCGGCGGCGCCGAGGAGCTGTGCCCTACCGAAGCCATGGTGTTCGACGCACTTTACGCCACCAGCCTGAAAAACGACGCCCCGCAAACCAGCCCACGTCCCTACGACAGCGGTCGCGATGGCCTGGTGATCGGCGAAGGCGGCGGCATGTTGGTGCTGGAAGAGTTGGAACACGCCCTGGCGCGGGGTGCACATATTCATGCCGAACTGGTCGGCTTTGGCAGCAACGCCGACGGCCAGCACACCACCCGTCCCGAACAGAAAACCATGCGCCGCGCCATGGAGCTGGCCCTGGAAGATGCCGGGCTGACACCCGACGCGATTGGCTACGTCAACGGCCACGGCACCGCCACCGATCAAGGCGACATCGCCGAGACCCTGGCCACCAGCAGCCTGTTCGGCAAGCGCATGCCCATCAGTTCGCAGAAAAGCTTCCTCGGCCACACCCTCGGGGCGTGCGGGGCGCTGGAGTCGTGGTTCAGCATCGAGATGATGAACCGCAACCAATACGTGCACACCTTCAACCTGGAGTCCGTCGACCCACAATGTGGCGAACTGGATTACCTGCAAGGTGAATTCCGCGAGATGCACCACGATTACGTGATGAACAACAACTTTGCTTTTGGCGGCGTGAATACGTCGCTGATCTTCCGCCGCTGGTCCTGAATTTTAAATCGATTGGAGAATACGGAATGTCTTCCTTGCTACGCGCCACCCTGATCACCCTGGCCCTGTTGACCACGGCTGGCTGCACCAACAAACCGGTGCTCAACACCCAGCATGACCTGCCGGTCAACGCCCAGGTCAGTGAAGAAAAAATGAAGGCGGTGATCGTCAACGCCCTGCAAAAACGCGAGTGGACGGTGCAGCGCCTGAGCCCGCAACTGGTGCAGGCCGAAATCACCGTGCGTAACCAGTACTACGCCGCCATCGACATCCGCTACACCCGCAACAGCTACGCCATCACCTACCGTGACAGCCGCGACCTGGGCTACAAGGACGGCAAGATCCATCGCAACTACAACCGCTGGGTGAACAACCTGGACAGCGACATCATGGCCGGCTTGCGCAGCAATGGCGTGAGTGCTGAGCAGGGCTCGGCGGCACAGTTGTTTGAGCAGACGGGCACCACCAAGTAAAACCGAGATTCTGTGGTGAGCGTGCTTGCCCGCGATGGGCTGCGTAGCAGCCCTCAGATCAGGCGCCGCATTCTGGCTGACAGAGCGCGGCGTTTTTATTGGGCGGCCTTACGCGTCAACAACTCCACAAACGCCTTCGCCATCGGCGTCTGCGCGCCCTTGCGCTGTACCAGCCATACCGAGGTCACCGCCTCGGGATCCAGCAAAGTGCGATACACCACGCCGTCAATGCGGATGCGCTGATAAGACGCCGGCAACACCGACACCCCCAGCCCCGCCGCCACCAGGCCGATGATGGTCATCGCCTCTCCCGCTTCCTGGGCGAAGTGCGGGCTGAAGCCAGCGTCGCGGCACAGGTTCAGCAGTTGGGCATACAGACCGCTCCCATAGCTACGTGGGAAAAACACAAAAGGCTCGTCAGCCAATTGCGCCAGATGCAAGCCTCGCTCGCTGCCGTCCACCAGCGGGTGACCGGCGCTCAAGACGGCGACCAACGGTTCGCGCATCAGCTCGATCACGCTCAACGAATCCGGCAGCGGCAATGGCCGCATCAGCCCCACCTGGATCGACTCATCCACCAGCGACTCAGCCACTTCGGTGCTGCTCATTTCCTGAAGGTTCAGGTGCACCGCCGGGAACGCCTGGCGAAACGCAAAGATCGCCTGGGGAATACTGGCGTTGAACGGCGCGGACGAGGTGAAGCCAATCTTCAGCTCCCCCAACTCACCCAACTGTGCGCGCCGCGCTACATCCGACGCCTTATCCACTTGGGCCAGCACCAACCGTGCTTCGTGCAGGAACAGGCGCCCCGCCTCACTCAGTTCAACCCGACGATTGGTACGCTCGAACAACCGCGCCCCCACCTCCTGCTCCAGCGCCTGGATCTGCTGGCTCAGTGGCGGTTGCGAGATGCCCAGCACCTGCGCGGCGCGGCCAAAGTGCAACTCTTCGGCGACGGCGATGAAGTACCGCAGATGACGCAATTCCATGCAAACCCCATTAGGTCGTAAAAGCTATCAAACAGGTCGAGCAATATATTGGAAAGAATCATTAGCCAGCTATATTCTTTTTTGCATTGCCAGCCCTGACAGGCTTTTGCCCCCCGAGGTCCCCGTGAAATCTGCTGTCGCGCCACTCGCTCAAGACGTCCCGCCTACTGCACTGGATGAGGTGGTGGCTCAGCTCAATGACGTGTTCATCGAAAAAGGCACGCCTATGTTCATGCGCACAGTGCTGGCGCTGTTCTCTGGCGGCTTTGCCACGTTTGCCCTGCTGTACTGCGTGCAGCCGATGATGCCGGCGCTGTCCCACGAGTTTTCCATCAACGCTGCGCAAAGCAGTCTGATTCTGTCGGTGTCCACTGCGATGCTGGCGTTGGGCCTACTGATCACCGGGCCGATTTCCGACACCCTGGGGCGTAAACCGGTGATGGTCGCTGCGCTGTTCTGTGCGGCCCTGGCCACAATTGCCAGCGGCCTGATGCCGAGCTGGGAAGGGATTCTGCTGATGCGTGCGCTGGTGGGGCTGTCACTCAGCGGCCTGGCCGCCGTGGCGATGACCTACCTGAGCGAAGAGATCCACCCACAACACATTGGCCTGGCCATGGGCCTGTACATCGGCGGCAATGCCATCGGCGGCATGAGCGGTCGCCTGATCATCGGCGTGTTGATCGACTTCGTCAGCTGGCACACCGCGATGCTGATTATCGGCGCCCTGGCGCTGATCGCGGCCACGGTGTTCTGGAGAATCCTCCCCGAATCGCGCAACTTCCGCGCCAGCAGCCTAAAGCCGCGCAACCTGGTGGATGGCTTTGTCATGCACTTCAAGGACGCGGGCCTGCCGTGGCTGTTCCTGGAAGCCTTCCTGTTGATGGGCGCATTTGTGACGATGTTCAACTACATCGGCTATCGCCTGCTGGCCGCCCCGTACGACCTCAGCCAGGCCGTGGTCGGGCTGCTGTCGTTGGTGTACCTGTCGGGCATCTACAGCTCGGCGAAAATCGGCTCCCTGGCCGACCGCCTTGGCCGCCGTCGCGTGCTGTGGGCCACGATTGTGCTGATGCTCTGCGGCATGCTGCTGACCCTGTTCTCCCCACTGTGGCTGGTGGTGCCGGGCATGCTGATCTTCACCTTCGGCTTCTTCGGCGCCCACTCGGTGGCCAGCAGCTGGATCGGCCGCCGTGCGACCAAGGCCAAGGGGCAGGCGTCGTCGTTGTACCTGTTTTGCTATTACGCTGGCTCCAGCGTCGCGGGCACTACGGGTGGATTCTTCTGGCACCTTGCCGGGTGGAACGGCATTGGTGCGTTTATCGTGGCGCTGTTGATTGGCGCGTTGCTGGTGGCGTTGAGGCTGGCGAAGTTGCCGCCGTTGGCAGGTGCAAAAAGCGCGTAACACCTGCGCCTCTGGCGGTTCTGCCGGGCCAAGGTACACTGACGGCATTCGTCAGTCTTGGTAAAGGAAAGCCAGAATGCGCCTGGACCAGCTTCATATTCAGAATTTTCGTTGCTACGGAGATGTCACTTTTGACTTTCAGCCGGGGTTTAACCTCGTGGTGGGGGTTAATGGGAGTGGCAAGACTTCGTTGTTGCAGGCGGTGGCGGCAAGCTTTTTCAACATCTCCAGATGTTTAGGCCAAAGTGAAGGCCTGTTATCTGAGCTTGACGTTCGCTCAACAGTTCTGAGGTTCGAGGACCGTTATCGATTTGAAAGGGCTTACCCAATAACGTTGACAGCCACCGGTGACTTACTCGAACTTCCTACGTGGGAGGTAAGCCAAGTTCGGCAAGGTCATATACCTAATTTAGATACTGCTATGGCGGTATACATCGCAGACGAAATCAATACTTCAAGTTCAGAAACCCCTGTGGAACTTCCTCTGTTTGCTTTTTACCGAGCAAATCGTCGATGGATTTCTACTGATGTGTCGGCGGAGTCGGCGATTGCCGAGCAGCCCTCCAGACTAGCTGCCTATAAAAATTGGTATGACGCTTCTGTAAGCCTAAAAGACTTTGAAAGCTGGTTTATAGGAAAAACACTTGAGCGACTCCAAAGGATGTCTCGCGTCCAGAGCACCAATCCATTCGGTGATGAGCTCGACTGGGTTAACGCAGCCTTGAAGTTTGCCCTGCCCAATGCAAATGGCATCGAATATGACCTTGAGATTCGGAGCCTTTTGGTTAATTTGAACGACAACACCACATTACTGTTCAAAAATCTGAGCGACGGGCAACGTGGAATGATCGCGCTTATTGCCGATATAGCACGCCGCATGTGCCTTCTTAATCCGCAAAAAGGACATACCGTCTTAGCAGAAACCTCCGGAATAGTGGTGATTGACGAACTGGACATTCACCTGCACCCAGATTGGCAACGGACTATCGTCTCAGCGCTAAAAAATGCATTTCCAAAAATCCAGTTCATCGCGGCAAGCCACTCTCCCCAGATAATCGGCGGACTGCGACCTGAAGAGATTATGCTCCTGAACAACGGCGACACTTCACATCCTCGCGTTTCATACGGTCTTGACTCCAGCCGGGTTCTTGAAGAGATCATGGGAGTATCCGAACGAGAGCCCGAAATAGAAGCGCTCCTTAGCGAGCTGTTCAGCACCATCGAGGACAACGAATTGGAGAAAGCTAAAACTCAACTCCAGGCGCTCAAGGAACTGGCGCCCGACCTCCCCGAATTTGCAGGTGCTCAAGCGTTGATCCGCCGCAAGGAGATTCTCGGAAAATGAAACAAGTGTTCAAGGGAACTGAACCGGCTTCTTTTACCCAGTGGAAAACTTCAACCAATGACGACTGGGTGCCGACTTACTCAACGCTGCGACATCCGCAAAAACGTGAACTGCACGACAGTCTTTTACTGGAGCAAGGCGGCTTTTGTTGTTACTGCGGCAGAGACATTGATACTGGATCCAGCCATATCGAACACTTCCGCCCACAAGAGCATTTCGAAGAGTTGGCGCTTGAGTACCAAAACCTCCACGCCTCCTGCATCAGAGAAACCAAGCCCGGCTCTCCGTTACATTGCGGACATCTCAAAGGCAACTGGTTCGACAATGCAGCGCATATCTCACCAATGGAAGACGGTTGTGAACAGCGTTTCCGGTATCTGCTGAACGGGCAGATTCAGGCAACCGATACAAAGGACTCTCCCGCCGTAAAGATGATCGACGTCCTCGCCCTGGATATCGCCTACTTGAACAATCGCCGCCAGAACGCCCTTGAACACGTCTTTGATCCCGACTTTCTTTCCCAGGCCAGTGATGAAGACTTCAAAACTATCATGACGGCTCTGCGCGCAACCGCACTCAGTGATCAACAAGCCTTCGATCATGTCGTTGCACGATTTGCCGAGCAAATCCTCACTCCCTGATCCTCGTACTCACCGCCGGGTGTCTTTTCAAAAGACATCCGCGCCATCACCCGCTTTCCCCTGCGCTCATGCAGCACCACCGCACCAATATGCATGACCAACATCAACAACAACCCCACGCAAGACAACACATGCACGCGGGTGTACCAGGCAATGCGTGCCGGGTCGCTGTCGAACGGCATGATGGAGACCAGGTTAAAGATATTGATCGGCCGATCCATCATCAGCACCCCTGTGGCCAACACCACTGCCAACACCAGGTACATGGCCTTGTGGACCAACAACGCGATGTATTCCTGCGGTGAGCGCTTGATGGAGAAATCCAGGCCATGGGAAAACGAACAATAGACCCGCAAGGCGAAGACAGGGATGTAGAGGGTAGTCAACGACACATTGAAAAAGCCGACCCATGCCTTGACCGGCGCGGGCACCGTAAACACGGCCACGAAGAAACCCGACAACAACGCCCACAAAATGACGACGGCCGAGATCCAGTGCAGCAACTTCTGGCGTGTTGAGTAGGAAACGGTAGTCATCTGGAATCACCTGACAATTAACGCCAGTGGCTGGCGGGTGGAAGCGTCGGGTAGGATTTTTACCGAGACGAGTTACCGAGGCTGTAGGAAAAATCCCAAGTAACTCAAATTACCAAGACCGGGCTTAACGAACGCTGAAACGCAACGAGCCCCGCTTTGCCAGGCAAAACGGGGCTCGTTTTTCAGGAGGGAAGCTTACTCGTGGTATTGCGCGGACAGTTCATGCACCGCTCGCAGGAACGCGCCGGCATGCTCCGGGTTCACTTCCGGCGTAATGCCATGGCCGAGGTTGAACACGTGCCCGGTACCTTTGCCATAGCTGGCCAGGATGCGACCGACTTCGGCGCGGATCGCTTCCGGCTTGGCGTACAGCACGGTCGGGTCCATGTTGCCTTGCAGCGCGACGCGGTTGCCCACGCGCTGGCGGGCTTCGCCCAGGTCGCAGGTCCAGTCCAGGCCCAAAGCATCGGCACCGGCGTCGGCGATGCTTTCCAGCCATAGGCCGCCGCCTTTGGTGAACATGATCACCGGCACTTTGCGACCTTCGTGTTCGCGGATCAGGCCGCTGACGATTTTGCGCATATAGGCCAGGGAGAACTCCTGGTACGCCGCCGCCGACAGGTTGCCCCCCCAGGTATCGAAAATCTGTACCGCTTGCGCACCGGCCATGATCTGGCCATTGAGGTACGAGGTGACGGACTGTGCCAGCTTGTCCAGCAGCAGGTGCATGGCTTGCGGATTGTCGTAGAGCATGGCCTTGGTCTTGCGGAAGTCTTTCGACGAGCCGCCTTCGACCATATAGGTGGCCAGGGTCCATGGGCTGCCGGAGAAGCCGATCAGCGGCACGCGGCCGTTCAGCTCACGGCGGATGGTGCTCACGGCGTCCATCACGTAGCCGAGGTCTTTGTGTGGATCCGGGATCGGCAACGCTTCGATGTCGGCCAGGGTACTGACGACTTTCTTGAAGCGCGGGCCTTCGCCTGTCTCGAAGTACAGGCCTTGGCCCATGGCGTCGGGGATGGTGAGGATATCGGAGAAGAGGATGGCCGCATCCAGTTGTGGGAAGCGGTCCAGTGGCTGCATCGTGACTTCGCAGGCGAACTCCGGATTCATGCACAGGCTCATGAAATCGCCGGCTTGAGCGCGACTGGCGCGGTATTCCGGCAGGTAGCGACCGGCTTGACGCATCATCCACACAGGGGTGACGTCTACAGGTTGCTTGAGCAGGGCACGAAGGAAACGGTCGTTCTTGAGGGCAGTCATGTCGGCATCCGCAAAAAAAGTGCGGGCATTTTCTCAGAGCCAGACGCAAAAGGCACGGAATGCGCCGTGCCTTTTGTCTATCGGGTCAATTTGTCGCGGTGTCTTGAACACACCGGAAAAACAAATGTGGGAGGGGGCTTGCCCCCGATTGCAGTGTGTCAGTCTCAGTATCTTTAACTGAACCACCGCTATCGGGGCCAAGCCCCCTCCCACACTTTGATCCCATTTCAACCTGGGATCGGGGTCAGACTTGCAGGTAATCCAGGATGCCTTCGGCGGCGTTGCGGCCTTCGAAGATCGCGGTAACTACCAGGTCAGAGCCGCGCACCATATCGCCACCGGCGAAGATTTTCGGGTTACTGGTCTGGTGCTTGTACTGGCCTTGTTCCGGGGCCACAACGCGACCCTGGCTGTCGGTCTGGATCTGGAACTGCTCGAACCACGGCGCCGGGCTTGGGCGGAACCCGAAGGCGATGACCACGGCGTCGGCCGGGATGATCTCTTCGGAACCGGGGATCGGCTCGGGGCTGCGACGGCCACGGGCGTCCGGCTCGCCGAGACGGGTCTCGACCACTTTCACACCTTCGACGCGGTCTTCACCGACGATGGCGATCGGCTGGCGGTTGTAGAGGAATTTCACGCCTTCTTCCTTGGCGTTCTTCACCTCTTTGCGCGAGCCGGGCATGTTGGCTTCGTCACGACGATAGGCACAAGTCACCGACTTGGCGCCCTGGCGGATCGAGGTACGGTTGCAGTCCATCGCGGTGTCACCACCGCCCAGCACCACGACCTTCTTGCCTTTCATGTCGACGAAATCTTCCGGCGACTTTTCAAAGCCCAGGTTGCGGTTGACGTTGGCGATCAGGAAGTCGAGCGCGTCATACACGCCCGGCAGGTCCTCGCCGGCAAAGCCGCCCTTCATGTAGGTGTAGGTGCCCATGCCCATGAACACGGCATCGTATTCTTCGAGCAGTTGCTCCATGGTGATGTCTTTGCCGATTTCGGTATTGAGGCGGAACTCGATACCCATGCCGGTGAAGACTTCACGACGGTGGCTCAGCACGGTTTTTTCCAGCTTGAACTCCGGGATACCGAAGGTCAGCAGGCCACCGATTTCCGGGTTCTTGTCGAACACCACCGGAGTCACGCCGCCACGCACCAGTACGTCGGCACAGCCCAGGCCCGCCGGCCCCGCACCGATGATGGCGACGCGCTTGCCGGTCGGCTTGACCTTGGACATGTCCGGACGCCAGCCCATGGCGAAGGCGGTGTCGGTGATGTACTTCTCCACCGAACCGATGGTCACCGCGCCGAAACCGTCGTTAAGGGTACACGCGCCCTCGCACAGACGGTCCTGCGGGCACACCCGGCCGCACACTTCCGGCAAGGTGTTGGTCTGGTGCGACAGCTCGGCGGCGGCGAGGATGTTGCCCTCGGCCACCAATTTCAGCCAGTTGGGAATGAAGTTGTGCACCGGGCACTTCCATTCGCAATACGGGTTACCGCACCCCAGGCAGCGGTGGGCCTGGTCGGCCGAGTGCTGGGGTTTGAAGGGTTCGTAGATTTCCACGAACTCTTTTTTGCGTTGACGCAACAGTTTCTTCTTCGGATCTTTGCGCCCGACATCGATGAACTGGAAGTCGTTATTCAGACGTTCAGCCATGTTAAAACCTCATCAAACTCTTCAGGCGCATATCACTGCGGATTGGCACGGATGCTGGAAAGCAACGATTTCAGGTTGGCAGCCTTGGGCTTGACCAGCCAGAAACGACGCAGGTAATCATCGAGGTTTTCGGCGAGGTTACGACCCCATTCGCTGCCGGTTTCCTCAACGTACTCGTCCAGCACGTGCTGCAAGTGGTTCCGGTAGGACTCCATGGCTTCGCCGCTGATCCGCTGGATCTCGACCAACTCGTGGTTGACCTTGTCGACGAAGGTGTTGTCCTGGTCGAGCACGTAGGCGAAACCGCCGGTCATGCCCGAACCGAAGTTGTAACCGGTCTTGCCCAATACCGCGACAAAGCCACCGGTCATGTACTCGCAGCAGTGATCGCCTGTGCCTTCCACCACGGTGTGGGCACCGGAGTTACGCACGGCGAAACGCTCACCGGCAGTCCCGGCGGCGAACAGCTTGCCACCCGTTGCGCCGTACAGGCAGGTGTTGCCGATGATGGCACTTTCCTGACTCTTGTAGACGCTGCCTGTTGGAGGAACGATCACCAGCTTACCGCCGGTCATGCCCTTGCCTACGTAGTCGTTGGCGTCGCCTTCCAGGTACATGTGCAGGCCGCCGGCGTTCCACACGCCAAAGCTCTGACCCGCAGTGCCCTTGAAGCGGAAGGTGATCGGCGCTTTAGCCATCCCTTGGTTGCCGTGCTTGCGTGCGATTTCGCCGGAGATGCGTGCGCCGATGGAACGGTCGCAGTTGCAGATATCCAGGACGAACTCGCCACCGCTGGCGTCGCTGATCGAGGAACCGGCCATGTCGACCATCTTCTCGGCCAGCAGGCCTTTATCGAACGGCGGGTTGCGCTCTACGCCGCAGAACTGCGGTTTATCGGCCGGGATGTGATCGCTGCCCAACAACGGCGTCAGGTCCAAGTGGTGCTGCTTGGCGGTCTGGCCCTGCAGGATTTCCAGCAGGTCGGTACGCCCGATCAGCTCTTCCAGCGAACGCACGCCCAGCTTGGCCAGCCACTCACGGGTCTCTTCGGCGACGTAGGTGAAGAAATTCACCACCATGTCGACGGTGCCGATGTAGTGATCCTTGCGCAGTTTCTCGTTCTGCGTCGCGACGCCGGTGGCGCAGTTGTTCAGGTGGCAGATGCGCAGGTATTTGCAACCCAGGGCAATCATCGGTGCAGTGCCGAAGCCGAAGCTTTCAGCGCCGAGGATTGCAGCCTTGATCACATCGAGACCGGTTTTCAGGCCGCCGTCGGTCTGGACACGGACCTTGCCGCGCAGGTCGTTGCCACGCAGGGTCTGGTGGGTTTCGGCCAGGCCGAGTTCCCATGGCGCGCCGGCGTACTTGATCGAGGTCAGCGGCGATGCGCCGGTACCGCCGTCGTAGCCGGAGATGGTGATCAGGTCGGCATAGGCCTTGGCCACACCGGCGGCAATGGTGCCCACGCCGGCTTCCGCTACCAGTTTCACCGACACCAGGGCCTTCGGGTTGACTTGCTTGAGGTCGAAAATCAGCTGCGACAAGTCTTCAATCGAATAGATGTCGTGGTGCGGCGGTGGCGAAATCAGGGTCACGCCTGGCACTGCATAACGCAGCTTGGCGATCAGACCGTTGACCTTGCCCCCTGGCAGTTGCCCGCCTTCACCGGGCTTGGCGCCCTGGGCAACCTTGATCTGCAGCACTTCTGCGTTAACCAGGTATTCCGGGGTCACACCGAAACGACCAGTGGCCACTTGCTTGATTTTCGAGCTCTTGATAGTGCCGTAGCGCGCCGGGTCTTCGCCGCCTTCGCCGGAGTTGGAACGCGCACCCAGGCGGTTCATGGCTTCGGCCAGGGCTTCGTGCGCCTCAGGCGACAAGGCGCCCAGGGAGATACCGGCGGAGTCGAAGCGCTTGAGGATCGATCCCAGCGGCTCGACTTCACTGATGTCCATCGGCGTGTCCAGGGTCTTCACCTTGAACAGGTCGCGAATCATCGACACCGGGCGGTTATCCACCAGCGAGGTGTATTCCTTGAACTTGGCGTAGTCGCCCTGCTGCACGGCGGCTTGCAGGGTGCTGACCACGTCCGGGTTGTACGCGTGGTATTCGCCACCGTGTACGAACTTGAGCAGGCCGCCTTGCTGGATCGGCTTGCGCGCGCTCCAGGCTTCGGCTGCCAGGGCTTTCTGTTCGGCTTCGATGTCGACGAAACGCGCACCCTTGATGCGGCTTGGCACGCCACGGAAGCTCAGGTCGCAGACTTCTTCGGACAGGCCGATGGCTTCGAACAATTGAGCGCCGCGATAAGACGTGACGGTGGAGATGCCCATCTTCGACAGGATCTTCAGCAGGCCTTTGGTGATGCCTTTACGGTAGTTCTTGAACACCTCATAGAGGTCGCCCAGTACTTCACCGGTACGGATCAGGTCGCCCAGCACTTCGTAAGCCAGGAACGGGTACACCGCCGAGGCGCCGAAGCCGATCAACACCGCGAAGTGATGCGGGTCGCGGGCGGTGGCGGTTTCGACGAGGATGTTGGAGTCGCAGCGCAGGCCTTTTTCGGTCAGCCGGTGGTGCACTGCACCGGTGGCCAGTGAAGCGTGGATCGGCAGCTTGCCCGGCGCGATATGGCGGTCGGTCAGCACGATCTGGGTACGACCGGCGCGCACGGCTTCTTCGGCCTGGTCGGCGACGTTGCGCACAGCGGCTTCAAGGCCGAGGGCTTCGTCGTAGTTCAGGTCGATGATCTGGCGGTCGAAGCCCGGGCGATCCAGGGTCATCAACGAACGCCACTTGGCCGGCGAAATCACAGGCGAGCTGAGGATCACGCGGGAGGCGTGCTCAGGCGATTCCTGGAAGATGTTGCGCTCGGCACCGAGGCACACTTCCAGGGACATCACGATGGCTTCGCGCAGCGGGTCGATCGGTGGGTTGGTCACCTGGGCGAACTGCTGGCGGAAATAGTCGTACGGCGTGCGCACGCGCTGGGACAGCACGGCCATCGGCGTGTCATCGCCCATGGAACCGACCGCCTCGTAGCCTTGCTCGCCGAGTGGACGCAGCACCTGGTCGCGCTCTTCGAACGTGACCTGGTACATCTTCATGTACTGCTTGAGCTGGTCGACGTCGTAGAAAGCCGAACCGTGGTCGTTGTCTTCCATGGTCGCCTGGATGCGCAGGGCGTTCTTGCGCAGCCATTGCTTGTACGGGTGACGGGACTTCAAGCGGTTGTCGATGGCGTCGGTGTCGAGGATCTGCCCGGTTTCGGTGTCCACGGCGAGGATCTGGCCAGGGCCTACGCGGCCTTTGGCAATGACGTCTTGCGGCTTGTAGTTCCACACGCCAATTTCCGACGCGAGGGTGATGAAGCCGTTGGTGGTGGTGACCCAACGCGCCGGGCGCAGACCGTTACGGTCGAGCAGGCACACCGCGTAGCGGCCGTCGGTCATGACCACGCCGGCGGGGCCGTCCCACGGCTCCATGTGCATCGAGTTGTACTCGTAGAATGCACGCAGGTCCGGGTCCATGGTTTCGACGTTCTGCCACGCAGGCGGAATGATCATGCGCACGCCACGGAACAGGTCGATGCCGCCGGTGACCATCAGTTCGAGCATGTTGTCCATGCTGGAGGAGTCGGAACCAACGCGGTTGACCAGCGGGCCGAGTTCTTCCAGGTCCATCAGGTCATTGGCGAACTTGGTGCGACGGGCCACGGCCCAGTTGCGGTTGCCGGTGATGGTGTTGATCTCGCCGTTGTGGGCGAGGAAGCGGAACGGCTGGGCCAGCGGCCATTTCGGCAGGGTGTTGGTGGAGAAGCGCTGGTGGAACACGCAGATCGCGGTTTGCAGGCGCTCATCGCTCAGGTCTGGATAGAAGGCGGTCAAGTCCGCCGGCATCATCAGGCCTTTATAAATGATGGTCTTGTGGGAAAAGCTGCAGATGTAGTGGTCGGTATCGGCGGCGTTAAGCACCGACGAGCGGCGACGGGACGTGAACAGCTTGATCGCCATGTCCTGGTCGCTCAGGCCGTCACCTGCGATGAACACTTGTTCGATCTGCGGCAGGCGCTCCAGGGCCAGGCGGCCGAGCACGCTGGTGTCGATGGGCACTTTGCGCCAGCCGACAAGCTGCAGTCCGGCAGCGGCGATCTCGCGGTTCATGTTCTCGCGAGCAGCTTCGGCTTTGACCGGGTCCTGGTTGAAAAACACCATGCCCACGGCGTACTGCTTGGGCAGGTCGACCGCAAAATGCTGTTTGGCGACAGCGCGCAGGAATTGGTCGGGCTTTTGAATCAGCAAGCCGCAACCGTCACCGGTCTTGCCGTCGGCGTTGATCCCACCGCGGTGGGTCATGCAGGTCAGGGCCTCGATGGCCGTTTGCAAAAGGGTATGACTGGGCTCGCCCTGCATGTGGGCTATCAGGCCGAAACCGCAGTTATCCTTGAATTCATCGGGTTGGTACAGACCTGCTTTCATAGACACTTTCTCACCAGGCTGCCTCTTATATCGAGGCAAATTTCTTTTCAATTCAACCGGTTACCTTCCACGCCGAACGTACGCCGGCTTAGCGGGGGCAAAAGGGAGGTCATTGTACACACCGACACAGACGCTCACAAATTTAGCGACGAAATGTCGCAAATCTATGTCGCATTTATGAAAGGTTTAAAGCGATATGCTGTGCTAGTCAAAACTTTTTTAATTCTGACCGCTACGACTCAAAAGCTACTGTGACGCAGACACCACAAAGCGCGCGGCCTGTAAGGGCAGCACGCACTTGCGGATTTTTTTGAGGTGCCGGGAGGGCGGCCTGGGTAAGGCCGCCGAATCTTCAGCGAGTTGTTGCGAGTTCTTGTTGAACGCTGGCAACAGTGCGAGGCCAAGGTTTACCAGCCTGGACCTTCGCTGGCAAGGTTTTGATCGCAGAATCAGCTGCGGCACGGCTTGCGAAGTTGCCGTAGGTGATCACGTAGAGAGGCTTGCCGTTGAGCACTTTCTTGAAATAACGGTACTCGCCGCCCTGCTCTTTCACGAACGCCTGGGCGTTGGCTTCGGAGCTGGTGCCGAGGATCTGCACCACGAAGTTGCCGGTCGGCTGGCTGGCGTACCAGCTGCTGCCGGCGGCGCCTGCCTTGGCGACGGTGGCAGGTTTTTCCACAGGCTTGGTCACTGGCGCAGGCTTGGCTGCCGGAGCGGGCGCTACGGGCTTGGTGACAGGTGCAGGCTTGGCAGTTGCGATGGTTGGCGCCGGTGTCGGCACGGCGGCTGGCTTGGTGGCAGGCTGACCCGCTGGCACGCCCGCAGGTGGCGCGGTGGTCGTGACGGTCGGTGGTGTGGCGCTGGAGCCCTCTACCGGTACGCCGTCGTCGCCTTCGGAGATCCCACCGGCCTCTTCGGCGAGCGGGCCGCGCATCACAGGCTGACCCACCATTGGCAGGTTGGTCGGTTGGCCGGAGTTGGCGAACTCGACATTCGGCGTAGGCTTGCCCAGTGGCAACTGCGCCTGTTCGGTTGGCGCGCTGGCGGTGGTCGGCGCCTTGTTGCGACCCGGGATCAACCAGGCGGCGGCAACAGCGACCACGACAACGGCAGAAATCGCCAGTACGTGCTTCTTAGGCATAGTGAACCCCATCTTTGGACGCTTGACCGCGGAGCGGCTGGCAATCATGGCTTCGATCATTGCATCGCGGGCAACCTGGTTGATGGTGCCAGGCCAGCCGTCGGAGCTTTCGTGAATATCAGAGATCTGATTTGCCGTGAAAAGTTCGATACCGGCCCCGGCGCCTTCGAGGCGTTGAGCCAGGTATTCGCGGGTTTCCTCTTCTTCGTACGGCTGCAATTCGATGACGTGGAACAGCTCCTGATCACCGCTGATCTGCTCCAGATCGGCGATCAGCGACGACTCACCGAACAGGAACACATGGGGACGACCTTCCGGCGTACCAGCCGCCAGCGCCAACAGCGCTTCCAGGGCGGATTCGTCGAGCTGCTCGGCGTCATCCACCAGCAGGTAGACTTCCTGGCCGGTGAGGCCCAGTTGCACGATCTGCTTGAGGATCGCGCTCGGTTCGGCAGTGGACACGTCCAGGGACTGTGCAACCTGGCGCAGCACGCCAGCCGCATCGCCGTTGCCACGGGCCGACACCACCACACTCTGCACCGATTGCTTGTTGGTACTGGCAACCAGGGCTTGGCGCAGCAAGGTTTTGCCGCTGCCCAACGGGCCGGTTACAACCAACAGCAACTGGCTGTAGCGTGCGAGGTGGTGCAGTTGCCCGAGCACCGGCTTGCGCTGGGCCGGAAAGAATTTGAAACCAGGCACCCGCGGAGCAAAAGGGTCGTGGCTTAAGTGGTAATGGCCGAGGAACGCCTCGTCGGCATGCAAACTAGTCATCGGGATCTTATTAACCTTTAAGCTGGGCCAGGGCGCGGTAATCCGCTCCCAGCGTGGCCTGTAAAATCTCTTTCGGATAATCGTCGGTCACCACCGCTTCACCCATGTGGCGCAGCAGTACCAGTCGCAGTCGACCGTCGATCACTTTCTTGTCTATCGCCATATGTTCGAGGAAGTCCGCCTCGGTCATTTCCTCAGGCGGAATCACCGGCAGGCCGGCGCGCTGGAACAGGCGGATACCGCGATCACGCTCCTGGGCGCTGATCCAGCCCAGGCGTTGCGACATCTCAAGTGCCATTACCGTGCCAGCCGCTACGGCTTCACCATGCAACCACACACCATAGCCCATGTGCGTTTCGATCGCATGGCCGAAGGTATGGCCCAGGTTCAGGGTAGCCCGTACACCGGACTCCCGTTCGTCAGCATTGACCACCAACGCCTTGGCGGCGCAGGAGCGGGAAATCGCTTCGGTCAGTGCGACCTGGTCGAGGTCGCGCAGGGCGTCCACGTGTTCTTCCAGCCAGGTCAGGAACGGCTCATCGCAGATCAGCCCGTACTTGATGACTTCCGCCAGGCCCGCAGACAGCTCGCGCGGCGGCAAGGTGTTGAGGGTCGCGGTGTCGATCAGTACGGCCTGGGGCTGGTAGAACGCGCCGACCATATTCTTGCCCAGCGGGTGATTGATGCCGGTCTTGCCGCCCACCGACGAATCGACCTGGGACAACAGGGTGGTCGGCACCTGGATGAAGTCCACACCACGCTGGTAGCAGGCTGCTGCAAAGCCCGCCATGTCGCCGATCACACCGCCGCCCAGGGCAATGACAGTGGTGCGGCGATCATGGCGTGCGGTGAGCAGGCCATCAAAAATCAGTTGCAGGGTTTCCCAGTTCTTGTGGGCTTCGCCGTCGGGCAGAATCACGGAGATCACTGAGTACGCCGCCAGGCTGCGGCTCAGACGCTCAAGATACAGCGGCGCGACCGTTTCGTTGGAGATGATCGCCACTTGCCGCCCGGCAATATGCGGTGCGAGCAACTCGGGCTGGTCCAGCAGACCTTCGCCAATATGGATCGGGTAGCTGCGCTCGCCTAGATCGACCTTAAGTGTCTGCATGTGTCCCCGCGTTGAAGATTTGTTGACGATCGGCAGCGTCGAGATCCGACACCGCCTAATGGCTCTACGCCACACCCTGCAGGGTGATAGCGCGCCGCCGAGAATAGCGCATTTCGAGCTTGTCTTTAACGGGGTGGCAGCCGTTGCAGGCGCTCAAGAATGTCGAGGACCACCATCCGCGGAGGCCGCTCATCGGTTTCCACCACCAGATCGGCGATTTCCCGATACAGCGGATCGCGGAGCGTGAGCAGGTCGCGCAAGGTTTTTTCCGGGTTGGCCGTGCGCAGCAACGGGCGATTGCGATCACGAGCGGTGCGGCCCACCTGCTGCTCAACCGACGCATGCAGATAGACCACCCGACCACCGGCATGCAGCGCACGACGGTTTTCATCGCGCATCACCGCGCCACCGCCGGTGGCCAATACCACGCCATCGCAGCCGCAAAGCTCGGCGATCATCGCCTGCTCACGATCACGAAAGCCCAACTCGCCTTCCTTATCGAAGATCCATGGGATATTGGCACCCGTGCGCAATTCAATTTCCTTGTCGGAATCTTTGAATGGCAGGCGCAGCTCTTTGGCCAGCAAACGGCCGATGGTGCTTTTTCCAGCCCCCATCGGTCCTACAAGAATCAAATTTCGCACAGAATCAACGACTCACAGCAATCGCCTGGTTATTCATAATACGCGGAGTCAGGAATACCAGCAGCTCGGATTTTTTATCCGCCACCACATCGCGCCGGAAAAGGCGGCCAAGATACGGCACATCGCCCAAAAATGGCACTTTATCTACCACTTTGCTTTGGGTATTGGAGAAAACCCCGCCAATGACGATGGTCTCGCCATCCTTGACCAGCACCTTGGCGTTGACCTCGTTTTTCTTGATCGGCGGTACGTCGTTGAGTTTGTTGAGGTAGTCGGGCTCATCCTTGGTGACCTTGACCACCATGATCACGTGATCATCGGGGGTGATTTGCGGGGTGACCTCCAATGACAGGGAGGCCTCCTTGAACGACACTGACGTAGCACCCTGGGAGGTGGATTCCTGGTAGGGAATTTCGGTGCCCTTCAAAATGCGTGCGGTTTCCTTGTCGGAGGTGACCACCTTGGGCTGCGAGACGATTTCGCCATTACCGGTTTTCTCCATGGCGGTCAGTTCCAGGTCCAGTAGCAGGTTGTCGGTGATATACGCGATACCAAGACCTGAGGTACCCGTGAGCGAGCCCAGATCTACAAACGGCGAGCTGGGCGGATTTTCCGGGGCTTGGGCTCCGTCCGGAAGAGGCTTCTGGATACCTCCGGCAGCCCAATTGCCTCGATTGAGTCGCCCGCCCCAGCGCGCACCCAGGCTTTTGTCGTAATCGACATTGGCCTCGACAATCCTCGCCTCGATCATCACCTGGCGCACCGGGATGTCCAATTGCGCGACGATCCGCCTTAGCTCTTCCAGCCGCTCACCGGTCTGGTAGGCAATGATGTTATTGGTGCGGTCATCCACGGCGACTGAACCGCGCTCATCCGTCGTGCCTTCAAAGCCGCTCACCGACTGGAAAAGCTTGGCCAGGTCTGACGCCTTGGCGTAGTTGACCTGCAACAACTCACGGCGCAGCGGCGCCAGGTCGGCCATCTGCTTACGCGACTCCAGCGTCAGCAGTTCACGAGCAGCCAGTTCCTCAGCGGGCGCCACCAGCAGGACGCCGGCCTTTATGCGCTTGTCCAAGCCTTTGGTTTGCAGCACCAGATCCAATGCCTGATCCCAAGGCACGTCCCTGAGGCGTAGGGTGATGGAGCCTTGCACGTCGTCGCTGGCCACCAGATTGAGGCCTGCCACGTCTGCGATTTGCTGCAATACAGCGCGCAGGCCGATGTCCTGGAAGTTGAGACTCAGCTTGTCACCTGTATAGACACCCGACAGCGCATTGCCGGGGGGCGGTAGCTGGATGAGATCCACACGATTGGGCACAGCAGCAGCCATCGGTGCCGTGAACGCTATCCATAGCGCCACACCGAAGGACGAGAAAGTCCTTTTCATTGTTTGATTCCGTTATGTGTTGAGGTTTAGTACGAGGGTTCGCGGGCGCTCCAGCCATGCACCCTGTTCATCGGGGAACAACTCCACCAATTCTATGTGGCCGTCATGAATCGCCGTGATCCGACCGTGATCCGGCCCCAGGAAATCCCCGACCGCCAGGCGATGCACCGTCGACGCCTGGCGCAGCAGGACGAAGAGCTGCGGCCCACGAGACAATGTGCCGACCATGCTGAACTGATCCACTGCGAGGCTTTCCAGAACACCACGCGGTCGAGCGGGGTCTGGGGCGACAGCTGCCCGGCCAGGTGCATGATCGACATGCAAGGCAAGGGGCTGGAACGGATCACGAAGACCGGAGGCGTTATAGACAAAGGATTGCCCTTGCATGGCAGGCGCACGTCGTTTAACGCCTTGCTGCCTGTGCCAATAGCTCTTAACCACCAGATCAAGGCTCAGCAGCTTGCCATCTCGTCGCAGCGCAACATCATGCACCGTGGCGAAACGTGACAGGCCACTCAGGGCACTCACAAACGTCGCGAGGTCGTGATAGGCGCCGGTAACACCGAGTTGAACGGGCTGCTCGCTATAGACCGGCCGAGGCTGCTCATCCAACGGCGCAATGCTCTCTATCACCAACCCATTGGCCAATGCCAACCGCGCAATATCCTCCAGCAAACCGGGCATTTCGGACTCACCAGGCAATTGCTGCAAAAGCCCGCTGACCTGCTCCTGCATCAGTTGGAACTGGCGAGCCTGCTCTTCAAGGCTGTTGACCAAGACAGTTTTTTCCGCGTGTTGCTGCTGCAAGGCAGCTTCCTGCATCTCGACCTGATGCAGCCGCTCCCGCGACGGGCCCAGGTATACAAGGTCGCCCACCGCCAGTACCACAGCGGCCAGCGCACAGCCCAGCAGAACCCTGCCAGGTAAGGGCCATTTTGCAGCGTGGTGAGTCAGCGCGGAAAATTCGAGCCTGGGCAGGCTCATGGCTGGGCCTCGGAGGATTCTCCCTGGCGCACCATCAACTGGAATTCATTGTTACCGCGAGTGCCCTCGGTTCGCACATGCTGCAGGCGTGTGGAATGGGCGCCTTCGGAGGCTTCAAGGCGACGCATCAACTGGGCAATGTCCTGGCTGGACTCGGCACTGCCGCTGATACTCACGGTATCGCCCTTGGCCACAACCTCATGCAAGTGCACGCCATCAGGCACCGCACGGGCCAGTTGATCCAGCAACTGTGCGCCGGCAGAGCGATTATCGTGCAGGTCCTGCACAACCTTCATGCGTTCTGCCAGTTGCTGGCTTTGCATCTGCAGGTCGTCAATGGTCTTGATGCGCGAGTCCAGGACGGCGACGTCCTTGGCCGCATGATTGTTTCGTGTCACCTGCCGGTCGATGGCCTGGTCGATCACCTGATCCGCCAGCCACACCGCTGCGAGCGCCACGCAGGCAAACGCCGCCAGCAGCATCAGGAAATATTTACGCCGCCGTTCCGCCAGCGCCTGGCGCCAAGGCAAAAGATTGATTCGTGTCATCCAGCGAAACTCCTCAGGGCCAACCCGCAAGCGACTCCCATCCCTGGGGCATCCACGACCCACTGTTTACCATCGACTCGATGGCCCGGTGTGAAGCTGGCGAAATCCTGACTGCAAGCGCGCGCCAATGCAAACCCTTCGACATCGACCACACCGGCAACCAGCCCCGCCAGGGCCAAAACTGCTTCACGGGCCTCGACATGCTCCTTCAGACATGCCGCCAGCAATACTTCGACCCGAGTCGGATCCTGCTCCGACATCCCCTGCACCTGAAAGTCCAGCGCCACCTCCTCCAGCGGGTAAGGGATGTATTGATCCGCCTCCGCTTGAATCCTGCGCGCCATTTCGTCGTCGTCGAGCCCCGCCTGCACTTCGATTACCCGCGTAATGACCGAAGGGCCCGCCACGGCAACCGCCGCCTGCCTGGCAGACGTATGCAGCCTGGACACAGCCAGGTGCAGCGCCTGCCCTATGCCTTCCAGGTCCAGCAAGGTGCCGTCGACTACCGCATGAGCCGGCAGCCCTTGTGTGGCGTAGCCTTTCACGATGTAACCGCTGGCTGAACGGCTCAATTCAACCACTTTGATCGCCGTTTCATTGATGTCGACACCCAGGACGGTGTCGACTTTTCGCCTGAAAAATCCCTTTCCCATAAAACTCCCTAAAACTTTGCCTGTCATACCGCCTGATTGCTGTTGTACACCCTGCATTCGGTCGACTTGTTCAAGCGCCGCGAATGACGCCCCAAGGCGAAAAATGCTTTAATGCCCAGCGTTTTTCCCCGCTTTTATCTGCAGCTCGGGTTGATCCATCGTTTGCCATGCATGCCCCGACGCGTAACCCATTCTTTTCTCTGGAAATCCAAAAGCCTTGATTCGTCTGCTGAAGTTTTTCGGGTACTCCATTGTCGCGATCGTCTGCGGGCTGCTGCTCGTACTCAGCGGGGCCTACCTCTACCTTAGTCCGGGTTTGCCCTCCGTAGAGGCACTCAGAAGTATCCAGTTGCAGATTCCTTTGCGGGTCTACAGCAGCGATGAAAAACTGATCGCGGAGTTCGGCGAAATGCGCCGCACACCGATCCGTTTTGCCGACATTCCGCCCAATTTCATCAGCGCCCTGCTGTCTGCCGAAGACGATAATTTTGCCAATCACTATGGCGTCGACCCCAGCAGCCTGGTGCGCGCCGCCACGCAATTGGTAAAAAGCGGACACATTCAATCGGGTGGCAGCACGATCACCATGCAGGTGGCGAAGAATTTCTTCCTCACCAGCGAACGCAGCTTTTCGCGCAAAGCCACCGAGATCCTGCTGGCATTGCAGATCGAACGTCAGCTGACCAAGGACGAGATCCTTGAGCTGTACGTCAACAAGATCTACCTGGGCAACCGCGCCTACGGCATCGAAGCCGCGTCCCAGGTGTACTACGGCAAGTCCATTCGCGACGCCAGCCTGGCGCAGATGGCGATGATTGCCGGCCTGCCCAAGGCGCCTTCGCGCTTCAACCCCCTGGCCAACCCGGCGCGCAGCAAAGAGCGCCGCGACTGGATCCTGGGGCGCATGTACAAACTGGGCAAGATCGACCAAGCCGCTTATGAGAACGCGATAGCCGAGCCGCTGAACGCCAGCTATCACGTGCCGACGCCGGAAGTGAACGCCCCCTACATTGCCGAAATGGCGCGTGCCGAGATGGTAGGCCGTTATGGAAGCGAGGCCTACACCGAAGGTTTCCGCGTGACCACGACGGTTCCGAGCGACTTGCAGGACATCGCCAATGACGCAGTGCATTCGGGCCTGATCACCTACGACCAGCGCCACGGCTACCGTGGCCCTGAATCGCGCCTGCCGGGCAAAACCCTCAGCGCCTGGACCACCGAGCTGGGCAAGCAACGCGCAATCAGTGGCCTGGAGCCGGCCATCGTGACCCAGGTGAAGAAAGACGGCGTGCAGGTATTGACCCGTGCCGGCGAAGCCCATGTCGCCTGGGACAGCATGAAGTGGGCGCGCCCATTCCTGAATACCAACAGCATGGGGCCGATGCCCAAGCAGCCGTCGGACGTGGCCCAAGTGGGTGACCTGATCCGCGTGTTACGCCAAAAAGACGACAGCCTGAAATTCAGCCAGGTACCGCTGGCCCAAGGCGCGCTGGTCTCGCTGGACCCGCAGAACGGCGCAATCCGCGCCCTGGTGGGTGGCTTCGCCTTCGAGCAGAGCAACTACAACCGCGCCACACAGGCCAAGCGTCAGCCGGGCTCAAGTTTCAAGCCGTTCATCTACAGCGCCGCACTGGATAACGGCTACACCGCTGCCAGCCTGGTCAACGACGCGCCGATCGTATTTGTCGACGAGTACCTGGACAAGGTCTGGCGCCCGAAGAACGACACCAACACCTTCCTCGGCCCGATCCGTATCCGCGAGGCGCTGTACAAGTCGCGCAACCTGGTATCGATCCGCTTGCTGCAGGCGATGGGCGTTGGCAAGACCATCGACTACATCACGCGCTTTGGCTTCAACAAGTCGGACCTGCCGCCGAACCTGTCCCTGGCCCTCGGCACCGCGACGCTCACACCGATGGAAATCGCTACCGGCTGGAGCACGTTTGCCAACGGCGGCTACAAGATCACGCCGTACCTGATCGACAAGATCGAAAGCCGCAATGGCGATACCCTGTTCACCGCCAACCCGCCGCGAGTGCCGGGCGATGTGGTCAACGGTGTGGCAGCCACTGACGGGCTGGCAGCGCCGAGCAATGGCGGTATCACCATTGAGCCAACCCCAGGCGCTGCGCCAGCCGCAAATGCTGCTGCACCGGAGCCGCAGGCACCCGCCGTGGCCGAGCGCATCGTGGATGGCCGGACCACTTACATCCTTAACAGCATCCTCGAAGACGTGATCAAAAAAGGCACCGGCCGCCGTGCCCTGGCCCTGGGCCGTGCGGACATTGCGGGCAAGACCGGTACCACCAACGAATCCAAGGATGCCTGGTTCTCCGGCTATAACGCCGACTACGTGACCACCGTGTGGACCGGTTACGACCAGCCGGAAAGCCTCGGCCGCCGCGAGTTCGGCGGCACGGTCGCGCTGCCGATCTGGATGAGCTACATGGGCGCGGCGCTGAAGGACAAGCCGCTGCATACGCAGCCGGAGCCGGAAGGCATCCTCAGCCTGCGGATCGACCCGGTGAGTGGCCGTGCGGCATCGCCAAGCACGCCGAACGCGTACTTCGAGCTGTTCAAGAGCGAAGACACGCCGCCTTCGGTCAATGAGCTGGGTAACGGCGTTGCACCGGGCAGCCCGCTGCCGGCGGACGAGGCGGCGCCGATCGACCTGTTCTAACCTGGACCTCAAGCCTACGCAGAACCAAATGTGGGAGGGGGCTTGCCCCCGATAGCCGTGGACCAGCCAACTCATCGAGTGACTGACACACCGCCATCGGGGGCAAGCCCCCTCCCACATTTGATCTCCACAGACACACCCCAGCAAAAAGCCCCGACTCTCACGAGCCGGGGCTTTTTGTTGGTGCGCTACAACGGCTTAGCCGTTGAACACATCATCCACGCTTTGCAGCGGGTAGTTCTTCGGATACGGCAGGGTGGCCACACCGGTCTCGATGGCGGCTTTGGCCACGGCATCGGAGATCAGGGTGATCAGGCGCTTGTCCATTGGTTTCGGAATGATGTACTCACGGCCGAATTCCAGCTTGGCGCCGCCGTAGGCGTCGCACACGTCCTGAGGCACTGGCAGTTTGGCCAGTTCACGCAGGGCGTTGGCGGCAGCCACTTTCATCTCTTCGTTGATGCGTTTGGCGCGAACGTCCAGGGCACCACGGAAGATGAACGGGAAGCCCAGAACGTTGTTGACCTGGTTCGGGTAGTCCGAACGGCCGGTGGCCATGATCACGTCGCTACGGGTGGCGTGAGCCAGTTCCGGAGCGATTTCCGGATCAGGGTTGGAGCAGGCGAACACGATCGGGTTGGCCGCCATGGACTTCAGGCCTTCAGCGCTCAGCAGGTTCGGGCCGGACAGGCCAACGAACACGTCTGCACCGTCAAGGGCGTCAGCCAGGGTGCGCTTGGAGGACGGGTGGGCAAACATCGCCTTGTATTGGTTCAGGTCGGTACGCTCGGACTGGATCACGCCCTTGCTGTCGACCATGTAGATGTTTTCCAGCTTGGCGCCCATGCTCACGATCAGCTTCATGCAGGAGATGGCCGCAGCACCGGCGCCCAGGCAGACGATCTTGGCGTCGGACAGGGTTTTGCCAGCGATTTCCAGGGCGTTGATCATGCCGGCCGCGGTAACGATCGCGGTGCCGTGCTGGTCATCGTGGAATACCGGAATGTCGCACTGCTCGATCAGGGCCTTTTCGATCTCGAAGCACTCAGGTGCCTTGATGTCTTCCAGGTTGATGCCACCGAAAGTGATGGAGATGCGCTTGACGGTGTCGATGAAGGCCTGCGGGCTTTCGGAGTCGACTTCGATGTCGAAAACGTCAATGCCGGCGAAGCGCTTGAACAGCACGCCCTTACCTTCCATCACTGGCTTGGATGCCAATGGGCCGAGGTTGCCCAGGCCGAGAATCGCGGTGCCATCGGAAATCACTGCAACCAGGTTGCCCTTGCCGGTGTACTTGTAAGCCAGCTCAGGGTCACGAGCGATTTCACGTACGGGCTCAGCCACGCCAGGGCTGTAGGCCAACGACAGATCGCGGGCAGTGGCAGTGGCTTTGGTGAGCTCTACACTCAGCTTTCCTGGACGAGGATGGGCATGATATTCGAGAGCGGCAGTTTTCAAATCAGACATATCGGCATTCCGCTTTTACTGTTGGTCGACGGACCGCCGAGGATACTCGTGTCGTAAAGCCCCTACAAGACTGGGCAGTCACGGGTGTCAAGGCCCTGCAGCGACGTACTTTAGTCTAAAGCCACGGGATACAAGGGCTAGACTGTTCACAATCGACTTAAAAAATGTCTACAATTATTTATTCAAACGTCGTTTTAATCATGCCGGAATCGGTCAGCGGCAACAGCCAGCGCGCCTGACCGCGTTTCAGGCCGCCGCGCCTGGCGCGATTCTGCACCCAGCCACGCGCCTCGACTGTCTTGCCTTGCAGACCATTGAGCAAGCTGCTGTCGAATTGTCGGGCCAGATCGGGTGCAATGCGTAATACCAGTGAACCCTGCAATTCGATCCAGACACCGCCGCGATTGCGCTCGATCTTGCTCACACGACCACTGACCAAGGCAAAGCCGGATTGCTTGAGCTGTGCCACGGGTTGCACCGGCGATTGCCGCCAGAGGCCCAGACCTGCCTGACGGGCGCTGTTTTCCGCAGCCTGCTGGCAGGCGACGAGATCCACATTGGGCGCGACCCCCACTTGGAATCCCAGGCCCTCAGCCAGCAATTGCGCCTCCAGGTTCTCGCCGTTGGCACCATAAAGGTGGGCCAGGGTACGACCGTAATGGTCTTTGGGTTCACGCCCCGGTACCAGGCCAACGCGGCCGCCGCTGGCAGCCACCAATGCCTGCAGACGCTGGCGTGCGGCCACAGCATACGGCTCGTCGGTGCGGCCCCTTTTACCCGTCTCCGGCGCATTGAGGCCGATCATCCGCACGCTCCGGCCATCCTTGAGACGCACCGTATCGCCATCCACTACACGCTGCACGTCGACCTGGGCCGCAGACGTCGGTACAGGGCAAAACACCTGCGCGTGGGCGGCCGACAGCCAAATCCCAGGCATAAAAAAGGCGCCCGCAAGGGACGCCTTTTTTAACAGCTGGCAAAAGCCCATAAGGCTCTTGAGCCTTACTCTGCTGGAGTAGCAGGCTTCTTGCCGAAAGCACCAAAGCGATCTGCGAAGCGCTGTACGCGGCCGCCGGTGTCCAGAGTCTTCTGCTTACCGGTGTAGAACGGGTGGCACTCGTTGCATACGTCAGTACCCAGTGGCTTGCACAGGTTCGAGCGAGTTTCGAACTTGTTGCCGCAGCTGCAGGTTACTTCGATGGTTTCGTACGCTGGATGGATATCGGCTTTCATGGCACTTCCTCGGGCTAGCGTGCCGCCACTCGACACTATTGTCGAATACCGCACGTAATTAGGCCGCGGATTCTACCAGACCTTTTTAAACGCGCAAGCGGACCTTACGGCCGATTCCCCACATAAAAGCCCCTTTCATCAGAAAACCGTGGCATACCCAAGCCTTCCCCCGTCTGCTAGGCTCCCGCCCTTGCTCATCACCCTCCTTACTATGGAACCCCGCGTGCCCGACGCCATTTTGCGCCTAGCCCTGCCCTCGCCCCTGCGCCGCCTGTTCGACTACCGGGCCCCGGCCGGGGTGCTGCGAGCGCAATTGCAGCCAGGCATGCGCGTGCGCGTACCTTTTGGCCGACGGGAAATGATCGGCGTCCTGATAGAAGTCGCCGATCACAGCGAAGTCCCCGCCGAGAAGCTCAAACCGGCCCTGGCGATCCTGGACGCCACCGCGCCATTGCCACCCGCACTGTTCAAGCTGTGCCTGTGGACCGCCCAGTATTACCAACACAGCCTGGGCGACACCCTGAGCTGGGCGCTGCCGGTGCTGCTGCGCCAGGGCGAGTTGGCCGAAGCACGCCAGGAACGATTCTGGTCGACAGTGCCCGGTGCACGCCTCGACGACCCGCGCATCGCCCGCGCCCCGCGCCAACGTGAAGCCCTGGCCACGCTGGCGCAGCATCCCCACGGCGTGGCGCATCAGCTCTTGAGCAAGCTGATGCTGAGCAAGGACAGCCTCGACCTGCTGCTCGCCAAAGGCCTGGTGCAGGTGGAAATCCGCAAGCACGCCCCCGATCCACGCCACGAACACTGGCTGGCCCAGCCGGAATTGCCGCTCAACCCCGAGCAACGCGCAGCGTATGAAGCGATTCGCGCAGGTTTCGACAGTTTCCATGCGTTCCTGCTGGCCGGCGTCACCGGCAGCGGCAAGACCGAAGTCTATTTGCAGTTGATCCGCGAAACCCTGCAAGCCGGCAAGCAGGCGCTGGTATTGATCCCGGAGATCAACCTCGGCCCGCAAACCCTGGCGCGTTTCGAGCAGCGCTTCAATGCGCGCATCGCCCTGGTGCACTCGGCGGTCAACGACCGTGAACGCCTGGAGTCCTGGCTGGCGGCGCGGGATGGCGAGGCCGACATTATTATCGGCACCCGCTCGGCGCTGTTCACGCCGATGAAGAACCCGGGCCTGATCATCATCGACGAAGAGCACGACGGCTCCTATAAACAGCAGGAAGGCCTGCGCTACCACGCCCGCGACCTGGCGCTGGTTCGCGCACGCCAGGAAGGCATTCCGATTGTGCTCGGTTCTGCCACCCCGTCCCTGGAAAGCCTGCACAACGCCTACACCGGTCGGTATGGCCTCCTACGCCTGAATGAGCGTGCCGGCGGCGCCAAGCAACCACGATTCCTGCGCCTGGACGTCAAAAGCCGTCCGCTGGACAGCGGTATTTCCGGGCCGATGCAGCAAGCCATCGGCCAGACCCTCGCCGCCGGCCAGCAGGTTTTGGTATTTCTCAACCGCCGGGGCTTTGCACCGACGCTGCTGTGCCATGACTGCGGCTGGATGTCTGAATGCGAGCGCTGCGACGCACGCATGACCGTGCACCAACGCCACGGCGAACTGCGCTGCCACCACTGCGGCCATGTAGAACGGGTGCCCCGCCACTGTCCGCAGTGCGGCAAAGTCGACCTGCGACCAGTGGGCGCAGGCACCGAACGTGCCGAAGAACGCCTGGGCATTCTGTTCCCGGATTACCCGGTACTGCGGGTCGACCGCGACAGCACGTCGCGCAAGGACGCGATGAATCAGCTGTTCGCCACCATTCAGAAAGGCCAGCCGTGCATCCTGGTGGGTACGCAGATGCTCGCCAAAGGCCACCACTTTCCACGGGTGACCCTGGTGTCGATCCTCGACGCCGACGGCGGTTTGTTCTCCGGCGACTTCCGCGCCAGCGAGCGCATGGCGCAGTTGATCGTGCAGGTCGCGGGTCGCGCCGGGCGCGCAGAGGAGCCGGGCAAGGTGATTATCCAGACGCACCTGGCTGACCACCCTTTGCTGATCCAACTGACCGAGCAGGGCTATTTCGCCTTCGCCGAGCAGGCACTGAGCGAACGCCGTTCCGCCGGCCTGCCGCCGTTTGCACACTTGGCGCTGCTGCGTGCCGAAGCCCACAAACCGGGCCAGGCTGAAGGTTTTCTGGATGAAGCCTGCAGCATCGCCGAGGGTTTGCTCGGCGAACTGGGCCTCACCGGCATCGAACTGCTCGGCCCGGTGCCCGCGCCCATGGAGCGCCGTGCCGGACGGTATCGCGCTCAACTACTCTTGCAGGCAACGTCTCGCGCACCGCTGCATCGACTATTAAGTAGCTGGTTGCTTGCCCTGGAGCAAATGCCCAGCGGCCGACAGGTGCGATGGTCGTTGGATGTAGACCCGGTAGATTTGTATTAACCCACGCCACAGGTCCCGCGAAGGTTGGCAAGCCCGCCCTCGCCACGGATAATGCCCAGTTTTTCCACCTGCGCATCGCGCGCCGCCGCTTGCGGTCGAAAGAGAACACCATGAAAGACACCATTCGCCAGCTGATCCAACAAGCCCTCACCCAACTCGTCAACGAAGGTGTGTTGCCTGAAGGCCTGACGCCGGCGATCCAGGTGGAAAACACCCGCGACAAGACCCACGGCGACTTCGCCAGCAACATCGCGATGATGCTGTCCAAGCCGGCCGGCATGAAGCCACGCGACCTGGCGGAGAAAATCATCGCCGCACTGCCGGTCGACGAGAGCGTGACCAAGGCCGAAATCGCCGGCCCTGGGTTCATCAACTTCTTCCAGAACACCCAGGCATTGGCTTCGCGCCTCGATGCCGCCCTGGCCGACGCGAAGATCGGCGTGCGCAAGGCAGGTCCCGTTCAGCGCGTGGCCATCGACCTGTCGGCACCCAACCTTGCCAAAGAGATGCACGTCGGCCACTTGCGTTCGACCATCATTGGCGATGGCGTGGCACGGGTCCTGGAATTCCTCGGCGACACCGTGATCCGTCAGAACCACGTGGGCGACTGGGGCACCCAGTTCGGCATGCTGATGGCCTACCTGCAGGAAAACCCGATCACCAGCAACGAGCTGTCGGACCTGGAAAACTTCTACCGCGCCGCCAAAAAGCGCTTCGACGAGTCCGAAGAATTCGCCGACCGCGCCCGTGGCCTGGTGGTGAAACTGCAGGCCGGAGACCAGGAATGCCTGGAGCTGTGGGGTCGCTTCCGGGACATCTCGCTGTCCCACTGCCAGGAAATCTACGAACTGCTCAACGTCAAGCTGACCATGGCGGACGTGATGGGCGAAAGCGCCTACAACGACGACCTGATCAATGTAGTCAACGACCTCAAGGCCAAGGGCCTGCTGGTCGAGAGCAACGGCGCGCAGTGCGTGTTCCTCGAAGAATTCAAGACTGCCGACGGCGAGCCGCTGCCGGTGATCATCGTCAAGGCCGATGGCGGCTATCTCTATGCCACCACCGACCTGGCGGCCGTGCGCTACCGCAGTGGCGTGCTCAAGGCCGATCGAGCGCTGTATTTCGTCGACCAGCGCCAGGCGCTGCACTTCCAGCAGGTGTTCGAAGTGGCGCGCCGTGCGGGCTTCGTCACTCACCCGATGCTCATGGAACACATGGGCTTCGGTACCATGAACGGCGCCGATGGCCGTCCGTTCAAGACCCGCGACGGCGGCACCGTAAAGCTGATCGACCTGCTCAACGAAGCCCAGGACCGCGCCTACAACCTGGTGAAGGAAAAGAACCCGGAACTGGCCGAAGCTGACCTGCGCAACATCGCCCGCGTGGTGGGCATTGGCGCAGTGAAATACGCCGACCTGTCCAAACACCGCACCAGCGACTACAGCTTCAACTTCGAGCTGATGCTCAACTTCGAAGGCAACACCGCGCCGTACCTGCTGTACGCCTACACCCGCGTGGCCGGCGTATTCCGCAAGCTGGGCAAGGACTTCAGCGAAGTCGAAGGCCGGATCGTGCTGGACGCACCCCACGAACAGGAACTGGCCGCCAAACTGGCGCAATTGGGCGAAGTGCTGAACAGCGTCGGCGAAAAAGGCACGCCGCATATCCTGTGCACCTACCTGTATGAAGTCGCCGGCCTGTTCTCCAGTTTCTATGAGAACTGCCCGATCCTCAGCGCCGACGACGAAGCCCAGAAGCAAAGCCGCCTGCGCCTTGCCGCATTGGCCGGACGGACCCTCAAGCAAGGCCTGGAGCTGTTGGGCCTGGAAACTCTGGAGCGTATGTAAGTTGGCCGCCAAGAAAAAACCTGCACCCAAGCGCGGCGCCAGTCGCTACCAGGCCCCGGCAAAGAAGCCGATTCCGGGCTGGTTGTGGATGGCCATCGGCCTTTCGGTCGGTGCGTTTATCGTGTTCCTGATGAAGCTGGATCCTGGCCAGGGCGATGACGTCAAACGGGTCAAACAGGAGCAGCAGAAAGCCACGAAAATCGCTGAAGCCAATAAGACGGCGCCGAGCCCGACTGCACCCGTGAAGCCGAAGTACGACTTCTACACGCTGCTGCCCGAATCGGAAGTGATCGTACCGCCCGACGCCGTGCCGGAGAAAACCCTGCCGACGCCACAAGTGCCGACCACTCCGGTTACGCCGGCTGAAGCCGCGAAGATCGACACCGCCCGCGCTCAGGCGGCACTGGCCGGCATCACCCCGCCGCCAGCGCCGCCAGTTGCCGAGACCAAAGCGGCGCCGGTGACCAAATTCTTCCTGCAAGCGGGCTCGTTCCCGAAACAGGCGGATGCGGATCGCGTACGTGCGCAGATCATTCTGCTGGGGCAAACGGTGACGGTGGAATCCGGCACGGTAAAGGACGCGACCTGGTATCGCGTGTTGGTAGGGCCGTTCAGCAACCGCGAACAATTGACCGTAGCGCAGAAGCAATTGGCTGGCGCCGGCTTTAGCAACCTGTTGTTACAACAACGCCAGAGCCGCTGATTCAGGCTCAACAGGGGTCAAATGTGGGAGGCCCCCCCTCCCACATTGGTTTCTCGGTGTTCGCGAAAGTGTGTCAGACCCATAGACACCATTCGTCCGCCCTAACCACCCAAGGTTGAAATCACCCCCACCACCCCCATATCAGTTTCCATCAGGGCATTTTCGCCCCGCTGCGTGGAGACTCTCCCCTTGACCACCATCGTTTCAGTACGTCGCCACGGCAAAGTCGTCATGGGCGGCGACGGCCAGGTTTCCCTGGGTAATACCGTGATGAAAGGCAACGCGAAGAAAGTCCGTCGCCTGTACCACGGCCAGGTGCTTGCCGGTTTTGCTGGCGCTACCGCCGACGCCTTCACCCTCTTCGAACGCTTCGAAGGCCAGCTGGAAAAACACCAGGGCCACCTCGTACGCGCCGCCGTCGAACTCGCCAAAGAATGGCGCACCGACCGCTCCCTCAGCCGCCTGGAAGCCATGCTGGCTGTAGCCAACAAAGACGCGTCCCTGATCATCACCGGTAACGGCGATGTGGTTGAACCCGAACACGGGCTGATCGCCATGGGTTCCGGTGGTGGCTACGCTCAAGCCGCGGCCAGCGCACTGTTGAAGAAAACCGATTTGTCGGCCCGCGAAATCGTCGAGACTGCCTTGGGTATCGCCGGTGACATCTGCGTGTTCACCAACCACAACTTCACCATTGAGGAGCAGGACCTCGCCGAGTAAGCCGTAGGCTTGTTCCCGCTTGAGGCCGCCAAACACTATGTCCATGACTCCCCGCAAAATCGCCCACAAACCCAACCGCCATATCATCGGCCAGGACGATGCCAAGCGCGCCGTTGCCATCGCGCTGCGTAACCGCTGGCGCCGGATGCAACTGCCCGAAGAACTGCGCGTTGAAGTGACGCCCAAGAACATCCTGATGATCGGCCCGACCGGTGTCGGTAAAACCGAAATCGCCCGGCGCCTGGCCAAGCTGGCCAATGCCCCGTTCATCAAGGTCGAAGCGACCAAGTTCACCGAAGTCGGTTATGTGGGCCGTGACGTCGAATCGATCATCCGTGATCTGGCCGACGCTGCCCTGAAGATGCTGCGCGAGCAGGAAGTGACCAAGGTCAGCCACCGCGCCGAAGACGCTGCCGAAGAACGCATCCTCGATGCCCTGCTGCCTCCTGCGCGCATGGGTTTCAATGAAGACGCGGCGCCGTCGTCCGATTCCAACACCCGTCAGCTGTTCCGCAAGCGCCTGCGCGAAGGTCAGTTGGATGACAAGGAAATCGAGATTGAAGTCGCCGAAGTCTCCGGCGTCGACATCTCGGCACCGCCTGGCATGGAAGAAATGACCAGCCAGTTGCAGAACCTGTTTGCCAACATGGGCAAGGGCAAGAAGAAAAGCCGCAAGCTCAAGGTGAAGGACGCGCTGAAACTGGTGCGCGACGAAGAGGCCGGGCGCCTGGTGAATGAGGAAGAACTCAAGGCCAAGGCCCTGGAAGCCGTCGAGCAGCATGGCATCGTGTTTATCGACGAGATCGACAAGGTGGCCAAGCGCGGCAACTCCGGCGGCGTCGATGTGTCCCGCGAAGGCGTACAGCGCGACCTGCTGCCGTTGATCGAAGGCTGCACCGTGAACACCAAGCTGGGCATGGTCAAGACCGACCACATCCTGTTTATCGCCTCCGGTGCGTTCCACCTGAGCAAACCAAGCGACCTGGTGCCGGAGCTGCAAGGCCGACTGCCGATTCGCGTGGAACTCAAGGCACTGACCCCTGGCGACTTCGAACGCATCCTCAGCGAACCGCACGCCTCACTCACCGAGCAGTACCGTGAGCTGTTGAAAACCGAAGGGCTGGGCATCGAGTTCCAGGCGGACGGCATCAAGCGCCTGGCGGAGATCGCCTGGCAGGTCAACGAGAAGACCGAGAACATCGGTGCTCGCCGCCTGCACACGCTGCTGGAGCGCCTGCTGGAAGAAGTGTCCTTCAGCGCCGGTGACCTAGCCGGTGCGCAGAATGGCGAGGTGATCAAGATCGACGCCGAATACGTCAACAGCCACCTGGGTGAATTGGCGCAGAACGAAGACTTGTCGCGCTATATTCTGTAAGCCTCACACACAACTGCTTTGCTTCAATGTGGGAGGGGGCTTGCCCCCGATGGCGGTCTGTCAGATAGATGTATGCTGACTGACACATGGCTATCGGGGGCAAGCCCCCTCCCACATTTTTAAGCCGGTTTATTCAGGATCACCTCATATGGCTAAGTTTCCTACTGCTGTAAACCTGCACAAAACCTCCAACACTCTCGGCCTCACCTATGGGCCCGATGAGGTGTACCAACTTCCCGCCGAGTTGCTGCGCACCCACTCGCCTTCCGCTGAAGTCCAGGGCCACGGCAAACCCATCCTGCAATTCGGCAAGCTCAACGTTAAGTTGATCAAGGTAGAACCGGCCGGTCAGTACGCACTGAAATTGACCTTCGACGACGGCCATGACAGCGGACTGTTCACCTGGGACTACCTCTATCAGTTGGCCGTGCGTCAGGACGCGCTGTGGGCTGATTATCTCGCCGAGCTCAAAGCCGCCGGCAAAACCCGCGACCCGAGTGAGTCGGTCGTGCGGCTGATGCTCTAGTCCAGGCCTCTCGCTCTTTAGAGGGCATTTTCTAATTTCATCTGTTTGAATGCCCTGTCGCGTGGTCAATGATTGGCCCGCTTGCGAAAAAAATTAAACTCGGGTAACCAATGGAACTGGCAAGTTCCCTGCATTTGACGATGCGGTATCAACGGTCACCCGAGTCGCAGTACCAGGCTTGTGTTGTGTATCGAAGGTGGTGCACAGCGGTACCCGGTACTCGTCTTTCGGACAATGGAGCGTCGTAGATGAGTAACAAGAACAACGATGACTTGAAACGCCAGGCCTCGGAAAACACCCTGGGGCTGAACCCGATCATCGCGTTACGTAAAAAGGATTTATTGGCCTCAGCGAAGATGGTGCTGACCCAAGCCATCAAGCAACCGTTGCACAGCGTCAAGCACGTCGCGCATTTTGGCATTGAGTTAAAAAATGTGATGTTCGGCAAATCCGAGCTGGTACCTGAGAGCGATGACCGTCGCTTCCACGACCCGGCCTGGAGCCAGAACCCGCTCTACAAGCGCTACCTGCAAACCTACCTGGCGTGGCGCAAGGAACTGCACGACTGGATCGGCGACAGCAGCCTGTCGGACCAGGACATCAGCCGTGGCCACTTCGTGATCAACCTGATGACCGAAGCCATGGCCCCCACCAACAGCGCGGCCAACCCGGCGGCGGTCAAACGCTTTTTTGAAACCGGCGGCAAGAGCCTGCTCGATGGCTTGTCGCACCTGGCCAAGGACATGGTGCACAACGGCGGCATGCCGAGCCAGGTCAACATGGGCGCCTTTGAAGTGGGCAAGTCCCTGGGCACCACTGAAGGCGCGGTGGTGTTTCGCAACGATGTGCTGGAGCTGATCCAGTACAAGCCGATCACCGAACAGGTGCATGAACGCCCGCTGCTGGTGGTGCCGCCGCAGATCAACAAATTCTACGTATTCGACCTGAGCCCGGATAAGAGCCTGGCGCGTTTCTGCCTGCGCAACGGCCAGCAGACGTTTATTGTCAGTTGGCGCAACCCGACCAAGGCCCAGCGCGAATGGGGCCTGTCGACCTATATCGAGGCGCTCAAGGAAGCGGTCGATGTGGTCACGGCGATTACCGGCAGCAAAGACATCAACATGCTCGGCGCCTGCTCCGGCGGCATTACCTGCACCGCCCTGCTCGGCCACTACGCCGCGCTGGGGGAGAAAAAGGTCAACGCCCTGACCCTGCTGGTCAGTGTGCTGGACACCACGCTGGATACCCAGGTGGCGCTGTTCGTCGACGAGCAGACGCTGGAAGCGGCCAAGCGCCATTCCTACCAGGCCGGCGTGCTCGAAGGCCGCGACATGGCCAAGGTATTTGCCTGGATGCGGCCCAACGACCTGATCTGGAACTACTGGGTCAATAACTACCTGCTGGGCAACGAACCGCCGGTGTTCGACATCCTGTTCTGGAACAACGACACCACGCGCTTGCCGGCCGCCTTCCACGGCGACCTGATCGAGTTGTTCAAGAACAACCCACTCGTGCGGGCCAATGCTCTGGAAGTGTGCGGCACGCCGATCGATCTCAAGCAGGTTACCGCCGACATCTACTCCCTGGCCGGCACCAATGACCACATCACACCGTGGCAGTCCTGCTACAAATCGGCGCAGTTGTTTGGCGGCAAGGTGGAGTTTGTGTTGTCCAGCAGCGGGCATATCCAGAGCATTCTCAACCCACCGGGCAACCCCAAGGCGCGCTACCAGACTAGCGACAGCCTCGCGGGCAAGCCACTGGAATGGCAGGAGAACGCGACCAAGCACACTGATTCGTGGTGGTTGCATTGGCAGGCGTGGCAGGCGGAACGGGCGGGCAAGCTGAAGAAAGCACCGACGACATTAGGCAATAAAACCTACGCCGCAGCCGAAGCGGCACCGGGCACCTATGTACACGAACGCTAAATTGAAATGCGGTCAAGTGTGAGAGGGGGCAAGCCCCCTCCCACATTTGGCCTGCATTCCAACCGTCACATCTCACAGGGCTTGAGCATGCCGCAACCGTTCATCTTTCGTACCATCGACCTGGATGGCCAGACCATCCGTACGGCGGTACGCCCAGGCAAGCCTCATTTGACGCCATTGCTGATTTTCAACGGCATCGGCGCCAACCTTGAGTTGGTGTTTCCGTTCGTCCAGGCATTGGACCCGGACCTGGAAGTGATCGCCTTCGATGTACCGGGCGTGGGCGGTTCGTCGACGCCCAAGCGGCCCTATCGGTTTCCCGGCCTGGCCAAGCTCACCGCCCGCATGCTCGATTACCTGGACTACGGCCAGGTGAATGCCGTGGGGGTGTCCTGGGGCGGTGCGTTGGCGCAGCAGTTCGCCTACGACTACCCGGAACGCTGCAAGAAGCTGATCCTGGCCGCCACCGCCGCCGGGGCCTTTATGGTGCCCGGCAAGCCGAAGGTGTTGTGGCTGATGGCGAGCCCGAGACGATACATTCAACCCTCCCACGTGGTGCGAATTGCGCCAATGATCTACGGCGGCTCGTTCCGCCGCGATTCCAAGCTGGCCGCCGAACACGCCAGCAAAGTGCGCTCGGCCGGCAAGCTGGGTTACTACTGGCAGCTGTTTGCGGGGCTGGGATGGACCAGCATTCACTGGCTGCACAAGATCCGCCAGCCCACGCTGGTGCTGGCCGGGGACGACGACCCGCTGATCCCGCTGGTCAACATGCGCATGCTCGCCTGGCGCATTCCCAACGCGCAGTTGCACATCATCGATGACGGCCACCTGTTCCTGATCACCCGGGCCGAAGCCGTGGCGCCGATCATCATGAAGTTTCTGGAGGAGGAGCGCCTGCGCGCTGTGATTCATCCGCGACCGGCAGTGTAAGGACCGCACCGCCGCGCAACTTGCCAGGAACCGACTATGGTTCTGAATTGGCGTGCCTGTTGATGGCTTGACGAAGGAGTGTTGGCTCATGCGAGAAAGACCCGTGACGAACCCGGCGCCCACACCCGCCGCGTTCATCAACGCCCAAAGTGCGATCACCGGCCTGCGCGGTCGGGACTTGCTCTCCACACTGCGCAGCGTCGCTGCCCATGGCCTGCGCAACCCGGTGCATACCGCCCGGCATGCCCTGGCACTGGGCGGTCAACTCGGGCGGGTGCTGATGGGCGAGACGGTGCACGAGCCCAACCCAAGGGACAGCCGCTTCGTCGATCCGACCTGGACGCTCAACCCGTTCTATCGGCGCAGCCTGCAAGCCTACCTGAGCTGGCAGAAACAGACCCGCCACTGGATCGACGACAGCTCCCTGAACGCCGATGACCGCGCCCGTGCGCACTTCGCCTTCGCTTTGCTCAACGATGCGGTATCACCCTCCAACACCCTGCTCAACCCGCTGGCGATCAAGGAGTTGCTCAACTCCGGCGGCAACAGCGTGGTGCGCGGCGTGAGCAACCTGTTTGAAGATTTGCTGCACAACAACGGCCTGCCGCGCCAGGTCAGCAAACACGCCTTTGAAGTGGGCAAGACCGTCGCCACTACCCCAGGCTCAGTGGTGTTTCGCAATGAGCTGCTGGAGCTGATCCAGTACAAGCCCATGAGCGAAAAACAGTACGCCAAGCCGCTGCTGATCGTGCCGCCGCAGATCAACAAGTACTACATCTTCGACCTGAGCCCGGCCAACAGCTTTGTGCAGTACGCCCTCAAAAATGGCCTGCAGACCTTTATGGTCAGCTGGCGCAACCCGGATGTGCGCCACCGCGAATGGGGCCTGTCCACCTATGTGGCGGCGCTGGAAGAAGCGCTCAACGTCTGCCGCGCGATCACCGGCGCCCGCGAGGTCAACCTGATGGGCGCCTGCGCCGGTGGCCTGACCATCGCCGCCCTGCAAGGCCACTTGCAGGCCAAGCGCCAACTGCGCCGCATCTCCAGCGCCAGCTACCTGGTGAGCCTGCTGGACAGCCAGATCGACAGCCCCGCCATGCTGTTCGCCGACGAGCAAACCCTTGAAGCCGCCAAGCGTCGTTCCTACCAGCAAGGTGTGCTGGACGGCCGCGACATGGCCAGGGTCTTTGCCTGGATGCGCCCCAACGACCTGATCTGGAATTACTGGATCAACAATTACCTGCTGGGCAAGGAACCACCTGCCTTCGACATCCTGTACTGGAACAACGACAACACGCGCCTGCCCGCCGCGCTGCACGGCGACTTGCTGGACTTCTTCAAACACAACCCCCTGAGCCATCCCGGCGGCCTGGAGGTGTGCGGCACGCCCATCGACTTGCAGAAGGTGACAGTGGACAGCTTCAGCGTGGCCGGGATCAACGACCACATCACGCCGTGGGACGCGGTGTACCGCTCCACGCAATTGCTGGGCGGCGATCGGCGTTTCGTGCTGTCCAACAGCGGGCATATCCAGAGCATCCTCAACCCGCCGGGCAACCCCAAGGCCAACTACGTCGAAAACCTCAAGCTGAGCAGCGATCCACGCGCCTGGTACTACGACGCCAGTCATGTCGAAGGCAGTTGGTGGCCCCAGTGGCTGGAGTGGATCCAGCAGCGCTCGGGCGTGCAGCGCGAAACCCTCACCGCCCTGGGCAACCAGAATTACCCACCGATGGAAGCGGCACCGGGCACCTATGTGCGGGTGCGCTGAGCTCAACGATCACATTAAGAAGACTGGATGAAGACCCGCGACCGAATCCTTGAATGTGCCCTGCAATTGTTCAACCACAAGGGCGAGCCGAATGTATCGACCATGGAGGTGGCCAATGAAATGGGGATCAGCCCAGGCAACCTCTACTACCACTTCCATGGCAAGGAGCCGCTGGTCATTGGCCTGTTCGAACGCTTTCAATGTGAGCTGGCACCGTTGCTGGACCCGCCCGCAGACGCACAACTGAAGGCGGAGGATTACTGGCTGTTCCTGCACCTGATCGTCGAGCGCATGGCTCACTACCGGTTTCTGTTCCAGGACTTGTCCAACCTGGCAGGACGCCTGCCGAAACTGGCCAAGGGCATTCGCAGCCTGCTCACGGCACTCAAACGCACACTGGCCTCATTGCTGGCTCGATTGAAGGCCGCCGGGCAGGTGGTCAGTGACACCCAGGCGCTGGGCCAGTTGGTGGAGCAGATCACCATGACGTTGCTGTTCTCGCTGGATTACCAGCGGATACTTGATCGCGAAGGTGAGGTACGGGTGGTGGTGTATCAAATCATGATGCTGGTAGCGCCGCATTTGCTGTTACCGGCCCGGCTGGCGACAGAGCGGCTGGCATTGCGTTATCTGGAAGACACGGTTTGAAAACCCGTCAGCCAGGTTCGCCGAACTGCTGGGTAAACTTGAATAGTTCACTGTCGTTCTTGATGCCCAACTTTCGATAGGCCGATTGTTTTTGCGTACTGATGGTACTTGCACTGCGCGAAAACTTTGCTGCAATGGAATTCACCGACATCCCATCCAGAAAACACCGCAGTACTTCCTGTTCTTTGGGCGTGAGACACACATTCAACTGCATCGGCGTTGATACATCCTGCTTCGACTTCATATTCGCAACATGGGCAAAGGACTGCATGCCTTGCAACGCCGGCACCATACAAGGCTGCAAGTAAATGCGCCCTTGGGCGACCGTTCGGATAGCGGTCATCAGCTCAGCCAGATTCTGGGTTTTACCCAGAACGCCCCAGCAGCCTGCCTTCAAAGACAGCGATACCGTTGCAGGCGTGTAATGGGAACAGACAATCAAAGGCCTGCATTGACGGAAGCGTCTATTCAACGCCTGGATCAGGCTGAGGCCATCGCTTTGCGACGGTGCCAGGATAAAGTCCATTACCACGATATCCGCCGGCCGCCGGCCCAGGGCGTCCAGCAGATCCCTGCCGGTCCCGAAGGAACCGATCACCTCAAGATCGGGCTCCATATTCAGGCTCAACTCGATGCCCTGGCGAACCATTTCATGGTCATCCAGCAACATCACGGTACACGTATTGCCTTTTGAAGTTGGCATTCCAGACTCCCGCATAAGCAAATACAGCGCCGCACACAGCCTGTTTATTACCTCAGCCAAACACAGGCTTCAATACTGCACAGCTATATATAGCGCTGCATCTTACAGAGTTCCCTTACAGAACTTTCTTATAACAACTTTTATGCCACGCCACGCCCTCGTAAAATTTTTAAATAAAACAATACACTTTCGAACTATCTCGAACCAAAACTCGATACATCTCTATAGATGAAATTCACTTTTCGATACAAATTATGTCACCCACCACATGCCAAGCATTCAGAACACCGCGCTTTACCTGTGGCAATTACCCAAGTCATTCACAACTGGACACTCCATGAAACTCATCGCTTTATCCCACGTTGCCGCAGCTCTGACCTTGGCTGGCGCTGTCGCACACTCTGCGCATGCCGCTGATGGCGTTATCAACTTCAGCGGCCTGGTGACGGATGTGACCTGCACGGTCGAAGGGGCTGAACCGGGCGCGGGCAAGGTGGTCAAGGACGTCAACCTGGGCGGCGTGTCTGCCGCACGCCTGGCGACGGCGGGGAATCGCGCCAACCTGACGGGCTTCACCCTTCGTATTGGCGCGCCCGGCGAGGGCAGCTGCACCAACGGCCGCACCGCAATGGTTGCCTTTGACCCGACCAGCCCGGCCATCGACGTGGCCACCGGGCGCTTGAACATCGACGGTTACGACGACCCGTCCGACACCACCCACGCCAAGAATGTGCAGGTCGAAGTGACTAACCGTGATGGCTCGCCCATTAACGTCTACACCGAGAAATCGGCAGGCGTGGTGATCGCCGACAACCAGGCCGTTATCCCGCTGGCCGCGCAAATATACGCAAGCGGGCCCGCTAGCGAAGGCAAGGTCAGCACCCGCGTTGGCTTTACGATCGAATACGCCGAGTAAGGCCGGGCAAGCCTGTGTATGCAGGCCGCCTTATGCCATGAGACTTCAGACGATGAAAAAAACAGCCTGGCTTGCTGCCTTTGCGTTTGGCGTGTTGTTGCCACTGGCGCTGCCCTCCCATGCCAGCGTAATTATTCACGGCACGCGAGTGATCTACCCTGTCGGACAACCGGAGGTCGTGGTGCGCCTGGAAAACAAGGGAAACCGCCCCGCACTGGTACAACCCTGGCTGGACAGGGGCGACCGGCACTCCACACCGGCGACAACACAGGTGCCGTTCACGCTGTCGCCATCGATCTTCCGGATCGAGCCCTACCAGCAACAGGCGCTGCGCCTGCGCTACACCGGCGAACCACTGCCCAACGACCGCGAAAGCCTGTTCTGGCTGAACATTCTGGAAGTACCACCGCGCGCGCTGGATGCGGCGCAAAAAAACCAGATCGAACTGTCATTTCGCACCCGTTTGCGCGTGTTCCTCAGGCCACAGGCACTGCCCTATACCGTTGGCAACGCCCCGGAAAAATTGCAGTGGGCACTGGTGGCCCACGAACAAGGCTTTGCCCTGCAGGCTACCAACCCCACGCCCTACCATATTTCACTGGCCTCACTCGACTTGCTGAGCGACGGCAAACGGTTCAGCAAGGCGCCCAGCAAGGACGCCAACGACGGCCTGTTGCTCCCGGCCGGTGACGTGAAACTGTTTGTTATGCCGCTGCTGCGCAATCGCCCCCGTGGCGCAAGCAGCATCGAATTCACCACCGTCAGTGACTTTGGTGCCCGGGTACGCCACTCGGCGAATCTGTGCACCTCTTGCGCAGGATGACTTTTGGCATGAAGACCGCTTCCCTTTCACACCGGCTGGCCAAGCTGCTGACAGCGGTGGTTGTGCTGTTCGCCAGCCACGCCCTGTATGCGAGCGTTGTGATCAATAGCACCCGAATTGTCTACCCGCAGGCCGCCAGGGAGGTCACCGTCAGGCTCGAAAGCAAGAACCAGACACCGGTACTGGTGCAGACCTGGCTGGACGATGGAGACGAATACTCGACGCCGGACCTGGCCGGCATCCCCTTTGTGGTCACGCCGCCGATCTTTCGGATGGAGCCCGGAAAACAACAGGTTGTGCGCCTGGCCTACACCGGAGCAACGCTTGCGGCGGCGCAGGAAAGCCTGTTCTGGTTCAACCTGCTGGAAGTGCCCTCGCAGTCGCCAGACGCCCAACAAGGCAATCAGTTGCAGTTGGCTTTTCGCTCCCGGATCAAGCTGCTTTATCGCCCATCGACCCTGCCTTACGACGTCAACGCCGCGCCTGGAAAACTGCAGTGGCGCGTCGTATCGACGGGGCAGCACCAGGCATTGGAAGTCTATAACCCAAGCCCCTACCACGTGACCTTCGAGCAGATTGAAGTGCAGGTAGCCGGGCAGCGTCATCCCCGCGAAACATCGGCTTCAAGTGCCGCAAACATGGTGATTCCGGGCGGGCGCAATCGCTTTGAGCTACCCAGCCTCAAGACTCCGCCGAGCAGCGCTGCGACCGTAGCGTTCGAAACGCTCGACGATTTTGGGGTCAAGGTCCAGCACAACGCCAAGGTCTTGCCATGACGATGTAGACAGGCGGCCTTCACCGTCGCTTCCCGACGTTCAGCCATCCGGCTGGCCAGGCCACGCGCTTCATCACACACCTTCTGCTGACGCCCATTTGATGGGGCAGGGACGCCCCATGCCGCCGGTTGGACAGCGGCTGTTTTTGAGAACGTAAACATGAGTTTTAAACTTACAGCGCACTGCCTGCTGCTGGTGAGTGGCGCGCACGCCATGGGTGCCCACGGGGCTGAGCCTGTGGAATTCAACCCCGCCTTCTTTGCAACGGATGCGACCGGGGTGCGGGTTGACGTATCAAAGTTCAACCAAGGCAATGTCACCCTGCCCGGCAACTATCGCACCGACGTGCACCTCAACGGCCAGTGGACAGGCCGTGAAACCGTGCACTTCGTCGCCGTGAACGGTCAGAAAGCCGCACAACTGTGCCTGGAGCGCGATGCACTGCTCAGGTTTGGCATCAACCTGGACACGGTCGCACAGCGGCCTGTCGAAGCCGGTCAGACACCGGCCGCCCCGTTTGCCCGCTGCGCGGATATTGCGACTTACCTGCCCGGCGCCAGCAGCGAGTTCGACTCCGGCGAAAACCGCCTGGACCTGCAGGTTCCGCAGGTTTACCTGGCGCGCAAGGCACGGGGCTATGTCGACCCGCAGCAATGGGACCACGGGATCAATGCCGCCTTTGTACGCTACAACGCCAACACCTTCGCCACCCAGACGAATGGCCGCTCCATCAGCTCCCAGTATCTGGGCCTCAACACCGGGCTCAACCTGGGCGACTGGCACTGGCGCCACAACGGCAGCTACAGCCGCTCCACGCTCAGTTCCGGTTATCAAAGCAACGCCACTTACGTGCAGCGCGAATGGAGCACGTTGCGCTCACAGTTGATTGCGGGCGAGATCTACACCCCCGGCGAACTGTTCGACAGCGTGCGCCTGCGCGGCGCCAGCCTGTTCAGCGATGACCGCATGCTGCCCGACTCCCAGACCGGATTTGCGCCCGTGGTACGCGGCGTTGCCGAGACAAATGCGCGCGTCACGGTGCGCCAGCGCGGCGTGCTATTGGACGAAGTGTCGGTAGCGCCTGGCCCCTTCGTGCTCAACGACTTGTTCCCCACCGGGTACGGTGGCGACCTGAACGTCACGATCACCGAGGCCGATGGGCGCCAGCGTGAATTCATCGTGCCGTTCGCCGCCAATGCCCACCTGCTGCGCCCAGGTTTCAGCCGCTACTCGTTGAGTCTCGGGCGGCTGGATGAGATTGGCCTGCGCCACCCGCCAATGCTGGCGCAGGCCACTTATCAGCAGGGTCTGAGCAACCTGCTGACCGGGTACACCGGCGGGGTGATGGGCGATGACTACCGCTCACAATTGCTGGGCACCGCCTTCAATACGCCGCTGGGCGCACTCTCGCTTGACCTGACCTATTCCGACGCCCACTTGCCGGGGCATGGATCACGTAAGGGGCAAAGCCTGCAACTGCGCTACAGCAAGAATTTCGCCGATACCGGCACCCACTTTGCCCTCGGCGCTTACCGTTATTCCACCGAGGGCTTCCTGAACGTGGGCGATGCGGCACGCATCCGCGACTTCGCCCTCGACGGGGTGCGCCTGGACAACGTATCGCGACTGCGCGACCGAATGGACATCAGCCTCAACCAGAGCCTTAAGCAAGGCGCGGTTTACCTGACGGGCTCATCACAGAACTACTGGAACCGTAAAAGCGGCAACCTGACGTTCACCGCCGGGTACAGCGGCACCTGGAGGCGACTGCACTACACCGTGAGTGCGCAGCGCAACCGGGACCTGCTGAGTGAGCGGGTCGACCAGCAAGTAGACTTCACCCTGAGCCTGCCGCTGGGCAGCGACGCGCACGCGCCAACCTTGACCACCACGGCCTACCGCGGCGATCAAAGCAGCGGCGAACGCGTCAGCCTGGGCGGTAGTCTCGGCGAGCGCAGTGAGCTCAGTTACGGCCTGGGGGCCAGCCGAACGCTCGGCAGCGGTAACGCCACAAGCGCAGACGTGAAATACCAGGCGAACCCAGGGGTGCTGTCCGCCAGCTACGGCCAGAGCAACACGTATCGCACAACCTCGTTTGGCATGACCGGCGGTCTTGTCGCCCACCCGGACGGCGTGACCTTCGCCCCAGAACTGGGCGACACCATCGGCATCGTCCAGGCACCCGACGCCTTGGGCGCGCGGATCAACGGCAACCACAGTGCACAGGTCGGCAAAAGCGGCTTCGCCGTGGTACCTCACCTCACGCCTTATCGCCAGAACGTCGTTGAACTGGACCCCAGGGATCTGTCCGTCGACGTCGAACTCAAGACCGCCGCGCAAAACGTCGCGCCTCGCGCCGGGTCGGTGGTGAAGGTGCAGTTTGAAACCGTCAGCGGCCAGGCCCTCTTGATTACGGCGCGGCGCGAGGATGGCAGCCCGTTACCGTTCGGCGCGGATGTATTCGATGAAGACGACGCCAGCGTCGGCGTGGTCGGCCAGGGCGGCAAGGCCTTTGTCCGCGTGCCTCGCACGCAGGGGCAGTTGACGGTCAGGTGGGGATCCAGCGCCCGCGCCACCTGCAGGCTGCGCTACCACCTCGACGTTCAACCAAGCACCGAGGGCGCCAACCGATTGCGGCAATTGGACTCTGGCACTTGCCGGGCCGACAAGGCCTATTCCTCACTGCGAGACTGACGATGAAACACTCCCTGCAATTTATCTCCACACTCCTGGCCCTCGTTCTGCCGATCGCCGCTCATGCAGACTGTGACCGGTATATGAACAGCACGCTCACCCTCAATCTGCCTGACACGATCACCGTCCCGGCCGATCTACCTATAGGCGGGGAAATCATCAGTCGCGCATTCAGCGGTACCGCACCTGCCTTTTTCGCGGTCTGCAGGGACGCGCACCTGAGGATTACCGGGCGATTCCTCAACATGCCTCCGGTCCCCCCGTTCCATCGCACCGAAGCGCCAGGTGTAGGTGCACGTCTGCGCATCACCAGTGCCGGGGGATTCACCAATTTCTTTGGAATGCACACTCAACCAGGCGCGCCCTCAAGTGGAACAGCCCCCAGCCTCACCGCCGCAGAATTGAAGCTCTACAAAATCGCACCTGTCGCCGATGGGGTGGTACCAGCCGGAGAAATCTGGTCAGCCAAAAGGGACGGACGCCCAGACGGCTTTACCCTGCGCCTGGGTAACTCTGTTCGTTTTGTCACCCCTGGCGCCACCTGTGACCTGGCGACCGGTGACGTCAACCGTACGATCTCGCTCGACCCGATCAAAGTCAGCGCCCTTCAAAACGCCACCTATACCGGCGAACGCCAATTCGAGCTCACCGCCCACTGCACCAACGCATCCAATGTCACCTTTCGCTTTTCAGGCACACCCGCGCCAGGGCATGAAGCGCTTTTTGCCAATACCGGCACTGCTCGCGGAGTAGATGTGTGGCTTTACTCCCGCATAGGTGGAGGGATCCAAAACATCGGCGCCAACGGCGATAACAACACGCGCACGGTGGTGGTTGATGGCAACCGCGCCGTCTTGCCGCTGGGCGCTGCTTATCACAAAAACGGCACAGTCACCCCGGGCACTCTTGTCAGTACCGCCACCGTCAACATTACCTATAACTGAAACTCCGAGACCCCTTTGATGAGCATTCGAACACTCACCCCGCTGCTGGCAATCACGGCGAGCCTGATAACCCATACTGCACAGGCCGAGACCACGGGCACCTTGACCTTTATCGGGCAAGTCAACGCCGGCACATGCAACCTGGCTGCCGGCGATGAGAACCGCAGCATCACGCTGCCGACGGTCAAGGTCTCTGACTTCGATGCAACCCCCAGTACGGGCGCGTTTGATTTCGAGGTCTCTGCCGACTGCGAGTCGGATATACGTAACGTGACGTTTCTGTTCGCAGGAAAAGCCTCCGCCGGCAACGCCGAGCTTTTTTCCAACACGGGGACCTCCAAGGGGACCGCCCTTCAACTGGTGCACCGCGTCTCCCCAGCTTTTGTCATTCCCGCCAACGGCACCCCCGCCCAGCGCAGCCGCAAGGTGGCAACGAGCAGCCACAAAGCGGTGATCCCCCTCACGGCGGCGTACCACAAAACCGGTGCGGCGATCACCCAAGGCACCCTGGCCAGCGCGGTGACCGTTTCGATCACCTACAACTGAACAGAGGCTGGAATCACGCGCAAAAAAAAGCCCGACCTTTGCAGGCCGGGCATTTTTTGTCCCGAAAGGATCAGGACTGACTGGATGGCGTCGGGGTTGCCGGCGTTGCAGTCGGGGCAGCAGCAGGCGCTGGCGCGGACACCGAGTTGGCTGTCGAAGCGGTTGGCGCTGGCGCTGCTGGTTTTTTCGCGACTGCTGGCTTCTTCGCGGCCGCTGGCTTCTTCGCAGCGGCTGGTTTTGCAGCAGGCTTGGCCACTGCCGGTTTGGCTGCAGCTGGTTTAGCGGCTGGCTTGGCGGCTGCGGTTTTAGCAGCTGGTTTGGCTGCCGGTTTGGCGGCTGCGGTTTTAGCAGCTGGTTTGGCTGCCGGTTTGGCGACGGCCTTCACTGCAGGTTTAGCCGCAGGCTTGGCAGCGGCTTTGGCAGCCACTGGTTTGGCTTTGGCGGCTGGCTTGGCAGCGGCCTTAGCCGGCGCCTTGGCCGCAGGTTTTGCAGCAGGCTTGGCGGCGGCTTTTACCAGAGGCTTGGCGGCAGTTTTAGCGGCGGGTTTGGCAGCAGCCGTTTTAGCGACTGGCTTGGCAGCCGGCTTAGCCGCAGCGGCTTTAGCCGGGGCGACTTTGGCACCGGTGAGTTTTTCGATTTGCTTGGTCAGGGTATCGACCTTGCTGTGCAGCGTTTTCAGCTCGGCCTTGCTCGGCACACCCAGTCGCGAAATGGCACTGTTCAGGCGCTTGTCGAAAGTCTCTTCCAACTTGCCCCAAGTGTCAGAAATACTCGACTTGGCAGAACCGGCAGTTGCCTTGGCCGCTTCAACTTTTTTACCAACCGTGGTTTTGGTCAACTTCTCGGCTTTCTCGCCGTCCTTGACCAAAGTCTCGAAGTACTTGCCGCCGTCACTGCTAACCTTCGAGTACACGCCTAAACCAGCAAGCCAGATCTTACGGGAATATTTTTCAACTTCCCCGACCCACGAGCTGCCTTCTTTCTGAGTAGTCTTTTTAACAGCCATCCCGATGTCTCCTTAGTGTTTACGCGCGACACGTTCGAGCAATGCCGTCAGCTCTTCGAGCTTAGCAGAGAGTGTCTCCACGTCATGTTTAGACGCAATGCCGATTCGATTCAAGGCACTGGCTACACGAGTATCAAAAGCTTTTTCAACTTTATCCAGCTGAACTTCTACCAGACCTTTGACGGCAGAGACATTACTCTTTACTTGGTCAATCTGACTGTTGGCGGCATCAAGTTGTTCAACTGCAACTTTTTTGCCTTTGCTTTCAACATGTTGACCGCTCTTTACGAGCTCTTTGAAGTACTCGCCACCCTCACTGCCGACCTTCGCATAAGCACCGAGACCGGCCAGCCAGATCTTGCGGGCGTAGGTTTTAACGTCAGTCAGGACACCGGTCTGAACGTCGATTTTTTTCTTCAGGATAACTTTGGCCATGGTGCACCTCACGCAGATCGGGGGAGAGGAACGGCCCACAGGAGTTGAGGGCCTGGGCACAAAGTAGGCTGGAAAATTAGAATCGGCACCCTAAGAACAATCGGTCAGGCCAGCGCCTTATCCAGGGCTTTCTCGATTTCAGACTTGATCGTGCCGCTCATGGCCGACATCAACAGCCCCAACTCCACATCGATACGCAGCGAATCATCCGCCACTAATACAGTGCCTTTAACCCCGGAACGCTTGAGGTTCAAGGTGTCGCCAGACCACGAAGGCTCCAGGCCATATTGTTCCTTGAGTTTGAGCGCCAACTTCTCGGCCTTTGCCCGTGCGCCTTCTTTACCCAGGGAATGTGCACGCTCAACGGTGATACGGGCCATTGCAATGACTCCTCTTTATAGGGATTTGCCTGCCTTCAATGCGGCAAAAGGTCTCGGTGGGCAGCTATCTTACCTGCAGCCTTGCCAAGACAAAGCAGGCCTTGGGGATTATCATGTCCCGCATTCTCTTTTGGTGACAGCGATATGACTGATCAGCGCAAAGGCAGCGATGCCGAACCCACCACTCACTTCGGCTTCAAGAACGTCCCGGAAAGCCAGAAAGCGGAAAAAGTCGCAGAGGTGTTTCACTCCGTCGCCGCCAAGTACGACCTGATGAACGACGTGCTCTCCGGCGGCATGCACCGCCTGTGGAAGCGTTTCACCATCGAGTTGTCGGGCGTACGCACCGGCAACCGCGTGCTGGACATCGCCGGCGGTACGGGCGACCTGGCGGCCAAGTTCTCCAAGCTCGTCGGCCCGACGGGTCAGGTGGTACTGGCGGACATCAACGGCTCGATGCTCAAGGTTGGCCGTGACCGCCTGCTCGACAAGGGCGTGGCCGGGAATATTGAATTCGTCCAGGCCGACGCTGAAAAGCTGCCGTTCCCCGACAACCATTTCGACTGCGTGACCATCGCCTTCGGCCTGCGCAACGTGACGCACAAGGAAGACGCGATCCGCTCTATGCTGCGCGTCCTCAAGCCGGGTGGACGCCTGTTGGTGCTGGAGTTCTCCAAGCCGACCAACGCGCTGATGTCCAAGGTCTACGACACCTATTCCTTCGCCTTCATGCCATTGATGGGCAAGCTGATCACCAATGATGCCGAGAGCTACCGCTACCTGGCCGAGTCGATCCGCATGCACCCCGACCAGGAAACCCTGAAGTCGATGATGGTAGAGGCCGGTTTCGACCGCGTGACCTACCACAACATGACCTCGGGCATCGTCGCCCTGCACCGCGGCATCAAGCCCTGATGCTGTTCGCAGGCCTGCTCGCCAGCGTCGAACACGGCCTCAACCGTGTGCTGCGCCTGGACAGTACCGCCCTGGCGCGGCTCGCGCATTTGAATGGCAAGGTGATTGCCGTCGATTGCACCAGCCCCGCCTTGCAGCTGTTTATCCTGCCCAGCGACGAAGGCCTGCTGCTCGCCAGCCAATGGGCCGCCGACGCCGACTGCACCCTGCGTGCGCCGGCATCGAGCCTGTTGCACCTGGCCTTGAGCCGCAACAAGACCGCCATCCTGCACAGCCCTGAAGTGGCGTTGGAAGGTGACAGCGCGGTGCTGATGGACCTGGCCGCCGTGCTGCAAGACCTGGAGCTGGACTGGGAATACGAGCTGTCACGCTGGATCGGCCCCGTGGCCACCCAACTGATCAGCGGGCACCTGCGCAGCCGCACGCGCTGGTACCAGCAAGGGTTCGCCAGCCTCAACCAGAACCTTGCCGAATACCTGAGCGAAGAATCGCGCACCCTGGTCGGAGAACGGGAAGCGCAAGCGCGCTTTCGCGAACTCGACAAGGCCAAAATCGACCTGGAACGCCTTGAGGCCCGCTTCGAGCGCCTGAGCCGTTCCCTTGATCCAAGCGATAACGCATGAAGCTGCTCGCCGTCCGCCGTTTGTTTCGTATCCAGCGCGTCGTAATCCGCTACCGCCTTGATGACCTGCTGTTCGCCCTGCCACTCCCGTGGTTCCTGCTGGCGGTGCGCTATGTGCTGCCGTGGCGCTGGTTCCCGCGCAAGCAACTGGAGCTGAGCCGGGGTGCGCGTCTGCGTCTGGCGCTACAGGACCTGGGGCCGATCTTTATCAAGTTCGGGCAGATCCTCTCGACGCGCCGCGACCTGCTGCCCGAAGACATCGCCGACGAACTGATGCTGTTGCAGGACCGCGTGCCGCCGTTCGACTCCAAGCAATCGATGGCGTTGATCGAAGAACAGCTGGGCAAGAAGATCAGCGACGTCTTTACCCGCTTCGACGTCGAGCCGCTGGCCTCAGCCTCCGTGGCACAAGTCCACGCCGCGCAGCTCAAGACCGGCGAAGAAGTGGTCGTGAAGGTAATTCGCCCCGGTCTCAAGCCGATCATCGGCCAGGACCTGGCATGGCTGTTCATCCTCGCCCGCGCCGCCGAACGTTTCTCTGCCGATGCGCGCCTGCTGCACCCGGTGGACGTGGTCGCCGACTACGAAAAAACCATCTACGACGAACTCGACCTGCTACGCGAAGCCGCCAACGCCAGCCAGCTCAAACGTAACTTCGAAGGCTCGCCGCTGCTGTACGTGCCGCAGGTGTATTGGGACTGGTGCCGCCCCAAGGTGCTGGTGATGGAGCGCATCTACGGCGTGCAGGTCACCGACCTCGCGACCCTGGCCGACCAGCGTACCGACATGAAGATGCTCGCCGAACGCGGCGTGGAGATCTTCTTCACCCAGGTGTTCCGCGACAGCTTCTTCCACGCCGACATGCACCCGGGCAACATCTTTGTCAGCACCGTCAACCCGTGGAGCCCGCAGTATATTGCGATCGACTGCGGCATCGTCGGCAGCCTGACGCCGGAAGACCAGGACTACCTGGCGCGCAACCTGTTCGCCTTCTTCAAGCGTGACTACCGCCGAGTGGCGCAGTTGCACATTGATTCAGGTTGGGTTCCGGCGGAAACCAAACTCAACGAGTTCGAAGCCGCTATCCGCACCGTATGCGAACCGATCTTTGAAAAACCGTTGAAGGACATCTCCTTTGGCCAGGTGCTGATGCGCCTGTTCCAGACGGCGCGGCGCTTCAATATGGAAGTGCAGCCGCAGTTGGTCCTGCTGCAAAAAACCTTGCTCAACATCGAAGGCCTGGGCCGTCAGTTGTACCCGGACCTCGACCTGTGGAACACCGCCCAGCCGTTCCTGGAACGCTGGATGCGCGAGCGCATGAGCCCGAAAACCGTGCTGGGCAACCTCCACAGCCAGATGGAGCAACTGCCGCACCTGGCCAACATGACCCGCGACCTGCTGGAACGCATGTCCCAGCCCCACGCCAAGGACCCGGAACCACCATGGCGCAAGCGCAAGGACGACTGGTTCCTGCGCCTGCTCGGCGCGGCGCACCTGGTGGGCGGGGTGATGCTGGCGATTGGCGGGCCGTTGAATCAATTGGGCCATTGGCCAGCGGGGATCATGGTCGCCGTGGGTGTTTATCTGATCGTGCGTCGATAGCCAATCCGGTTATACACTGTCGCAAATTGCCGGAGCCGAACATGAAAGACTGGCTGGACGAGATCAAGTGGGACAGTGACGGCCTGGTGCCGGCCATTGCCCAGGACTACAAGACCGGGCGCGTGCTGATGATGGCCTGGATGAACCGCGAGGCCCTGAGCCTCACCGCCACTGAGCAGCGCGCCATTTACTGGTCACGTTCGCGTGGCAAACTGTGGCGCAAGGGCGAAGAGTCCGGGCACGTGCAGACCCTGCACGAGATGCGCATCGACTGTGACGCCGACGTGGTGATCCTCAAGGTCGAGCAGATTGGCGATATCGCCTGCCACACCGGCCGTCACAGCTGCTTCTACCGCGTATTCGAGAACGGCGAATGGAAGGTTGTAGAGCCGGTGCTCAAAGACCCGCACGCCATTTACTCCGCAGGACACTGATCATGAGCGATACCCTGAACCGCGTGGCCCAGGTGCTGGAAGACCGCAAAGGTGCGGACGCCGACAGCTCCTACGTCGCCAGCCTGTACCACAAGGGCCTGAACAAGATTCTGGAAAAGCTCGGCGAAGAGTCCGTCGAGACGATCATCGCCGCCAAGGACGCACAAATCAGCGGCGACTGCAGCGATGTCATCTATGAGACCGCTGACTTGTGGTTCCATAGCCTGGTCATGCTCGCCCAACTGGGGCAGCATCCACAGGCCGTACTGGATGAACTGGACCGTCGCTTCGGCTTGTCCGGGCATGCCGAAAAGGCCTCGCGCCCGTCCGCTTGAATAACTAAGACTAGAGGATTTGCAGCATGGGCATTTTTGACTGGAAACACTGGATCGTCATTCTGGTGGTCGTGGTACTGGTGTTCGGCACCAAGAAACTCAAGAACCTGGGCACCGACGTGGGCGAGTCGATCAAGGGCTTTCGCAAAGCCATGAACGACGACGAAAAGCCTGCCGACCCAGCCGCCAATCCGGTGCCGCCGGCCCAGCCGGTGCATCCGCAGGCCGCCCAGCCGATCACCGAGCGTCGCACCTTCGACGTGCAGGCTGAGAAAGTCGAAGAGCCGACCCGCAAAGACTCGTGAGCACTGACTAATGTTTGGTATCAGCTTCTCTGAACTGCTGCTCGTCGGCCTCGTGGCCCTGTTGGTACTGGGGCCGGAACGCCTACCCGGTGCCGCGCGCACGGCCGGCCTGTGGATCGGGCGCCTGAAACGCAGTTTCAACGCGATCAAACAGGAAGTTGAACGGGAAATCGGCGCCGACGAGATCCGCCGGCAACTGCACAACGAGCACATTCTGTCGCTGGAGCAGGAAGCCCGGAAGATTCTGTCCCCCGTCCAGGAACCCGCCAGACCGGTGGAACCCGTGGCCGAGCACAGCATCGCGCCCGCCGTTGAGCCTGCGCCCGCTGCCCCGATTCCGACCGCGCCAACCGAGCCTGCGCCGACGCCTGCCGCGTCGCCCGCGCCCCATGACCCTACATTGCCGCCGCGAGCCCCATGAGCGCTGATAAACCGGAAAACGACCAGCACATGCCGCTGGTCTCGCACCTCACCGAGCTGCGTACCCGCCTGCTGCGTTGCGTAGCGGCCATCTTCATCATCTTTGCCGGGTTGTTCGCCTTTACCCAGCAGATCTACACCTTCGTCTCCACGCCCTTGCGCCAGTACCTGCCGGCCGGCGCGACGATGATCGCCACCGACGTGTCATCGCCGTTCCTCACGCCGCTGAAACTGACGATGATGGTCTCGCTGTTCCTGGCGATCCCGGTGATCCTGCATCAGATCTGGGGCTTTATTGCGCCGGGCCTGTACAAGCACGAAAAACGCATCGCCGTGCCGCTGCTGGTGTCGAGCATCCTGTTGTTCTACACCGGCATGGCGTTCGCCTACTTCCTGGTGTTCCCGTTGATCTTCAAGTTCTTCGCCGCTGCCACTCCGGCCGGCGTGGAGATGATGACCGACATCACCAGCTACCTCGACTTCGTGATGACGCTGTTCTTCGCCTTTGGCGTGGCCTTCGAAATCCCGGTGGCGGTGGTGTTGCTGGTGTGGATCGGCGTGGTCAACGTGGCCTATCTGAAGAAGATCCGCCCGTACGTGATCATCGGCTGCTTCGTGGTCGGCATGATCCTGACGCCGCCGGACATCTTCTCCCAGACCCTGCTGGCCGTGCCGATGTGGATGCTGTTCGAGATCGGCATCCTGTTCAGCGGTTTGATCAGCAAGCGTGGCGAACACCCGGATGACCAACCCGCCGACGACGACCAGCCGCCAGCGACCCAGCCGTGAACCTGCTGCTGCTTGAAGAGGCCGACTTTATCGCGGCCGACCGGGTGATCCTGCGTGATCGACGCCTGGTGCATATGCAGGAAGTCCACCGCGCCGCCGTAGGCGACAGCCTGCGCGTGGGGCGCATCGGCGGGTTGATGGGCGCCGCGCAATTGCTGCGCCTGGAAGCCAGTGAAGCCGAACTGCAAGTGAGCTTCGACCAACCGCCGCCGACCAAGCTGCCCCTGACCCTGCTGCTGGCCCTGCCGCGCCCGAAAATGCTGCGCCGGGTGCTGCAAACCGTGGCCGCCATGGGTGTGCCGAAGGTGGTGCTGGTCAACAGCTACCGGGTGGAAAAGAGCTTCTGGCAAACCCCGTTCCTGGAGCCCGAAGCGATTCGCGAGCAACTGATCCTCGGCCTGGAACAGGCGCGGGACACGGTGTTGCCCGAGATCATCATCGAAAAACGCTTCAAGCCGTTCGTCGAAGACCGCCTGCCGGCCCTGACCGAAGGCACCCTGGGCCTGATTGGCCATCCCGGTGATTATCCAGCGTGCCCCCGCGGGCTGGATGAGCCGGTGACCCTCGCCATCGGCCCCGAAGGCGGTTGGATTCCCTACGAAGTCGACCTGCTGGCCAAGGCCGGCTTGCAGCCGGTGCAACTCGGCGCCCGGATCCTGCGGGTCGAAACCGCCGTGACGGCCCTCCTCGCCCGCCTGTTCTAAACACACCACACATCCAATGTGGGAGAGGGCTTGCCCCCCTCCCACATTGGTCTGCATCGCTACAGAATCCCGGAACCGTGCCGATAACTCCTGAATAAGTCCAAGCCTTGTTCCACGGGAGTTCGCAGCATGTATCGTTGGTTAGCCGAAAAGCTGGGGAATGTCAGCGTCAAAACCAAACTGGGCGTAGGCTTCGGCCTGGTATTACTGCTCACAGTGATGATCACCCTCACCGGCTGGAAAGGCCTGGGCGATGTGATCAGTCGCGGTGACAAGCTGGGCTTTATCTCCAGCCTCAATGGGTTGACCAAGGACTTGCGTCTCGCACGCCTGGACTATGACATGCGTCGTGGCGAACAAGGCCCGGGCGCGGTCAGCGAGTTACTGAACAAGCTCGACAGCGGCCTCAAGACCGCCCGCACGCTGATTGAACAACCCGCCGACACGGCCCTGGTCGATGAACAGTTGGCCGCTGTGGACCAGTACAAGCGCGCTTTCAGCGACATGGTGCAGGCTGGCGCCAACCGCGAAAACGCCCGCAGCAAGCTGGGCGATACCGCCGACAATGCGGTCGTCAAAATCAACGAGATCGAAAAGTCGTTGCTGCAAGGCGACAGCGTCAGCCTGTTCAACAGCGTGGTGGACGTGAGCAAGCTGATCCAGCAGGCGCGCTTCCAGGTGCGCGGCTACACCTACAGCGGCAAGGTCGAAGCCGAGCAGCCGGCACTGGATGCCATCGACAACGCCCTGAAAAAAATCGCCAGCCTCAACGGCCAACTGCCCGAGCAATATTCGACCAATCTGCAACAGGCCAGCGTTTCGCTGCAAGCCTACCGCGCCGCTGTCAGCCAGTACCGTGACTCGCAGGTGGCCAACGCAGCTGCCCTCAAGATCATGACCGCACAAGGCGATCTACTGCTGGGTCACAGCGACAAGCTGACCATTTCCCAAACGGTGGTGCGCGATACCGACGCCGCACAAGCCAAGTACCTTCTGCTGCTGGCTACCGTGCTGGCGTTGATCTTTGGCCTGGTGGCTGCCTGGGCGATCACCCGCCAGATCATCATCCCGTTGGACCAGACCCTCCAGGTCGCCGAGCGCGTTGCCTCCGGCGACCTGAGCCATAACCTGACCTCGTTGCGCCAGGACGAACTCGGCCAGTTGCAACGGGCCATGCAGAGCATGACCGTAGGCCTGCGCGAGTTGATCGGCGGCATCAGCGAAGGCGTGACCCAGATCGCCAGCGCTGCCGAGCAACTGTCGGCCGTCACCGAACAGACCAGCGCCGGGGTCAACAGCCAGAAAGTCGAGACCGACCAGGTGGCCACCGCGATGAACGAGATGGCCGCCACCGTGCAGGAAGTCGCACGCAATGCCGAAGAAGCCTCCGAAGCCGCCGCAGCAGCTGACCAGCAGGCCCGCGAAGGCGACAAGGTGGTCGGTGAAGCCATCGCCCAGATCGAGCGCCTGGCCACTGAGGTTGGCAACTCCACGGTCGCCATGGGCGACCTGAAACGCGAAAGCGACAAGATCGGCAGCGTGCTCGACGTGATCAAGTCCGTGGCCCAGCAAACCAACCTGCTGGCGCTCAACGCGGCGATTGAAGCCGCCCGCGCCGGTGAAGCCGGACGTGGCTTCGCCGTGGTGGCCGATGAAGTGCGCAGCCTGGCCCAGCGCACCCAGAAGTCCACCGAAGAGATCGAAGAGCTGATTGCCGGCCTGCAGAGCGGCACGCAACAGGTCGCGACCATCATGGACAACAGCCGCAACCTCACCGACAGCAGCGTCGAACTGACCCGCCGCGCCGGCAGCGCGCTGGAGAACATCACCCGTACCGTCTCGACCATCCAGGCGATGAACTCCCAGATCGCCACCGCCGCCGAACAGCAAAGCGCCGTGGCGGAAGAAATCAACCGCAGTGTGCTGAACGTGCGCGACGTCTCGGAGCAGACGGCTGCAGCCAGTGAAGAAACCGCCGCGTCAAGCACCGAACTGGCGCGCCTGGGCACCCACCTGCAAGCACTGGTCGGTCGCTTCCGCGTCTGACCCACCTCCCCGCGCGGCGACCTGCCCTGGGTCGCCGCCTGCAATCTGTGAAATTTCCTACACGTTTTTCAGGCCCACCCGACCTTCAAAGTCACTAGCGTTCAAGTGAGTTCATCGAACTACACCCGTTAGCTCGCTTGTCGGAGGTCAATCATGTTTGGTCGAATGACTCACCTGCTGGGTAACGCCAGTGTCACCCTCAAACTGGTCCTGGGTTTCGCCCTGGTACTGGCCCTGAGCCTTGTCATTGCCGTGACCGGCTGGCAAGCATTGGCAGCGTCCCTTTACCGCTCACAAACCTTGACCGTGCTGGCGCAACTGGCGGTGGCTGGCGAAGAACTGCGCGCCGACAGAATCCTCTACCGCACTCTGGACGAGGGCAACAGCCTCAGTCGATTGAGCGCCAGCATGGAGAAAGTCGACGGGACCCTGACGGAGCTGTCCAACCGACTCAAGGTGCCAAAGTCCCTTCAATACTTGCAGGAGATGACGCGGATTTCCGCCACCTTCAAATCCACCCTCAAGGGCGTGCCTGCGCTGGTGGAAAAACGCGAAAATGCCCGCGGACAACTGACACAGAGCACCACTCGTGCTGGCGATGTCCTGGCACAGCTGACCAGCGACTTGCCTGATCAGGACGACGAAAAAGCCCTGGAGGCCGTCGAAAACCTGCGCCAGGCCATGGAGCAGGCCGAAGACCGTGCCAAGAGTCCAGCCTGGGCGTCCAGCTCACTGGACGCGTATGACCAAGCCGTGGTTGACGCTGAGCGAGGCCTTGAACTCGCCCAAGCTGACGTGGCGAAGCTGTCGGTCGACAGCGGGGCGCTCAAAAATGCCGTACTGAGTGTGCGCACCCACCTAACCCGGCTCAAGGACATCCAACTCACGACCGAACGTGCACATAACCAGTTGGAGCAGCAGTTGGATCAGTTGCTCACACAAAGTGACCTCTTGAGCCAGGACCAGACCCAACGACGCGACCGCGAAGCCGAACAAGCGCGCATTCAGACCTTGGGCATCGCCGCGGCTGCCCTGCTCTTGGGCGCCTTGGCCGCCTGGGTGATCGCCGGGCAAATCGTGCACCCGCTGCGCAAGGCGCTGTCGCTGGCCAATCGCATTGCCGAGGGCGATCTGAGCCACGATGTGCAGACACAGCGTCGCGACGAGCTAGGCCAGCTACAACGCAGCATGAGCCAAATGACGCTGAACCTGCGTGGGCTGATCGGCAACATCAGCGACAACGCGCGGCAAATCGCCAGCGCCGCCGAGGAACTCTCTACCGTCACCGAACAGACCCGCGCCGGAGTGAATAACCAGCGCGATGAAACCGAGCAGGTGGCGACGGCCATGAACCAGATGCTGGCCACCGCCCAGGAAGTCGCGCGCCACGCAGAGCAAGCGTCGATCGCCGCCAGCCAGGCCACTCAACAGGCGGAACTGGGCGATCAGGTGGTGATGGATGCCGTGGCGCAAATTGAACACCTGGCCCACGAGATGGCCCGTTCCAGCGAAGCCATGCTGGGCCTGCAACGCGAAAGCCAGAAGATCGGCAGCGTGCTGGATGTGATCAAGTCGGTGTCGCAGCAGACCAACCTGTTGGCGCTCAACGCCGCGATAGAAGCGGCACGGGCCGGTGAAGCCGGCCAAGGCTTCGCGGTGGTCGCCGATGAGGTGCGCAGCCTCGCCCAGCGGACCCAGCAGTCGGCTGAGGAAATCGAAGAGTTGATTGGTGGCTTGCACAGCGGCACGCAACAGGCTGCCGACATCATGGACTACAGCCGAACGCTCACTGACAACAGCGTCGGCCTGACCCGCAACGCCGGGGACGCCCTGACGGAGATCGCCAGAACCGTGGCGCTCATCCAGGAAATGAACCCGCAGATTGCCGCAGCGGCCGAGGAGCAAAGCCTGGTCGCCGAAGAGATCAATCGCAGCGTATTGAAAGTGCGCGACGTCTCGGAACAAACCGCTGCCGCCAGTGAGCAAACGGCGGCAGCGAGTATCGAGTTGGCGCGACTGGGAACGGATCTGCAGCAGTGTGTAGGAAGGTTCAAGGTCTGAACGGCGTGTGCCTACAGCACCTGACGCAGGAACGCCTGGGCACGTGGGTCTTTTGGCGCATCAAAGAACTCGGCCGGCGCTGCATCTTCCAGCAACTTGCCATGATCGAAGAACAGCACGCGGTCCGCTACCTCGCGGGCAAAGCCCATCTCGTGGGTGACGCAGACCATGGTCATGCCTTCCAGGGCCAGGGTCTTCATCACGTCCAGCACTTCGCCGACCATTTCCGGGTCCAGGGCCGAGGTGGGCTCGTCGAACAGCATCACCTTGGGTTCCATCGCCAACGCCCGGGCAATCGCCACGCGCTGTTGCTGGCCGCCGGAAAGCCGGGATGGGAATTCGTTGGCCTTTTGCGCAATGCCGACCTTTTCCAGCAGGGCCAGGGCCTTGGCTTCACGCTCCTGCTTGCCGCGCTTGCGCACGACTTTTTGCGCCAGGCACAGGTTTTCCAAGACCGTCATGTGGGGGAACAGATTGAAGTGCTGGAACACCATGCCGACTTCACGGCGATAGGCGTTCACGTCGGTTTTCGGGTCGGCCAACTGCAGGCCGTCGATGCTCACCGAACCCGAGTCGAACTCCTCCAGGCCATTGAGGCAGCGCAGGAAGGTGGACTTGCCAGAGCCGGACGGGCCGATCACCACCAGCACTTCGCCCTTGGCCACCTGGGTGGTCACGTGGTCCACCGCGCGTACCACATGGCCACGGGTGTCGAAGACTTTTACCAGATCGCGGACTTCAATCACTTTGGGCGAGCCTCCGCTCAAGCCGGCTGGCCATTTTCGACAGCGGCAGGTTGATCAGCAGGTACAGGCCTGCGACGCAGAACAGGATTTCAAACGGCGAGAACGAGGTAGTGATTACCTCACGACCGCTCTTGAGCAGTTCGGTAATGGCGATCACCGAGACCAGCGAGGTGTCTTTCACCAAGCTGATGAACTGCCCTGCCAGGGGCGGCAGTACGCGCTTGAAGGCTTGCGGCAGCACCACATGGCGCATCGACTGGCCGGCACTCAGGCCGAGCGAGCGTGCGGCTTCGTTCTGGCCACGGGTGATGGACTGCACACCCGCACGAACGATTTCCGCCACATAGGCGCCGGTGAACAAAGAGAGCGCGGCGATCCCGGCAAATTCACGGGACAGGTTAAGCACCGTGCCGATAAAGAAATAGAAAATGAAGATCTGCACCAACAATGGGGTGCCGCGTACCAGTTCGACGTAGATCGTCGACAGATCGCGCAAGGTCGGGTTGTTCGAAAGTCGGCACAAACCGGTAGCAAGGCCAATCGCCAAACCGAGAATCCCGGAGACAACAGACAGCCACAGCGTGGTCCACAAACCCCACATCAGCGGGCCCAGGGCCCAATGACGATTCACACCAATAACATCACCTTCGGCGACATCGTCGCCGCGTGACACTTGCAGACTGTTGTCGGCGACCGTCACTTTCTGCTCGGCGCCTGCGTCGTTGCGCAGGGTCACTTCGGCCACGTCACCTTTGCGGACCAGGTCAATGACGGTGGAGATATCCGCTGCCCGCTGGGCTTCTTCGGCCTGGTACGCGAAGTATTGCGGCACGCGGTTCCAGCGCCATTCGTAGGACATCAGCGAAGTGGCGTAGTACAAAGCGCCGGCCAGACCGACCAGCACGACCACGGTCAGCAGGTGCCACGGCCATTGGGCTTTTTTCTGTTTCATTTCAGGTTCCGGGTTATGTGTCGCCTGGCAGGCCGTCATCGGGGGCAAGCCCCCTCCCACATTTTGACCGCATTCTCATGTTGGAACTCGGTCACATGTGGGAGCGGGCTTGCTCGCGAAGGGCGCGACTCGGTACTTCGCCGAACTTATTCCATGTCCTTGAGCCACTCGGAGCTCTTGAACCACTTGTCATGGATGCGATCGTAGGTGCCGTCGTTCCTGATCTGGTGCAGGAAGTTGTTGATGAAGTTGATGCTATCGTAATCGCCTTTCTTCAGGCCAAACGCCAAGGGTTCGAAGGTGAAGGGTTCGTCCAGGAACACCAGCTTGCCGTTGCCGACTTTCTTCTCGGCAACCACGTTGTACGGTGCGTCATACACAAAGGCATCGGCCTTGCCGTTGACCACGTCCAGCACGCCTTCCTGCTCATTGTCGTAGCCGTGGTACTTGGCTTTGGAAATCAGCTTCTTGGCGACCATCTCACCGGTAGTGCCCAGCTTGGAGGTCAGGCGGTATTTTTCGTCGTTCAGGTCTTTGTAGGACTTGATGGTGCCTTCCAATTCCTTGCGGATCAGCAGGGTCTGGCCGACCACGATGAAGGGTTCGCTGAAGTTCAGGCGCAGGTTGCGCTCCTGGGTCAGGGTCATCCCGCTGCCGATCATGTCGAACTTGCCGGTGAGGAAGGCCGGGATAATGCCGTCATAGCCAGTGGAAACCAGCTCCAGCTTGACGCCCATGGACTTGGCCATGGCCTTGAGGATGTCGACTTCGAAGCCGATGATTTCACCGCGCTTGTCCGTCATTTCGAACGGCATGTAAGTCGGGTCCATGCCGACTTTCAGCGTGCCGCGCTTGACCGCATCATCAATGGCACCGGCCTGGGCCGCATTGGCAGCGACCAGCGCCGTGACGCCAAGCAGCAGCATCGATAGATACTTTTTCATCATCAAGTCCCCAAAACGATTCTTATAAGGTCGGCGCGCAAAACGGCTGCACCATTTCGGGGTGCGATCCTACCCCACTCGTTGCCTGTCACAAAGGTTTCACCAGTAATTGTTATCGGCGTATGTCGGATAAGCCCTACAGGCAGCAGTGAAGCGCTGGGATAGACAGGTGCGTGGGCCGTTTCACCAACGGATTGATGTGTAAGAAGGTATGACTTTCAGTCGATGTCCTCCACCCAGGCCGTGTCTTTGAACCACCGGTCATGCAGACGATCGTACGTCCCGTCCTGAGCAACCTGATTGAGGAAATGGTTGATCCAGTTGAGGCTGTCGAAGTCGCCTTTTCTCACACCAAACGCCAGGGGTTCAAAGGTAAACGGCTGCTCCAGGGACAGCAGCGCGCTGTTCTCGGGCCGGCTCAATGCGATCAGGTTGTAGGGCGCATCATGGATAAAGGCATCGGCCACGCCCTCTACCACCTGGCGTACGCCTTCTTCCGGCGTCGCAAAGCTGCTCAGCCGAGCGGCCCCCAGAAACCTCCGCGCTGCAGCCTCGCCGGTGGTGCCTTCGGTGGTAGCGATCCTGTAGCTGGCATCGTCCAGGTCCTCAACGCTGGTGACCTTGCCTGCCAAGCTCGGGTGCAGCAGCACGGTCTGGCCCACCACGATGAAGGAGTCGCTGAAATTCAGCGTCAGATTGCGCTGCTGGGTGACCGTCATGCCACTGCCTATCAAGTCGAATTTTTTCGCCTTCAACCCCGGCAACAGCGCGGTATAGGGCACTGAGACCAACTCAAGCTCCACCCCCAGCGCCTGGCTCATGACCTTGAGCAAGTCGATTTCAAAACCGACGATGCGCCCCTGTTTATCGGTCATTTCAAAGGGGATGTAGGTGGGCGTGGTGCCGACTTTCAGCACGCCACGCCGGACTGCGTCGTCAATTGCGCCCGCGTGTAACTGGCTGATGTGAATCAATGCGGCAGCGCCTATCAGCAATGCCGAACAATACCTTTTGAGCATGAATCCCCCGTGGCCGAGACATATTTGGGGGGCGATCCTAACCCAGTCGCGGGCACGCAAAAACGCCTCGAACGAGGGTCTTTTGTTTCGAAATAACAAGGGGTTAGAAAGACAAAGAAGATACGAAAAACGCTGTAGGACCAGCGTTTGAAACACCCCCGAGGTGTGCCCTCGGGGGTGTCTGAATCAGGCCGGTTGGGCCTGGGACGACAGCGGTTGCAACGGTAGCAACGGCGCGTGCGGGTCGGCCTTGATCGAGTCACGCCAAGCGGCGAGCCACTCGGCATGCCCTTCGCTCCAGACCTGCTCGTGCAGGCGGGCCAAGGCCACCGGGTCACTGAGCAAGGCCAGGCGCTCGCCGTTGTTGAGGCCGGCAGGGCCGACTTTCAACGCATGACGAACACGTTCGGTACGCAGGTACTCGATCGGCTCGGCCTCACGGTGACGCGAGGTCGCCAAGGCACAGGCCAGGGCGTTCTGCTGCGGGTCGACCACCGACCGCACAAACCCGTCATTGAGGGCGTGCCAGCGGTTTTCGTGGGTGTACTTCTCCGTCGACAGCAGCGCTTGCGGCGGGTTGTACTCCTCAGGGATCAGGAACAGGCTCTCGTCGCGGGACTTGAGGCCCAGCTTGACCCGGCTGGAGATCACCGACACCGGGATCGACAGCATCAGCGAACCCACGATCGGCACCAGCCACCACAGGAAGCTCGGGTTCAACCACACCACCAGTAGCGCCCACAGGAAGCCCAGCACAGTTTGCGGACCGTGGCGCTTGACCGCTTCGCTCCATGGCGTGGAGTCGTCGTCACGCTGCGGCGAGTTCCAGGTCGCAGCCCAGCCGAGGAACGCGGCAAGGACGAAACGGGTGTGGAAGATCATCCGCACCGGCGCCAGCAGCATGGAGAACAGCATCTCCAGCAGCATCGACAGGGTCACCTTGAACTTGCCGCCGAACTCTTTCGCGCCCTTGGCCCAGATCAGGATGATGCTCAGCAACTTGGGCAGGAACAGCAGCACGATGGTGGTGGAGAACAGCGCCACCGCCTTGTCCGGATGCCATTGCGGCCACAGTGGGTACAACTGGCGCGGAGCCATGAAGTACTGCGGCTCCATCAGTGTATTCACCGCCAGCAAGGCCGTGGACAGCACCAGGAACAGGAACCACAACGGCGCCGACAGGTACGACATCACCCCCGTCAGGAACACCGCGCGGTGCACCGGGTGCATGCCCTTGACCAGGAACAGGCGGAAGTTCATCAGGTTACCGTGGCACCAGCGACGGTCACGCTTGAGTTCATCCAGCAGGTTCGGCGGCAGTTCTTCGTAGCTGCCCGGCAGGTCATAGGCAATCCACACGCCCCAGCCGGCACGGCGCATCAGCGCGGCTTCAACGAAGTCGTGGGACAGGATCGAACCGGCGAACGCACCTTTACCCGGCAACGGCGCCAGGGCGCAGTGCTCGATGAACGGCTTCATGCGGATGATCGCGTTGTGGCCCCAGTAGTGGGATTCACCCAACTGCCAGAAGTGCAGGCCGGCGGTGAACAGCGGGCCGTACACGCGGGTTGCGAACTGCTGCATGCGCGCATACAGGGTGTCCATGCCCGACGCACGCGGCGCGGTCTGGATAATCCCGGCATCCGGCGTCGCTTCCATCAGGCGCACCAGGCTGGTCAGGCATTCGCCGCTCATCACGGAGTCCGCGTCGAGCACGACCATGTACTTATAGTCACCGCCCCAGCGACGGCAGAAGTCGTCGAGGTTGCCGCTCTTGCGCTTTACGCGGCGGCGACGGCGGCGATAGAAGATCTTGCCGAAGCCACTGGCTTCGCGGCACACGTCGAGCCAGGCTTGCTGTTCGGCGATGCAGATGTCGGCGTCATTACTGTCGCTGAGCACGAAGAAGTCGAAGCGGTCCAGGTCACCGGTAGCGGCCACCGATTCGAACGTCGCACGTAAACCGGCGAATACACGCGGCACGTCTTCGTTGCAGATCGGCATTACCAGCGCGGTACGGGCGTCTTTCGGAATCGGCTCATCACCGGCACTTTTACCGGAGATCCGGTATTTATCGTGACCGGTAAGCAGCTCCAGGAAGCCCATCAACGCCGTCCAGAAACCGGCCGACACCCAGCAGAACAAGATCCCGAACATGATCAGGATGCTGGTTTGCAGAGCGTAAGGCAGTACTTGGGTGGCGGTTTGCAGCAGGGTCTGGTTGCGGATTTCGTCGAAGTCGACCAGCGACCAGCCTTGGTACGGCATGATGCCTTTCATGTACCAGCCGGCAACGATGGTCTGGCCGAGCATCAGCACCAGCAGGATGTAGCGACGGATCGAACCCACGGTACGCCAGCGTGCAGCCGGCAATACGCGTTCATCCTTCGGCGGCGCCGGCGGGTTGCTGCGGCCAGTAATACGGCGCCAGCCGCGCACCAGGATATTGGTACGCCACGGCTCCGGCACCACGCGGGTGCGGCGGATCGGCGGCGTGGCCTTGAGGCACACGCGACCGCTGGCGTCGAGCGCCAGCATTTCGGCGTCTTGCAGCTCTTCGGCGGTGCTCAGGGTCAAGCGGCGGCCAACCGACGCCTGGGCGGCATCGACGGGCGCGTCAAAGGTTGCGGACGACAAACGCTCGTGCAACTCGGTGAAGGATGTGCAGCCCGCCAGTTCGGCGCGCTGCTCAGCGGTCATCGGGAGATGCGCCAGATACTCGGACAGAGTCTCTGGCGTGACTTGAGAATTACTCATCGGCAGGCAACTGATAGCTCAAGGTTTCGGTCAGGACTTGCTCGGTCTTGATCGGCTCCGGCGTGGCTGGGGCAGCTTCTGGCTGCTTGGCTTCCTTGTCCTTGGCGTCTTTCTTGGCCTGTTTCTCGTGTTGCTTGGCCAGGACCTTGTCAGCCTTGAGCACTTGGCTCGACACCTTCTCGGGCTCAGCCTGCGGGATGTCCTGGACCAGGGCCGCACGCATTTCGGTCGGTTTGCCCGCGTCCTTGATCTTCATGCGCAGGGTCAGGCGCCAGCCTTTGGTGTGTTCGTTGTAACGCACGCTGTTTTCTACCAGTTCAGCGTTGTCACCCACGCTCACCTGGCTGCGCACCGGGGCGTCCGGCAGCAGTTTCTTCAGGGACGGACCTTCGAAGTCCACCAGATAGGCAACGCTGCCATCGGGCTGACGGATCAGGTTGGATTGCTTCACGTCACCCGTGGAACGCAGGGTCTGCTTGACCCAGGCGCTGTCCGGCGAGTGGAACGCGGCGTCGTCCAGGGTCCAGTGCAGGCGGTAGGCGACTTCCAGCGGCTCGCCGACTTTCGGCAATTCAGCCGGGCTCCAGAAGGCAACAATGTTGTCGTTGGTTTCATCGGCGGTCGGGATCTCGACCAGATCGACGGAACCCTTGCCCCAGTCACCTTCAGGCTCGATCCAGGCGCTTGGGCGCTTGTCGTAGTTGTCGTCCAGGTCTTCGTAATGGCTGAAGTTGCGACCGCGTTGCAGCAGACCGAAACCACGCGGGTTCTCTACGGTGAAGTTGCTGACCGACAGGTGTTTAGGGTTGTTCAGTGGGCGCCAGATCCACTCGCCGTTGCCGGCATGGATCGACAGACCGCTGGAGTCGTGCAGTTCGCGACGGTAGTTGAGCACCTTGGACGGCTGGTTCGCGCCAAACAGGAACATGCTGGTCAGCGGGGCAACGCCCAGTTTGCTGACCTTGTCGCGCAGGAACATCTGGGATTTCACGTCGACTACAGTGTCGGTGCCCGGACGCAGGATCAGGCGATAGGCGCCGGTCGCACGTGGGGAATCGAGCAGGGCAAAGATCACCAGGTGCTTGTCACCCGGTTTTGGACGCTCGATCCAGAACTCGGTGAAACGCGGGAACTCTTCACCAGACGGCAGCGCGGTGTCGATCGCCATGCCACGGGCAGACAGGCCATACACCTGGTCCTTGCCGACGACACGGAAATAGCTCGCGCCGAGCATGGTCATGATTTCGTCTTGCTTGTCGCTCTTGTTGATCGGGAACAAGACACGGAAACCGGCATAACCCAGTTGTTCGGTGGCTTTAGGATCAAATTTCACATCGCCGAAATCGAAACGCGACGGGTCGTATTTGATTTCCTGGACGCTGTCAGCCGTGACTTCGTTGATTTTCACCGGTGTATCGAAGTGCATACCCTGGTGATAGAAGGACAGCTTGAACGGGGTGTTCTGATCGGCCCACTCGGCTTTTTCATTGCGGAAACGAATCTTCTGGTAGTCCGCGAATTTCATCTCGCGGAATTCGTTCGGCAGATTGCTGCGCGGAGCTTCGTATTTCTGCCCGGCCAGCTCTTTTGCCTTGGCCGACACATCATCCAGACTGAATGCCCACAGTTGACCCGCGCCGAACAGGCAAAACAGGGCAGAGCCCGTTACCAGTGCGTTTCGTAACCGTTTGGCAGACAATTTTGGTGCATTACAGGGACTAACAATCACGAGCAACCCTCGCCGAAAACAGATCAAAAAACCAACGGCCAGCTATCTATATGCCAGGTTGGCGAGCATTGTTCCGACTCCCCTGGGTCAAAATGATTCCCCAATGGATGTCGGACAAGTCTCTACCTAAGTCAAAAATGGACCAAACAACGCTGATCCCCGTAGCGCGCGATTATCTAGTAGCCCGCGACACAACGCATCAGGGGCAGCGAAGTATTTGTAGCGAAATCCTGCGTTTTTAGGCATTAAGCGTCGTTTTTAATACATTCACACCTGTAACAAAAATGTCACAGGGCCATCATTGACTAAATGCACCTGCATGTCGGCGCCAAAACGCCCCGACGCCACCTTGTCATGCAATTGTTGCGCTTGTAACAGCAAGTGATCAAAAAGCGCCGCTCCCAGGGCCGGCGGGGCCGCTGTGGAGAAGCTTGGCCGCAGCCCGCTCTTGGTATCCGCCGCCAACGTAAACTGCGACACCAGCAGCAAACCGCCGCCGATATCCTTGAGAGACAGGTTCATCTTGCCTTCGTCGTCGCTGAATACCCGGTAGTTGAGCAATTTGTGCAGCAACTTATCGGCGCTCTCCGGCGTATCTGAAGGCTCAACGGCCACCAGCACCAGCAAGCCCTGGTCGATGGCGCCGACAACCTCGCCCTCCACCTCGACACGGGCGCCACGCACCCGTTGCAACAAGCCCTTCATGCTTCTTCTGGCGGCAGATCAAGCAGGCGCCGTGCCATCTCGCCGGTCGCGCGGACCAACGCATCGGTAATGCCGGGCTCGGACGCCGCATGACCCGCTTCGCGAATCACCTGCAATTCACTGTTGGGCCAAGCCTGATGCAACTCCCACGCGTTATCCAACGTGCAGATCATATCGTAGCGGCCATGGATGATTACGCCAGGCAGATGGGCGATCTTGTGCATGTCGCGAATCAGTTGGTTGGGTTCCAGGAAGGAATTGTTGGTGAAGTAGTGGCACTCGATCCGGGCGATGGACAAGGCGCGCTGCGGTTCGGAAAAACGCTCCACATGCTGCGGGCTTGGGCACAGGCCCAGCATGCGCCCTTCCCAGCCGGACCAGGCTTTGGCCGCGTGCATCTGGGCGATCTGGTCGTTGCCGGTCAGGCGCTTGTGGTAGGCGGCGATCATGTCGTGACGCTCGTCCGCGGGGATCGGCGCAAGGTAGTCCTGCCAGTAGTCCGGGAACAAGCGGCTGGCGCCAGCCTGGTAGAACCATTCGATGTCCTGCGGACGCGCCAGGAAAATGCCGCGCACGATCAGGCCATGCACGCGCTCAGGGTGGGTTTGCGCGTAGGCCAGGGCCAACGTGGAGCCCCAGGAGCCGCCAAACAGCACCCATTTTTCTATACCCAGGTGCTCGCGGATACGCTCAAGGTCGGCGACCAGATCCCAGGTCGTATTGTTTTCCAGGCTGGCGCGGGGCGTGGAGCGCCCGCAACCGCGCTGGTCGAAGGTGACGATGTGGTAGAGATTGGGATCGAAATAGCAGCGACTCTGGGCGTCGCAACCGGAACCAGGGCCACCGTGAATGAAGACGACAGGCAGGCCTTCGGGGGAGCCACTTTCATCGACATACAGGGTGTGGGTGTCATCGACTGCCAGATCGTGCCGGGCGTAGGGTTTGATCTGCGGGTACCAAGTCTGCATTGCGCGCTCCGTAGGGGGTCGGGTTCATCCCTGGGGGGACGTCTTTTATTGTGCCGTCTGGCACTATAAACCCGAATTGTGCAATGAGCATGTCCTTGAGCGCTTAGACCTGTGTCAGCCCTTCGCCACGTACACAAAACCTGTAGGAACGGGCTTGCTCCCACATTGGTTTTGTGGAGTGTCCAGGTTCAGCTGTAGCGCTTTTGCCCCCAGTTCAGCAGACCTTCCAGCAGTTGCCTCAACACCACCCGCGTCGGCTCGGCCAGATCCGCGCGATACCTAAACGGCTCGACCTCTTCCATATAAGTGCTCTGGCATAACTCCAACTGCACCGCATGGATATCCTGCGCCGGGTCGCCGTAATGCCGGGTGATATGCCCGCCCTTGAAACGCCCGTTCAACACATGGCTGTACTGCGGATACTGCGTGCAGATGGCTTCCAGTTGGCTGGCCAGTTTCGGGTCACAGGCGGCGCCGTTGAAGGTGCCGAGGTTGAAGTCCGGCAGTTTGCCGTCGAACAGGTGCGGGATTACCGAGCGGATCGAGTGCGCATCGAACAGCAACGCGTAGCCGAACTCGGCCTTGAGCCGTGCCAGTTCCTCTTGCAGCGCCCGGTGATACGGGCCCCAGATTTTTTGCAGGTAGCTGGCGCGCTCTGCCTCGCTCGGCTCCAGGCCTTCACGGAACAACGGCACACCCTCGAACAGCGTGGCAGGGTACAGGCCGGTGGTGGCGCCGGCGTACAGGGGTTTGTCGTCGGACGGCCGGTTGAGGTCGATGACAAAGCGTGAGTACTGCGCCGAGAGCGTGCTGGCGCCCAGTTCCTCGGCAAAGTCGTACAGCGCGGGGATATGCCAGTCGGTGTCCGGCAAGCTTTTTGCCTCGTCGATCAACCCGGCTTCCACCGCAGGCGTCAGGCGCAGGCCGGCGTGGGGCATGCTGATCAGCAGCGGCGTGCGGCCTTGTTTGAAGTTCAGAACCTTATCCACAGCAGTGCTCCTTATACGGTGACGTCGACGCCATGGCGCACGACGCGTTTATCCAGGTCGCCGCCCAGCCAGTAGGCCAGGTCGGCGGGTCGATCGATCTGCCACGCCACAAAATCCGCCACCTTGCCCACTTCCAGCGAGCCATGGGTTTCGCCCATGCCCAGCGCAGTGGCCGCATGTTGGGTGGCGCCAGCCAGGGCTTCTTCGGGGGTCATGCGGAACAGGGTGCAGGCCATGTTCAGCATCAGGCGCACCGAGAGTGCCGGCGAGGTGCCGGGGTTGAGGTCGCTGGCGATGGCGATTTTCACGCCGTGTTTGCGCAGGACATCCATCGGCGGCAGTTGGGTTTCGCGCAGGAAGTAGAACGCCCCCGGCAGCAGCACGGCGACAGTGCCCGACGCAGCCATGGCGATGGCATCTGCTTCGGTCATGAACTCCAGATGGTCCGCCGACAACGCGTGATAACGCGCCGCCAGACTGGAGCCATGCAGCGACGACAGCTGCTCGGCATGCAGCTTTACTGGAAGGCCGAGTTGCTGGGCGACCTTGAACACCCGCTCCACCTGCTCGGTGGAAAACGCCAGGTATTCGCAAAAAGCATCCACGGCGTCTACCAGCCCTTCGTCTGCCAGCTTCGGTAGCATCTCGCTGCAGATATGCTCGATGTAATCGTCGGCGCGGTCCTTGTACTCCGGCGGCAGGGCATGGGCCGCCAGGCAGGTGGCGCGCACGCTGACCGGCAGTTCGTCGCCGAGGCGCCGGGCCACGCGCAGCATCTTGCGTTCGTTGGCCAGGTCCAGGCCGTAACCGGACTTGATCTCCACCGTGGTCACGCCGTCGCGCAGCAGGCTGCGCAGGCGTTTTTCAGCACTGGCAAACAGTTCATCTTCTGTCGCAGCGCGGGTGGCGCGCACGGTGCTGGCGATACCACCGCCCTTGGCCGCAATCTCGGCATAGCTCACGCCCTCAAGGCGCTGCTCGAATTCGCCACTGCGATTGCCACCAAACACCGTGTGGGTGTGGCAGTCGATCAGCCCGGGGGTGACCCACGCGCCTTGCAGGTCATGCACCTGGGCGTAGTCCGCCGTCGGCACTTGGCTGCGCGGGCCGATCCACTCGATGAGTGAGCCGGCAGTGACCAAGGCAGCATCCTTGATGATCGAGTAGTGACCACCAGCCATGGTTGCAACGTGGCAGTGTTGCCAAAGGGTTTTCATCAACGCCTCCCTAAGTTATCGATGAGACACAGCCGGGTCGTAATGGACCTTGGCCGCTTGCCCGGCGGCGGGCTTGACCCACAGCAGGTAGGCAACGACCAGCAGCACGATCCACACGGCGCCGACCAGCAAGGCTGCCTGGGTGTCCGGGAAGTAACCCAGCACACCAAATACAAACAGCATGAAGACGATGGCCGCCGCTGGCGCATAGGGCCAGAACGGCACCGGGAATTTCAGCTCGGCGACCTGTTCTTTGGTCATCGAGCGACGCATCGCGACCTGGGTGAACAGAATCATCAGCCATACCCACACCGTAGCGAAGGTGGCAATCGAGGCAATCACCAGGAACACGTTTTCCGGGATCAGGTAGTTGAGCAGCACGCCGCCGAGCAGCGCTGCGCCCATCACCACCACGGTCATCCACGGCACGCCCTGCCTGGACAGCTGGGCAAACCCCTTTGGCGCCTGCCCTTGTTGAGCCAGGCCGTACATCATGCGCCCGGCGCCGAAGATGTCACTGTTTATCGCCGAAACTGCCGCCGAGATCACCACAATGTTAAGGATGGTCGCCGCCGAGCCGATGCCCAGGTTGCTGAAGATCTGCACGAACGGGCTGCCCTGGCTGCCGATCTGCGGCCATGGGTAGATGGCCATCAGCACAAACAGGGTCAGCACGTAGAACAGCAGGATGCGCAGCGGCACAGCGTTGATCGCCTTGGGGATCACGCGCTGCGGATCTTTGGCCTCACCGGCGGTGATGCCGATGATTTCGATACCGCCGAACGCGAACATCACCACCGCGAACGAGGCGATCAGGCCACCGACGCCGTTGGGCATAAAGCCGCCGTGGGCCCAAAGATTGCTAAGCCCGCTGGCCTGGGTCTCGCCTGCCGAGTGGATGCCGAACAGCATGATGCCGAAACCGCCGAGGATCATCGCCACAATGGCGCCAACCTTGAGCAGCGACAGCCAGAACTCCATCTCGCCAAACACTTTGACGTTGCATAGGTTCAGGCCGCCGATCAAAAACACGATGCCAAGCACCCAGACCCAGCGCGCCACCTCGGGAAACCAGAAGCCCATATAAATGCCGAACGCGGTGACGTCGGCAAGGCAGACGATGATCATTTCAAACGCGTAGGTCCAGCCGAGGATAAACCCGGCCATTGGGCCCAGGTAGGTGCTGGCGTACTGGCCGAAAGAGCCGGACACCGGATTGTGCACGGCCATTTCACCGAGGGCGCGCATCACCATGAAGACCGCGGCGCCGCCAATCAGGTAGGCCAGCAGCACGGCGGGGCCGGCCATCTGGATGGCTGACGCGGAGCCGTAGAACAGCCCGGTGCCGATGGCCGACCCCAGTGCCATGAAGCGAATATGTCGGGCGCTGAGGCCGCGTTTCAAACCCTTTTCTTGCTGGTGCATTTCTCGTCCTTAATTATTTTTATCCTGAGAAAATTAAAATCCGCGCTCGGGACAACTGCTTTTTTGGGGTGAGCGGGTTGGCCCGCTCACCACAGAGAGCGAGTGTCGCTTACAGGCTCGGCAACAACTTCGCCGGCACCAGCTCATTCAGACAGCGGCTGGCGAGCAGTTCGCTGGCGGCGATGATGTCCGGGGCGAAGAAACGGTCCTTGTCGTAGAACGCCACTTTGGCGCGCAGAATATCCCGCGCTTTTTCCAGCTTTGGCGAGGTCTTCAGGCCTTCGCGCAGGTCCAGGCCCTGGCACGCGGCCAGCCACTCGACGGCGAGGATGCCACGGGTGTTCTCGGCCATTTCCCAGAGGCGCTTGCCCGCAGCGGGGGCCATGGACACGTGGTCTTCCTGGTTGGCGGACGTCGGGATGCTGTCGACGCTATGGGGATGGGCCAGCGCCTTGTTTTCGCTGGCGAGCGCAGCGGCCGTCACCTGGGCGATCATGAAGCCGGAGTTCACGCCGCCATTGCCCACCAAAAACGGCGGCAGTTGCGACATGTGCTTATCCATCATCAACGAGATACGGCGCTCACTGAGCGAGCCGATTTCGGCGATGGCCAACGCCATGTTGTCGGCGGCCATGGCGACCGGTTCGGCATGGAAGTTACCGCCGGAAATCACATCGCCTTCAGCCGCGAACACCAGCGGGTTGTCCGACACGGCGTTGGCTTCGACCACCAACACGTCGGCGGCCTGGCGGAACTGGGTCAGGCACGCGCCCATCACTTGTGGCTGGCAGCGCAGGGAATAGGGGTCTTGCACCTTGTCGCAGTTCTGGTGCGACTGGGACACCTGGCTACTGTCGCCGAGCAGGTCGCGGTAAGCGGCAGCCGAATCAATCTGCCCGCGTTGACCGCGAGCGGCGTGAATGCGGGCGTCGAACGGCGAGCGCGAGCCCAGCACCGCCTCTACAGTCAGGCCGCCACAGGCCAGGGCGCCGGCGAACAGATCTTCACCTTCGAACAGGCCGCGCAGGGCATAAGCGGTGGACACCTGGGTACCGTTGAGCAACGCCAGGCCTTCTTTGGCGGCGAGGGTCAGCGGCGTGAGGCCGGCAACTTTCAGCGCTTCGGTGGCTTCCAGCCATTCGCCTTTGTAGCGCGCCTTGCCTTCGCCCAGCAGCACCAGGGACATATGGGCCAGCGGCGCCAAGTCACCGGACGCACCGACCGAGCCTTTCAACGGAATATGCGGATAAACCTCGGCGTTGATCAGCGCGATCAGCGCGTCGATCACTTGCCGACGAATCCCGGAGAACCCACGGCTCAGGCTGTTGACCTTGAGCACCATGACCAGCCGCACCAGCGCATCGCTGATCGGCTCACCGACGCCGGCGGCGTGTGACAGCACCAGCGAACGCTGGAGGTTTTCCAGGTCTTCGCTGGCGATGCGGGTCGAGGCCAGCAGGCCGAAACCGGTGTTGATGCCATAGGCGGTGCGGTTCTCGGCGAGAATCTGCTCCACGCAGGCCACACTGGCTTCGATCTGGGCCGAGGCACTGTCATCCAGACTGAGCGTCACCGGCTGCTGGTAGATGGCCCGCAGTTGGGCAAGGCTCAGTTGGCCTGGAATCAGATTTAGCGCAGTCACGTTCGTACTCCTTGTAAATTATTTTTCGAATAAATAGGTGTTCAGTGCAAATTGGGTAACACGGTGTCTTTGAGCAGCTTGGCGGCGGCTTCGATGTCCGGTGCCAGCCAGCGGTCCTGCTCGTAAGCCGGAACCACTTCACGCAGCAATCGCCAGGCGCGGTTGGTGCCTGCGCCGAAACGCTGGCCCTTCAGGAATTCAAATGCCTGGGCCGCCAACAAGTATTCGATGGCGAGGATCTGGGTAACGTTGGCCAACAGTTGATGCAGCTTGAGCGCGGCGTTGGTGCCCATACTCAAGTGGTCTTCCTGCAGGCCCGAGGTGACAAAGTTGTCGAGCACCGCCGGCTGCGCCAGTTGACGGTTTTGCCCACACAGCGATGCGGCGACGTATTGCACGATCATCATCCCGGAGTTGACGCCTGGGTTGCTCACCAGGAAGGCCGGCAAGCCACTGACGTGGGGGTTGATCAAACGGTCCAGGCGGCGCTCGGCCACCGAGCCGATCTCGGCCATGGCGATGGCGAGCAGGTCAGCGGCCAAGGCGACGGACTGGCCGTGCGGGTTGGCCTGGGATACCACGCGGTAGCTGTCCGGCGTGCCGAGCAGCAACGGGTTGTCAGTGGCGCTGTTGAGCTCGGTCTCGATCTGGCGGGTGGCGTGCTCCATTTGGTCCCGCGCCGCGCCGTGGATCTGCGGGATCGAGCGGATGCTCAGGGCGTCCTGGGTGCGAATGCCTTTGCTGCTGGCGATCACTTCACTGCCGTCGAGCAACGCACGCAGGTTGAGGCCAACGCGCTGCATGCCGGGGTGCGGCTTGAGGGCGATGATTTCTTCATCGAAGGCGTCGATCTGACCGCGCTGGGCTTCGAAACTCATGGCACCGATCACATCGGCCCATTGCAGCAGGTGATGGGCATCAGCCAGGGCCAGGCAGCTCAGGCCGGTCATGCACGGCGTGCCGTTGACCAGGCACAGGCCGTCTTTGGCGCCGAGCACTACGGGTTGCAAGCCTTCAGCCTGCAAGGCGGCTTGTGCGGTCACGATCTGGCCGCGATACCTCACTGTGCCGACACCCAACAACGTCACGCCGATATGAGCCATATGGGTCAGGTAACCCACCGAACCCTGGGACGGCACTTGCGGCGTAATGCCGTGATTGAGCAGCGCGAGCAACGCCTGCACTACCTGCGGGTGCAGGCCGGACTTGCCGTGGCTGTAGTTGATGATGGCCGCGCAGATGATTGCGCGGGTCTGCTCATCGCTGAGCACCGGGCCGACACCGCAGGCGTGGCTCAGCAGGGTATTGCGCGACAGTTGGCTGAGTTGCTCGCCCGCAAGCGACACATTGCACAGCGCGCCCAGGCCGGTGTTCACGCCATAGGCGCGTTCGCCGCTGGTAACGATGCGCTGCACGATGGCCTGGGCATTGTCGATCCGTGCCCAGGCCTGGCCGGAGAGTTCGAGGACGGCGCCGTGGCGGGCGACGGCGACGACGTCCTGCCAGTGCAGGAGGGTGTCGGCGATGGTGATTTTTGTTGCCTGGGACATCTTCATACCTTCTTTAATGCTTGTGCAGCCTTACCGGCCCTATCGGGGGCAAGCCCCCTCCCACGTTTGGAATGCGATCCCCTGTGGGAGGGGGCTTGCCCCCGATAGGGCCAGCAGCCTCACCACCAAACCCGGATCAGACCACCGCCGCGCGCCGCTGAACAAACCGGTCCACATACTCATCCGCCGGCGAATGCAGGATTTCCCGAGGCGTGCCGACCTGGATCAGCTTGCCGTCCTTGAGGATCGCAATGCGGTTGCCGATGCGCACGGCCTCATCGAGGTCGTGGGTGATGAACACGATGGTTTTGTGCAGGGTCTTTTGCAGCTCCAGCAACTGGTCCTGCATCTCGGCACGGATCAGCGGGTCGAGGGCGCTGAAGGCTTCGTCCATCAGGATGATGTCGGTGTCGGCCGCCAAGGCGCGGGCCAGGCCCACACGTTGGCGCATACCGCCGGAGAGCTGGTGCGGGTATTTGTTTTCGTAGCCCTTGAGGCCCACGGTTTCGATCCAGTGCAGCGCACGTTCGGCGCACACCTGCTTGGTTTCGCCACGCACCTTGAGGCCGTAGGCGACGTTGTCGAGCACGCTTTTGTGGGGCAGCAGGCCGAAGCTCTGGAACACCATGCTGATCTTGTGCCGACGGAATTGACGCAGGGCGTCCATGTCCAGTTGCAGGATGTCTTCGCCGTCCACCAGGATCGCGCCGCTGGTGGGGTCGATCAGGCGGTTGAAGTGGCGCACCAGAGTCGACTTGCCGGAGCCCGACAGGCCCATGATCACGAAGATCTCACCGGTGCCGATGCTCAGCGACAGGTCGTTCACGCCGACCACGCAACCGGTCTCGGCCAGCACCTGGTCCTTGGTCTTGCCCTGCCCGACCATCGCCAGCGCGTCTTTGGAGCGGGCGCCGAAGATCTTGAAGACGTTTTTGACTTCGATTTTGCTGACAGTCGTCATTTGCTCGCCTCATGCCGTGGACGGCCATAGGCCTGGGTAATGCGGTCGATGACCACTGCAAGAATCACAATCGCCAGGCCCGCTTCAAGGCCACGGCCAACGTTGAGGGTCTGGATGCCGACCAGCACGTCTTCGCCCAAGCCACGGGCGCCGATCATCGAGGCAATCACCACCATCGACAACGCCATCATCGTGGTCTGGTTGATACCGGCCATGATGCTCGGCAGCGCCAACGGCAATTGCACACCAAACAGTTGCTGCCAGCGGTTGGCGCCGAAGGCGTTGATGGCTTCCATGACTTCGCCGTCAACCTGGCGAATGCCCAAGTCAGTCAGGCGAATCAGCGGCGGCGCGGCGTAGATCACTGTGGCGAAAATCGCCGGCACCTTGCCCAGGCCGAACAGCATCAGCACCGGGATCAGGTACACGAAGCTGGGCATGGTTTGCATGATGTCGAGCAGCGGCATCAACACCGAACGCAGGCGATTGCTGCGTGCCGAGAGGATGCCCAACGGAATGCCGATCAGCACCGAGATCACCGTGGCAACCATCATCAAGGCCAGGGTCTGCATCAGCTTGTCCCACAGGCCAACCGCGCCCACCAGGAACAGCAAACCGACGATTACCGCCGTGGTCACTACCTTGCGCGTGGCGTGCCAGGCGACCGCGCCGACGATCGCCAGCATCAGCCACCAGGGTGCTGCGCGCAGCAGGCCTTCGAGGTTGACGATGGCCCACAGCAGCGTGTCGGAAATCTGCCGGAACACATCACCGTAGTTGGTGACCAGTGAATCCACCCAACCGTTGACCCAGTCGGCAATGGAAAACGTAAAACTCTCAGGAAACATAGCGTGCTCTCGATCCAATGGGTTGTGGCCAGTCGCCCGGCCACCCCTGAGGGTAGCCGTGCACACTTGACCTACAAGGCCGCGTCGATTTTCTTGGCTGCGTCTTCGCTTACCCAGGCGTGCCAGACTTCAGGATGTTCCTTGAGGAAGATCTTCGCCAGTTTCGGCGACTCAATGCGTTCCTTGGCCATGCGCCCCAGGTTCTGGTTCAGCAGGTCGATGGGCAGGTTGACCTTTTCCAGCACAGCCACCAGTTCCGGGGCTTGTTCGTGGAAGGTCTTGGACAAGCCGACCTTGATGCTCACGCTTTTATCCACACCGGGTTTTTCTTCGAGCTTGACCAGGTCGACCTGGCCCATCAGCGGCGTCGGCGACCAGTAGTAGAACAGGATCGGCTCACCGCGCTTATAGCTCGACAGCACCGCCGCATCCAGCGCCGGGCCGGTGCCTGGGCGGAAGTTGGTGTAGGTGCTTTCCAGGCCGTAGCTTTTGAGCATTTCGCTGTTGTCCAGCTCACAGGTCCAGCCGGCCGGGCAGTTGTAGAAGCGGCCTTTGGACGGCTCTTCCTGGTCCTTAAACACCGAAGTGTACTTGGCCAGGTCGGCGATGTGCTTGAGGTCCGGCGCCTTGGCTTCCAGCTTGCGCTTGGCGTCGCCTTCGATCACATATCGCGGCACGTACCAACCCTCGATGGCACCCACCACAGGCGCGCCGACGCCGACGACTTTGCCGGCCTTCTCGGCCTTGTTCCAGACTTCGCTGCGGCCGACCCATTCTTCGGCAAACACTTGGATGTCGTTGCTGCTCAGGGCGTTTTCCATGGTGATGGAGTTGCCTGGCAGGCTGTCGGTTTTGCAGTCGTAGCCTTTTTCCAGGACGGTTTGCAGGATGTCGGTGAGCAACATGCCGCTTTCCCAGTTCAGGCCTGCGAATTTCACCGGTTTACCCGACTCACACCAACCGGCCGCCTGGGCGCCAGCGCTGGCCAACAAGCCTGCAGAGAACAACGTGGTCAGCAGGGTCTTATGCATTTTCATTGTGTGACGCTCCCAATCATGAAATGGATTACGGCAGTCAAAAGGCGTCCTGCCTTGTCCACGTCCCATCAGGCCTGTGCAGCCAGCCCGGTTGTTGTTGGTGTAGCGCCCTGCTCTACCGGCAGGATCAATTGATCGGGCACCGTGCCGTGCCATTTTTTCGCACACAGGTAATACAGCGCGGCGGGCAGTACCAGGCCGATGATCCAGGAAATATCCACACCCCCAAGGGCGCTCACCAGCGGGCCGGTGTAGAACTTGGTGGCGATAAATGGCATCTGCACCAGCACACCGAAGACATAGACGCTGATACCCAGTGGGTTCCAGCGCCCGTAGCGACCCTTTGGATCAGCCAGTGCTGGCACGTCATAGCGCTCGCGCGTGATGCAGTAGTAATCCACCAGGTTGATCGCGCTCCAGGGCGTAAAGAACGCCAGCAGGAACAGAATGAAAGACTTGAACGCACCGAGGAACGAATGCTGGCCGAGCAACGCGATCAGGGTCGCCGTACCGACGATGGCCACCACGAACACCAGACGCTGCAGACGCGTAACCTCCAGGCGACCGCGAAAGCCGCTGATGATAGTCGCGATGCACATGAAGCTGCCGTAGGAGTTCAGCGTGGAGATGGTGACCTTGCCGAACGCGATGCTGAAATACAGCAACGCAGCGGTAGCGCCACTGCCGCCCAGGCCGACGATGTACGCCACCTCGTGACCGGCGAATTGCCCGTTGGCCATGGCCGCGGCAAACACGCCGAGAATCATCGCCACCTGTGCGCCAATCACTGAACCTGCGCCGGCGGCAAGGAAGGTTTTCACCGAAGACGTGCTGCTCGGCAGATAGCGCGAGTAGTCCGCCACGTAAGGCCCGAATGCGATCTGCCAGGAGGCGGCGAGGGATACCGCGAGCAAGAAACTGCTCCAGCTGAAATGGCGGATTTGCAGCAACGCACCAATGTCAGCCTGGCCCATCAGGCGACTGAACAGGTAAACGAAGGCAATCACACCAATGACGCTGGCGACGCGCCCGATGAAGTGGATCACCCGATAACCCAGCACCGTGACCAGCACGATGACACTGGCGAAAAGCAGGATGCCGATGCTGTCGCTGACCCCGAACAACTGGCCCAGCGCCTGACCGGACAGAACGGTGCCGGTTGCGGTGAAACCCAGGTACATCAGGCACACCAACACGATCGGAATGGCCGCGCCATACACACCAAACTGCACGCGGCTGGAGATCATCTGCGGCAGGCCCAGTTTGGGCCCTTGCGCCGCATGCAACGCCATGACGCCACCGCCGATCAGTTGACCAATCAACAGACCGATCAACGACCAGAACACATCACCGCCCAGCACCACGGCCAAGGCCCCGGTAACGATGGCCGTGATTTGCAGGTTGGCACCCAGCCACAGGGTGAACTGGCTCAAGAGACGACCGTGTCTTTCCGCTTCCGGGATGTAGTCGATCGAACGTTTCTCGATCAACGGGGTGGTGTCGTTTGCAGCCATGTCGATTCAACCTCTGATGGATTGTTTTGGTGTGCAATACCGTTCAAATGTGGGAGGGGCTTGCCCCCTCCCACATGGGGTTATTTGATCATCGGGAGATTGAGGCCCTGCTCCTTGGCGCAGTCGATGGCGATCTGGTAACCGGCGTCTGCGTGACGCATCACGCCGGTGGCCGGGTCGTTGTGCAGCACGCGGGCAATCCGCTCGGCGGCTTCGTCGGTGCCGTCGCAGACGATCACCATGCCCGAATGCTGGGAGAAGCCCATGCCGACGCCACCACCGTGGTGCAGCGAGACCCAGGTCGCACCGCTGGCGGTGTTGAGCAAGGCATTGAGCAGCGGCCAGTCGGACACGGCGTCGGAACCGTCCTGCATGGATTCGGTTTCGCGGTTGGGACTTGCCACCGAGCCGGAGTCAAGGTGGTCACGGCCGATTACCACCGGCGCCGACAGCTCGCCGCGGCGCACCATTTCGTTGAAGGCCAGGCCGAGCTTGGCGCGCTGGCCCAGGCCGACCCAGCAGATACGCGCCGGCAGGCCCTGGAAGCTGATGCGTTCGCGGGCCATGTCCAGCCAGTTGTGCAGATGGGCGTCGTCCGGGATCAGCTCTTTGACCTTGGCGTCGGTCTTGTAGATGTCTTGCGGGTCGCCCGACAGCGCAGCCCAGCGGAACGGGCCGATGCCACGGCAGAACAGCGGGCGGATGTACGCCGGTACGAAACCTGGGAAGTCGAACGCGTTTTCCACGCCTTCTTCCTGGGCCATCTGGCGGATGTTGTTGCCGTAGTCGAAGGTCGGGATGCCTTGCTTCTGGAACTCCAGCATGGCTTTGACGTGGGCGGCCATCGACTGCTTGGCGGCCTTGATCACGGCAGCCGGCTCGGTCTTGGCGCGGGCGCGGTATTCGTCCCAGGTCCAGCCGGCGGGCAGGTAACCGTTGAGCGGGTCGTGGGCGCTGGTCTGGTCGGTGACCATGTCCGGGCGCACGCCGCGCTTGACCAGTTCAGGCAGGATTTCTGCCGCGTTACCCAGCAGGGCGATGGAAATCGCTTTGCCTTCCTGGGTGTACTTGGCGATACGGGCCAGGGCGTCGTCGAGGTCAGTGGCTTGCTCGTCGACATAACGGCTGGCCAGACGGAAATCGATGCTGACCTGCTGGCACTCGATGTTCAGCGAGCACGCGCCGGCCAGTGTTGCGGCCAGCGGCTGTGCGCCGCCCATGCCGCCGAGGCCGGCAGTCAGGACCCAACGGCCCTTGAGGTTACTGTCGTAATGTTGGCGACCGGCTTCGACGAAGGTTTCGTAGGTTCCTTGGACGATGCCCTGGCTGCCGATGTAGATCCAGCTGCCGGCGGTCATCTGGCCGTACATGGCCAGGCCCTTGGCATCCAGTTCGTTGAAGTGTTCCCAACTGGCCCAGTGCGGCACCAGGTTGGAGTTGGCGATCAACACACGCGGGGCGTTGCTGTGGGTTTTGAACACGCCGACCGGCTTGCCGGATTGCACCAGCAGCGTTTCGTCGTCGTTCAGGTTCGTGAGGCTCTCGACGATCTGGTCGTAGCACTCCCAGTTACGCGCAGCACGGCCAATACCGCCGTATACCACCAGTTCTTTCGGGTTCTCGGCCACTTGCGGGTCGAGGTTGTTCATCAGCATGCGCAGCGGCGCTTCGGTCAGCCAGCTTTTGGCGGTGAGCGTGTTACCGCGGGCGGCGCGGATTTCGACGTCACGGTATTTTGTAGGCCTAGTTTTCGAAAAATCGGTCACTGCTGGACTCCTCGGCATGGTGCGCGGACAGTGATGGTGCGAAGGAGAGTCTTACGCACACATCTTTACTTGTATGTACAAGCATATGCAATCGAGCGGCCAACTTGACGGGAGAGGTGTTGAGATTTTTTTAAAAAGCGCGTGCAAGCCTTGGAAATTAAGGCTTCGGGGCGTGTTGAAATTTCTTGCAGGGGGCTTTGGCAGCGAGTGCGGTTTGTCACGAGAGCATGGTTTTGCGCCACGCTGGGGCATTCGGTAACAAATTGGTGCGAGGGTTGGAAACAGATTTATGAGCGACACAAAAACAAATGTGGGAGGGGGCTTGCCCCCCTCCCATACTTTCTAACCGCGTGCGGTCAGTTCAATGATGCAACTGCGGCCACTGACCGAGATATCCAAAAGCCCAGTGTTACCGTCCACCTGCAGACAATCATGATGCCCGAGCTTCTCGCCCAGCACCCTCACCTCATCGGCAACACTGAACACCAACACCGTCTGCGCCGAACTGAAAAACCGCTGCACACCATCCACCCACTGCAGGCGGGCGTGGTAACGCTCCGGCGAATAGATCAGGTTGAAATCGCGAATCGGCCCGGTGATCAATCGGCACGACACCTGGCTGTCACCCTTGAACGCGAACGGTTGCAGCGGTAACAGGCCGCGCTGCTCTTCACCGTCCACCGTCAACACCATGCCCGCGCCCTTGATCACGGTGATCACGCGCTGGTAGCCGGCGAAGGTCGAGAAGCCACCGGACTCGGCGATATCGGCAATCGACAGGCGCCAGCCGAAGCCATCCAGGCCGTCGCCGGCATCACGGGTGATTTCTTCGGTGCTGCCACCGCCGTTTTTCCACGGCATGCGGACGTAATCGGCGGCGCGCCAGACGGTGACTGCACTCATTTGCTGAATCGTCCTTCGAGGCTGTGACGGGAACCGGGGTGAATCAACCGTGCGGCAGTCACCGGCTGGCGACCGGACCAGGTACGGCGGCGAATCAACAAGCAAGGTTCATTGGGTTCGATCTGCAACAGCTGGCATTCGGCAGCGTCAGCCAGGATCGCTTCAACCACGTGCTCGCCCTCGGTCAGCGGTGCGACCTGGTTGAGGTAGGCGTAGGGCGTTTGCTGGGTGAAATCCTGTTGCAGGTATTCCGGCGCGACCAGGGCGTTGACGAAACGGTCCTCGATTTGCACGGGAATGTCGTTCTCGAAATGCACGATCAACGAGTGAAACACGCGCCCGCCTTCACGCATTTCCAGGGCGACGGCGCGCTCGGAACCGGCGGCCTCTTCGCCCAGGTGGATGACTTGGCAAGTGTGTCGATGACCGCGGGAGGCGATCTCATCGGCAATGTTGTGCACTTCAAACAGCGCCGACTGGCTCTTGGGCTCGGCGACGAAGGTGCCGACGCCCTGCATGCGCACCAGCAAACCTTCTGCAGTCAGCTCGCGCAGGGCGCGGTTGATGGTCATGCGGCTGAAGCCCAGTTGGCTGACCAGTTCGCTCTCCGACGGCACGCGGTAATGGGGTGGCCAGTTGCCGTTGAGGATCTGCTGGCTGATCATCTGTTTGACGCGGGCATACAAGGGCGCCGGACTTTCGTCCATGTGGGCAGCCAGCGAAGACTTGGCGGGCGGAGTCGGCACAGGGAATCCTTGCAGGGGGAAAAGATGCATAGATTGCCGGAGTTTACCGAGCAGGCAAACGTCTGTATATGTATATACAAATAAACACACGACCGGAGTGCTCTGAACATGTCCGCTTTTTTTGCCGAACGCGCACTGCTGCCTAATGGATGGGCCAACGATGTACGTCTTGAAGTCAGCGCCGATGGCCTGCTGACACAGGTGGTGGCCAATGCCAATGCAGAGGGCGCCGAACGGCTGAAAGGCCCGGTTTTGGCGGGCATGCCCAACCTGCACTCCCATGCATTCCAACGCGCCATGGCGGGTTTGGCCGAAGTGGCCGGCAACCCGAACGATAGCTTCTGGACCTGGCGTGAGCTGATGTACCGCATGGTTGGCAAGATCAGCCCGGAGCAGCTGCACGTCATCGCACGCCAGCTGTATATCGAGATGCTCAAGGCCGGCTACACCTCGGTGGCCGAATTTCACTATGTGCATCACGCTGTCAGCGGCCAGCCTTATGCCGACCCCACGGAGTTGTCGCGGCAGATCAGCCTTGCGGCGGCCAGCAGCGGGATCGGCCTGACGCTGTTGCCGGTGCTTTACACCCACTCCGGTTTCGGCGGACAGGCGCCGAATGAAGGCCAGCGGCGCTTTATCAACAGCACCGAAAACTATCTGGACCTGCAAGCGCGCCTCAGCCCCATTCTGGCGACGCAGCCGGCGCAGCAACTGGGCCTGTGCTTCCACTCACTGCGCGCCGTGACGCCGCAACAAATCAATCAAGTATTGGCCGCCAGCGACAAGGCCTGCCCGATCCATATCCACATCGCCGAACAGCAAAAGGAAGTCGACGACTGCCTGGCCTGGAGCGGCAAGCGTCCGCTGCAATGGCTGTATGACAATGTCGACGTGGATGAGCGCTGGTGCCTGGTGCACGCCACTCACGCGGATGCGCAGGAGGTCACGCGCATGGCGGAAAGCCGGGCAATTGCCGGCTTGTGCCTGACTACCGAAGCCAACCTGGGCGACGGGATTTTCCCGGCGGTGGATTTCCTCGCCCAAGGCGGGCGCATGGGCATTGGCTCCGACAGCCATGTGTCACTGAGCGTGGTGGAAGAACTGCGCTGGCTGGAATACGGGCAGCGCCTGCGCGATCAACGGCGTAACCGCTTGTATCGCAATGACCAGCCGATGGTTGGCCGTACGCTGTTCGATGCGGCGCTGGACGGTGGCGCCCAGGCGCTTGGGCAGCCGATTGGTCGGCTGGAAGTGGGTAAGCGTGCGGATTGGATTGTGCTCGACGGCACAGATCCATACCTGGCCACGGCCAGCGAGGACGGCATTCTCAATCGCTGGCTGTTTGCCGGCGGTGATCGGCAGGTGCGGGATGTGTTGGTGAACGGTAAGTGGGTGGTGCGGGATGGGCATCATGCTGGCGAGGAAGAAAGCAGCCGGGCGTTTACGCAGGTCTTAAGGGATCTGCTCGGTTAAAAAATGTGGGAGGGGGGCAAGCCTCCTCCCACATTTCTAACAGTGGCGATCCTGGGTTACTGCGAAGTCTTCGCCATCTGCTTGTCCGACGTCCGGTAGATCAACCGCGTGGTGTCATAGCCCTGCTGTCGCGCCCTGCTCAGCAGGTCTTCGCGGGTGTCAGCGCTGACCGTTGGCGTGCGCGACAGGATCCACATGTAGCGCCGGCTCGGGCTGCCGACAATGGCGGTCTTGTAGTCATCGCTGACGTACAGCACCCAGTAATCGCCCTTGGCGACGCCCGGAAGCAGTGACGTGAACCAGTTGTTGAATTCCACCCAGAGCTTGTCAGTCTTGCCAGCTACTTGCGGCGTGGCTGTGCCCTTGGCTTCTTCCCACTTCCAATCAGTGGTCAGGCAGCGGTTGAACACCGACATGTCGCCATCGGGCAGCAAGCTGTAGCGGGCTTCGGACTGCGCGCAGTTGCGCTGAAAGTACATCGGCAATCGGGCCAACTCATACCAGGTGCCCTGGTAACGCTTGAGGTTGACGCTGCCGGCGGTCTTGGGTTGCAGATCATCGCCAGAATGGCTGGCACAGCCCGCCAAAAACAGGCTGGCACAAAGGCACAAAACAAAACGCATCATTCTTCTTCTCCCGCAGGCTCTCGCCCCGGTTTACTTCAGGCCTTGCCCGGAAAACATCAGAACTTTGTCACCGGCATATTGAACGCTGATAAAGCTGGTTTTATCGCCCCAGGTGCAGCTGGACATGCCCAGTGCGCCGGAACAATCGGTCGGTTTGCCCAACAACGATTCCACATCGGCCTTGGCCATGCCGGCCGACAACTTCGCGTAATTTTCCTGGTTGACCTTGCTGCAAGCGGCCAACAGCACGCAAAAAGCCAGCAAAGCGAGACGGCGTAACGACATGGAATAACTCCTGGAGGGACAAGGCAGCGTGGGTATCTGCCAGAAGCTTAGAAGGGAAAACAGGTGTCTGGTTCCCGACGAGCAAAAACAAAAAAGCCCCGAAAACGCTGAAACGTTTCGGGGCTTCTTTAAGGGTGAACCGGCTCACAACAACGCCGATCACTTATCGCCGCAGCTTACTTCTTGTGATAAGCCGTGACGCGCTCAACTTCTTCCTTCGAACCCAGGAACACCGCCACACGCTGGTGCAGGCCTTCCGGCTGGATGTCGAGGATACGCTGGTGGCCGTCGGTGGACGCGCCGCCCGCTTGTTCAACCAGGAACGACATCGGGTTGGCTTCGTACATCAAGCGCAGTTTGCCCGGCTTGGATGGCTCGCGGCTGTCACGTGGGTACATGAACAAGCCACCACGGGTCAGGATACGGTGCACGTCGGCAACCATCGCGGCAACCCAGCGCATGTTGAAGTTTTTCTTCAACGGGCCTTCTTCACCGGCCATCAACTCGCCCACGTAGCGGGTCACCGGCTCTTCCCAGTGACGCTGGTTGGACATGTTGATCGCGAATTCCTGGGTCGATGCAGGAATGGTGATGTCTTCGTGAGTCAGTACGAAACTGCCCATTTCGCGGTCCAGGGTGAAACCCTTGACGCCGTCGCCCAGGGTCAGCACCAGCATGGTCTGCGGGCCGTAGATCGCGTAACCGGCAGCGACCTGCTCGGTACCTGGCTGCAGGAAGGCCTTTTCGTTCAGGGCTTCGTTCTGGCTCAGGTATTCGTTCGGGCAACGCAGCACGGAGAAGATGGTGCCGACGGGTGCGTTGATGTCGATGTTGGACGAACCGTCCAGTGGGTCGAACACCAGCAGATAGGCGCCTTTCGGGTACTTACCCGGGATCTGGTAGGCATTGTCCATTTCTTCGGACGCCATGCCGGCCAGGTGACCGCCCCACTCGTTGGCTTCGAGCAGGATCTCGTTGGAGATAACGTCGAGCTTCTTCTGCACTTCGCCCTGCACGTTTTCAGTGCCCATGCTGCCCAGGACACCACCCAGTGCGCCTTTGGACACGGCATGGCTGATTTCCTTGCAAGCACGCGCAACCACTTCGATAAGGAAGCGCAGATCGGCAGGCGTGTTGTTGCTGCGGGTCTGCTCAATCAAATAGCGACTCAAGGTAACGCGGGACATGTAAGGCTCCGGAGAATGGGGGGCTTGAAAACCCGCGCAGTTTAACGCGAGTCGGGGCGTATTTCCTCCTATCAGAGGATTTAAACCCAATAGAGTTCATGGACTTTATTTAACGTGCCGCCGGTGGCTTGCGCAGCAAACTGTAGGCCATGCCACCGAGTGCCGCCACGCCGAGCAGCAAGACCGCCCAGAGTCCGAGTTTTTTCCAGTTCGGCCCGTCGTCGACAGCCGCTACCACCGCCGGCGACGCGACCGTCATTTCCCCGGCGACCTTGGCCTGCCCCAACGTGTCGAGGCGCTCCGCGCTGTAATCGGGGATCAGGGTCGACAGCGGCAAGTTTGCGGCCTTAACCGACGCATTGCCCAACGCCAGGCTGAACGGCGGCTCACCCCGTGCCAGGAACACCAACTGCGTAGCGCGCACCGCAAAGCCCAGCGCCGGGGCATCCACCCCCAACCCGCCACCGCGCTCGTCCACCTGCAATTTGAGTTCAGTCACGATCTGGCCCGGCAACTGCAATTCATCCTGCACCACGTCCTGGCCGTTTTGCCTCAGGCGGTACAGCAAGCCATTGCTCAACGGCTGCCACGTTTGTTTGGCATCGCTACGTCCCGACAAGGTCACCGGTGCCAGCGTGTTGGGCTGCTTCAGCTCGATGCGCAGGCGCTCGACACTCAGCCCCGTCGGCAACTGCCAGCTGTACTCCCCGGCCTTGAGTCGCGTGCCCGCCACTGGCTGCGACCACACCAGCGGCATTGGCAGACTGCTGCGCGTAGCGCTCACCAGTTTGGCCGAAGTCAGCAGCGGCGCCGCCTGCCCCTTCCACACCAGGCGCAGGTAGCGCGCCGGGCGCCCTGGCAGGCTGACGTCATGCTGCTCCACCCGTTCGTCGGCGAACGACAAGCGCGCCACTTGCCCCTCGCCCCAAGGCTCCCAACGTTGCAAATCATCGCTGGCTTCAATGCTGAAACGCTGGAAGCCCTCTTGCTCGCGGCTCCAGTCCAGGCTCAGTTGCTGCAACGGCGCCTTGATCGCACTGGCGTCCAGCACCCAGCCGCGCAACACCTGCTTGCCGGGTTTGGCGGCGGATGAAGGTTTGATTTCCACCAGGGTGCCTTCGCTGGTGGTTTTCATCACCACACCGGGCAGGGTTTCCTGAGTGTCGGCGGCGTACAGCGGAAACCACTTCACATCGGCGACGTTGCGACTTTCGGTGCGCTGGGAAGATTGACTCGACAGCGCATACGCCTGGGGCTCACCGGCGGCATTAAACACGCGCACGTCACTGAGGTCGGCCTGGCGTGCGTTGAGTTGCACAGCCAGCGGCAATTCAAGGCGATACCAGGGGCCGTTGCCGCTGACGCTCAGCGGCACACGGTGGGTGAAGTCAGCCGGACCTTCCTGAGCCGATGCCACCAACGCCGCACACATGCCCACCACGGCCACGCTCAACTTACCGATCAAGAGGATGCTCCTTCAGTTTCGATCACAGGTTCGGCCCGCTTGGGCGGCAGCGGCGCGAAATAACCCACCACCAGCAACAGCCCACCCACGCCGATAAACGACACGATCCGCGCCAGCCCGCCACGGTTGCTCAGTTCAACAAAAAACAGTTTGGCCACCACCACCGCAATCAACGCCGCGCCGATCAACCACACTTCGCGACGATGGCGCAGATGGCCGCCGATCATCAGGCCGAGCGCGATCAAGGTCCACACAATCGACAAGCCGGCTTGCACCAGCATCGACTCCAGCAATGCATCCAGCTGGAACGGCACGCCACCCCAGTGGTGCGCGGTGCGCATGACCAGCGCCGTGAAGAACGCAAACAGCGAGAGGCCCGCGACACCCTGGGCGACCGACTCGGCACGCGGCCCGCGTTGCGGTGCCACACTTCGGGACCACAGGTAAATACCCAGCAGCGCGAACAGCAGGCCCAGGTCCAGCGGGTTGAGCAGTGGCACATAAGGCAACGGATTGGCGGTGCCATCGCTGAAGGTATTCGCCAGCCAGAACCAGCCGAGCATCAGCACGGCCAATGGCAACGCGGCCAGGACTCGGTACTCCCTCGGGTACGCCGACACTGGCCACGGCCAGGTGCGCGGCGCCGCAGCCAGCACCAGGTACAGGCTTGGCAGGATCGCCCAGCCCAACCAGCGCCAGGCGTTGTATTCGGCCGACAGCCGCAACAGTCCATAGCGCAACTCCAACGCCAGCACGCCGATCAACATCCAGCAGCCGAGAACGTGGGCAATACTCAGCATCCTGGCCGCAACCACAGGCGCCAAACGGCGTAGCGAGATGAAATGCACCACAAATACCGCCAACCAGGCCAGCCAGCCGTACTGTGCCGCCGGGTGATAGTAAGCGTGGGCAGACACCAGCAACGCCACGCCCGCCGCTGGCATCAGCAAGGTGCACAGCACACCCAGGGATGCCCAGCGCAGTCGCGCCGCGAGCAGCGCCCAAATCGCCACGCTCAACGCCGCAAGACCCAGCAGGAAAGCCCCCAGCAACTCCTGCGCAACAAAGCGCAAGACTTCGCCGCCCAGCGCCAGTGTCCACCACGCCGCCCCCCACACCAGCAACAGGTCGGACAAGCGTTGCAGCTTCAGCACCGCGAACACCGGCGCATGGGGTTCACGTTGCAAGCGCCACGCGCCGATCAAGGCGGCCAGTCCCAACACCATCGGCGTCCAGAAACCACTGTGCGCCATCGGGCTCAAGCCTTCGCCGGTCAACGGTCCGAGCAATTGCGGCACCGCCAGCAGGAACGAACCACCACCGACCAATTGCAGCAGCAACCCGAACACAAAACTGACACGCTGTTGCAAGTACAGGCTCAGCCAGATGATCAACAACCCACTGGCCGCCCAGACGCCGCTGGCGCTTTCCCATGGCAGCACAAACAGCACCGCCAGATTGATCAGCACCAGACCGGCGAGCAGCACCACCGATAACCCACGTAACAGCCGCGCATCGCTGCGCACCATTTCGTCGCGTGCCGCGAGCAGCATGCCGCCAATCAAGGCCAGGCCGATCAGTGAGGCCGTGAGCAAACCACTCCAGCCCGCATTGAATACCGCCGCGCCCTCCCCGCCCTGCAAGCGCAGCAGGAACAACGCGCCGCCCAGCAATTGCACCGCGAACGCAGTGAACAGGAAGGTACGCGAACCGATGCGCAGGCCAATAAACAGGGTCGCCAGACCGGCAATGGCCCAACTGATCGCGGTACCTTGGGTCAGCAACAACAAAGGCGCCAGCAGGTACAAAAAGCTCAGGCCCAGGCACGCCAACACCGGCTGGCCTTTGCGCTCCCAGCCTGCCGCCTGTTCTGCCGATGCCTTGCGCAACTGAGCGAAGCTGAACAGCAACGCTGCGCCAAGCAACAGCGCACCCAGCGGCGCACCGGTAAGCAGGCTGTGTTCGCCAATGCGCAGCTCGCTGAGGAAGGCCAGCGCCGAGCCTAATTGCAGCAACAAGCCAAACGCCCGCGCCAGCGGCCGCTGCTGGCGCAAACCGAGCCAGAAAATCCCGGCGCCTTCCACGGCCCACGCCGCAGCCGTCCAACGCGCATCAAGCCCCAGCGGAATCGCCAGGCTGGCAAAGATCACGCCCAGGGCCAGGCAGGTTTCCGCCAGCAGCAACGCGCGCCCGCCACTGAGCAACCGCGCCAGGCCCATGTAAATGATGCCCAGGCCCAACGCGCTGAAAGCCGCAGCGAATTCCAGGTGCTGCACCAAGGCGAACTGCAAGCCAAAGCCCACCAGCGGCGGGCCAAACAGCATGCTGCCGTCAACGTAATCACCTTTGGCGGCCGACCAGCGCAACAACGCATCCCGGCCCTCGGGCGCGTCGCCCATCTCCAGCAATTTGCGGCGGGCGAACAACAGGCCGATGGCCAGGTACATCAGGAAGAACAGGATCAGGAACGGTTCGGTACTCCACAACAGTTCCGGTGTGTAGGAACGCATGCCCCAGGCGAAGCCGATGCCGAAGGTGCCGACAAAACCGATCAGGTTGAGCAAGCGCCAGGCCTTGAACCAGGCGATGGCGAGGATGCCGGTGTTGAGCAAGGCAAAATAGCTGAACAGCGCGACATGGTTGCCAGCGCCGGTGGACGTGAGGATCGGTGCCGCAAAACCGCCGAGGGCTGCCGCGCAGGCCAGGCCCAAGGCGTCCTGGGTAATCGCCAGGATTGCCGAGAACACCGTGACTGCCACCAACAGCCCCAACGCCGCGCTCGGGTCGATCAGCGGGTGCAGGCGCATCGCGGCAAACACGGTCAAGTACAGCACCGCGATGCCGGTGCCTTGCAGCATCAGCCCGTAATTGCTGTTGCGCAATCTCAGCCACCAGCCCAGGCCCAGCAGGCCGACAGCGGCGCCAGCCACACCGGCGTAACGCAGCTCGATCGGCACCACCATGCCTTCGGTGGCGTAGCGCAGCAGGAAGGCCAGGCCGAGGAACAACAGCACTACGCCGACACGCAGCACGGTGTTGCCGCCAAACAACCAATTGCGTGCGCCAGCGATGGCGCGCTCGATCAGGTTGGGGCCGCGAGGGATAGCAGGTTCTTTAGGTTGTGGGGTTGGAGCGGGCGCCCACACGTCAGCCGGCAGAGGCTGGCTCGGTTCGGCGACGATGGCGACAGGCGCCAATTCCGCCGGCAGTTCCCAAACAAGTTCGGGCGCCTTGGCGACGGGTGTCGGCTCAGAGATGGAGGGCTCGACAATCACAGGGCTGGTCGGCGCGGGCACTTCCAGTTGCCGCAGGCGATCACCCAGAGCGATCAACGCCTTCTGCGTGGTTTCCAGCTGACGCGCTTGCTGATCCGCTTGAGTCGCAAGCTTCGACAGGCGAATCGCCTGGCCAATGCCCAACCCCAGCAGTGCGCCGATGCCTGCGTCATAGAACGACTCATCGAGCGTCCAGCCGAGCACCAGGCCAATCAGCATGAAAATCCATTGCATGGTCGATATTCCCTAAGCAAACCGGCGCTCAGTATATCGACGCGGACCTAATGTGGGAGGGGGGCTTGCCCCCGATAGCGGTGTGCCAGTCGACATATTTAGCAACTGATGGTGCGCCATCGGGGGCAAGTCGAATCGTCGCACCGCCCCTCCCACATTTAGAACAACGGGGCTTAGTCGAGTGCTTTCCAGATTTCGGTCGCGTACTCCCTGATGGTACGGTCCGAAGAGAACCAACCCATCCGCGCCGTATTGAGCACCGCCGAACGCCACCACGCCTTGGAATCATGCCAATGCGCTTCGACTCGTGCCTGGGCGTCCCAGTAGGAATCGAAGTCGGCACACACCAGGAAGCGGTCGTAGTCGATCAGCCCGTCGATCAAGCCCACATAGCGGCCCGGATCATCCGGCGAGAACACCCCGCCACGGATCGCTTGCAGCACATCGTTGAGGCGATGGGACGCGGCGATGTCCAGCCCGGCGTTGAACTCACCCGCCTGCTTGCGCGCTTCCACCTGCTGCGCGCTGAGGCCGAAGATAAACATGTGGTCGGCGCCCACGCGCTCGTGCATTTCCACGTTGGCGCCGTCCATGGTGCCGATGGTCAGCGCGCCGTTGAGGCCGAACTTCATGTTGCTGGTGCCCGACGCTTCAAAGCCGGCCGTGGAGATCTGCTCCGACAAGTCCGCCGCCGGAATGATGCTTTCGGCCAGGCTGACGTTGTAGTTGGGCAGGAACACCACTTTGAGCAAACCGCGCACAGTCGGGTCATTGTTGACGGTGCGGGCGATGTCGTTGGTCAACTTGATGATCAACTTGGCCTGGTGATAACTGGCCGCCGCCTTGCCCGAGAAGATCTTCACGCGCGGCACCCAGTCGGTGCCCGGCTCGGCACGGATCGCCTGGTACAGCGCCACGGTGTGCAGCAGGTTGAGCAGTTGGCGTTTGTATTCGTGGATCCGTTTGACCTGCACGTCGAACATCGCAGCCGGATTCACCGAGATGCCCAGGCGCTCGTGGATGATCTCGGCCAGTGCACGCTTACTGTGCAAGCGCTGGTCGGCGAAGGCTTTGCGGAAGGTCTGTTTCTCGGCGAAGGTTTCCAACTCGCCCAGACGGGTTTCCATGGTGTCGAGAATGTCCGGCCCAAGGGCTTCCACCAGCATCTGGGTGAGCTTGGGGTTGGCCTGGTACAGCCAGCGGCGGAAGGTAATGCCGTTGGTTTTGTTGTTGATACGGTCCGGGTAGAGCTTGTGCAGTTCGGAGAACACCGTGCTGCGCATCAGTTGGGTGTGCAAACCCGACACGCCGTTGACGCTGTGGGAGCCGAGGAACGCGAGGTTACCCATGCGCACGCGGCGGCCGTTGTCTTCTTCGATCAGCGACACGGCGCGCAGCACGTCAAAGTCGTGGATGCCTTTGGCGCGCAGCGAGTCGATGTGCTGGGCGTTGATCAGGTAGATGATCTGCATGTGCCGGGGCAGCATGCGTTCCATCAGCCCTACAGGCCAGGTTTCCAAAGCCTCGGGCAACAAGGTGTGGTTGGTGTAGGACAAGGTTTCGACCGTGACCTGCCAAGCGGCGTCCCAGGCGATGTCGTGCAAGTCCACCAGTTGACGCATCAACTCGGCCACGGCAATGGACGGGTGGGTGTCGTTGAGCTGGATGGCGGCGTGTTCGCCCAGGCTCAGCACCGAGCCGTGCATGTTCTTGTGGCGGCGCAGCAGGTCTTGCAGGGAAGCGGAGACGAAGAAGTATTCCTGGCGCAGGCGCAGTTCCTGCCCTGCTTCGGTGCTGTCAGCCGGGTAAAGCACCCGGGAGATGCTTTCGGCACGGGCCACTTCGGCGACGGCGCCCAGGTGGTCACCGGCGTTGAAGCGCTCCAGATGCAGGTCTTCCACCGCCCGCGCACGCCACAGGCGCAGGGTGTTGACGCTGGCACCGCGCCAACCGACCACCGGCGTGTCGTAGGCCACGGCGCGCACGGTTTCGTTGGGCGTCCACACCTGGATCAGCTTGCCGGCGGCGTCCGGCAGGGTTTCCACGCTGCCGCCAAAGCCGATCGGGTAGATCACCTCGGCGCGCTCGAACTCCCACGGGTTGCCGAAATCCAGCCAACGTTCGGTCTGCTCCTGCTGCCAACCATCGACAATCGCCTGGCGGAACAGGCCGTGTTCATAGCGAATGCCATAACCGTGGCCGGCAATGCCCAGGGTCGACATGCTTTCCATAAAGCAGGCGGCCAGGCGGCCCAGGCCACCGTTGCCAAGCGCCGCGTCGGGCTCCAGCAGGCGGATGCGCTCAAGGTCGACGCCCAGTTCGCTGAGCGCCTCGCGGGCAATCTCCAGCACACCGAGGTTGCTCAGACTGTCGTAGAGCAAACGGCCGATGAGGAATTCAAGGGACAGGTAATACACCCGTTTCTGACCTTTGCGGTAGATACGCCGCGTGTGGTCCATCCAGTGGTCGACCATCTGGTCGCGTGCGGCCAGGGCAATGGCTTCGAACCAATCGTGGTCGAAGGCGTGATCCGGGTCCTTGCCCACCGCGTAGGTGAGTTTGGTCAAGACGGCATCGCGAAATGCGGCTACCTCTGCTTCTCGTGCAAGTGGTTCCTGAGACATCAAATGCGACCTCGGGCGAGATAGAAGGAGTTGCTAGAGCCTAGACGGTCTGACAGACGGTGACTGCTCTGGTTCGGCACTTTTTTAACGCATTTACCTTTGCAGGGTTTTGATGCATTGGCCGTGCCTGCTTTCGCCCAACGCACCGTTGGGGATGAAATACGCAAAATATTGTTCAAAAAACCACCAATCCCGGTATGATCCCGCGCCCGGATACAGCCCCACCTTTTGGAACCTTGATGAAGCCTCAACTGATCGCCGCCGCGGAACTAGACCGTCTTGAGACCTGGCAGAAATATTCCGCCCACATGTGCGGCGGTTGCGTGTCCAGCTGCTGCACGCTGCCGGTCGAAGTGAAGATCAAGGACCTGATCCGCATTGGCATCGTCGATGAGTTCGAACGCGGCGATCCGCCGAAGAACATCGCCAAGCGGTTGCAAAAGGAAGGTATCGTCGAGCGCTACAACAACAAATCCGAGATTTTTACCCTGCAGCGCATGAGCAACAACGACTGCCTGTATCTGGATCGTAAGACGCGCTTCTGCACTATTTATGACAAGCGCCCGGATACCTGCCGCAATCACCCGAAGATCGGGCCGCGTCCGGGGTATTGCGCGTATAAGCCGAAAGAAGTGGTGCGCGAGACCAAATTCAAGACCCTCGACAAGTTCTGATCCAAGATTTGTGGAGCTTTCTAGGGCCTCATCGGGGGCAAGCCCCCTCCCACCTTTGAATGTATTCACAGATCAAAATGTGGGAGGGGGGGCTTGCCCCCGATGGGGCCAGTACAGCCACCACAGAAACTGCAGACATAAAAAAACGCCCCCGGCCTTTCGACCGGGGGCGTTTTTCATTCAGCCTGAGTTAACTCAGTTCTTGGCTTTCTTGGCAGCGCGGGTACGCTCGCCTTCGTCCAGGATCTTCTTACGCAGGCGGATCGACTTAGGCGTAACTTCGCACAGCTCGTCGTCCTGGATGAATTCCAGGGCCTGTTCCAGGGTGAAGCGAACAGGTGGGACCAGAGCGATGGTTTCGTCTTTGCCCGAAGCACGCATGTTGTCGAGCTTCTTGCCTTTGGTTGGGTTGACGCCCATGTCGTTGTCACGGCTGTTCAGACCAACGATCTGACCGTTGTAGATCTCTTGACCGTGTTCAACAAACAGCTTGCCACGCGCCTGGAGGGTTTCCAGGGAGTAGGTCAGTGCCTTGCCGGTTTCTACCGATACCAGAACACCGTTCTGACGGCCGGACATGTCGCCGGACTTCATGGTGTCGTAGCGATCGAAGATCGAGGTCAGGATGCCAGCACCGTTGGTCAGGGTCAGGAACTGGTTACGGAAACCGATCAGACCACGAGCAGGGATGTTGTATTCCAGACGCACACGGCCTTTGCCATCCGGCACCATGTTGGTCAGGTCGCCTTTACGCAGACCCATCTCTTCCATCACCTTGCCCTGGGATTCTTCCGGGGTGTCGATGGTGACGTTTTCGAACGGTTCCTGCTTCACGCCGTCAACCTGACGGATGATCACTTCTGGACGACCAACGCCCATTTCGAAGCCTTCGCGACGCATGGTTTCGATCAGTACCGAGAGGTGCAGCTCACCACGGCCGGAAACCTTGAACTTGTCGGCCGAGTCGCCTTCTTCAACGCGCAGTGCAACGTTGTACAGCAGCTCTTTGTCCAGACGTTCCTTGATATTACGGGAAGTCACGAACTTGCCTTCTTTACCGCAGAAAGGCGAGTCGTTTACCTGGAAGGTCATGGAAACGGTTGGCTCGTCAACGGTCAGAGGCTTCATCGCCTCAACGTTGTCCGGCTGGCACAGGGTGTCGGAGATGAACAGGGAGTCCATGCCGCTGACGCAGACGATGTCGCCGGCGAAAGCTTCTTCAACGTCGATACGGTGCAGACCGTGGTGACCCATCAGCTTCAGGATACGACCGTTACGCTTCTTGCCGTCGGCGCCGATAGCAACAACCGGGGTGTTCGGCTTGACGCTACCACGAGCGATACGGCCAACGCCGATAACACCCAGGAAGCTGTTGTAGTCCAGTGCCGAGATTTGCATCTGGAACGGGCCATCACGGTCAACTTTTGGAGCCGGTACGTTGTCGACGATCGACTGGTACAGCGGGGTCATGTCTTCAGCCATGTCGGTGTGTTCCAGACCGGCAATGCCGTTCAGGGCCGAGGCGTAGACGACTTTGAAGTCCAGCTGTTCTTCGGTAGCACCCAGGTTGTCGAACAGGTCGAAGATCTGGTCCAGAACCCAGTCCGGACGCGCGCCTGGACGGTCAACCTTGTTGATGCACACGATCGGACGCAGGCCGGCTTCGAAAGCCTTCTTGGTCACGAAACGGGTTTGCGGCATAGGGCCGTCCTGGGCATCAACCAGCAGCAGAACGGAGTCAACCATCGACATTACGCGTTCTACTTCGCCGCCGAAGTCGGCGTGGCCCGGGGTATCCACGATGTTGATGTGGTAGCCGTTCCAGTTGATAGCGGTGTTTTTTGCCAGGATGGTAATACCGCGCTCTTTTTCCTGGTCGTTGGAGTCCATCACGCGCTCGTCGTTGAGCTCGTTGCGCTCCAGGGTGCCGGATTGACGCAGGAGTTTGTCTACCAGGGTGGTTTTACCATGGTCAACGTGAGCAATGATGGCGATGTTACGTAGATTTTCGATCACTTGTGTATCTCGATCAGAGGATTCGGTGTGCTGACAGGTCGTGGCAGCGATTAACAGTAGAGTCAGGCCTTGCCGTTACAGCTTGACGGCAGAGTCGGGGGGCCGGTGACGCAGGCCACAGGCAAACAGCCCCGGGCTCTTAGCTCGGTCGATAAACGCGCACATTGGCATGCCCCTCACTGAGCAAATGGTGGGCATGCAGGCGACTCATCACGCCTTTGTCGCAATACAGCAGGTACTGACGGCTGTCATCCAGTTCCTTGAAACGCGCGTTCAATGCATAGAACGGCAGCGTTTGTACGTCGATGCCAGGAATCTCCAGCGGCTCATCTTCAGCGGCATCCGGGTGACGGATGTCGACAACGATCTGACCGGCCAGGGCTTCACTGACTTCTTCGATCTGCACATCCTGGCCCAATTCGTCGATCACTCGATCGATCGGGACCAGCTTGGCGTTCTGGAGCGCACGCTCCAGAACGGCCATATCAAACTGTTGTTCTTCATACTCCACGCGGTTGCGCTTGGCGTGGGTCTTGGGGTTCACCGAGATGACCCCGCAGTATTCAGGCATATGCTTGGCGAAGTCGGCGGTGCCGATTTCTTCTGCCAAATCGATGATGTCCTGCTTGTGGCTGGCGATCAGCGGGCGCAATACCAGCTTCTCGGTGACGCAGTCGATCAGCGACAGGTTCGGCAGCGTCTGGCTGGAAACCTGGGAAATCGCTTCGCCGGTCACCAGGGCGTCGATCTGCAACTGATCGGCAATCCGGGACGCAGCGCGCAACATCATACGCTTCAATACTACGCCCATATGACTGTTATCGACTTTACCGAGAATTTCGCCCAGCACTTCCTCGAACGGTACGCTCACAAATAGCACGCGCTGGGAGCTGCCGTACTTCTTCCAGATAAAGTGCGCGACTTCCATCACGCCCAGTTCGTGTGCACGCCCGCCCAGGTTAAAGAAGCAGAAGTGACTCATCAGGCCGCGACGCATGATCTGGTAAGCCGCCACCGTGGAATCGAAACCGCCGGACATCAATACCAGGGTCTGTTCCAGGGCGCCCAGCGGGTAGCCGCCGATGCTGTTGTGCTGGCTGTGGATCACAAACAACCGTTGGTCGCGAATTTCCATGCGCACTTCAATTTCTGGCGCTTTCAAGGAAATTCCGGCGGCGCCACACTCGCGACGCAGCTTGCTGCCGACGTATTTCTCTACATCCATGGAGCTGAATGGGTGCTTGCCGGCGCGCTTGCAGCGCACCGAAAAAATCTTGCCCTCGATCTCATTGCCGAAGTGCTGCTTGCACTTCTCGGTGATGTCGTCGAAGTCGCCCAGCGGGTACTCGTCCACCTGCAGGAAATGCGCGATGCCCGGCATGCAGCTCAGGCGCTCGGTCATGTCCTTCAAGGCTTTGGCGTCGGTGACACGGGTTTCCAGTTCGAGGTTGTCCCACACACCGTTCACTACCATAGCCGGGTCCAGATCGCGGAGCACGGCACGGATGTTCTTGGCCAACTGACGGATGAAACGCGTCCGTACCGGTCGGCTTTTAATGGTGATCTCGGGGAAGACTTTAACGATTAATTTCATGGAAACAGCGCGCGCCGGGCCTGCTGAAAAAGGGGGGCGCGGATTATAGCGGAAATCGCTCAAGGTTTAACCAGTTAATATGCACAGCACTCAACTCGCACTAAAGCGGTGCATTTGCGAGCGCATGCGCAACATTGCGGTGCGCTAATTTCGGGCTTTTGTCGCAATGCACCTTTATAGGGGCGTTTTTGGAGCAGAAAACCCATGTTGGCGCACTGGCATGCAATTTGCTCTCTTGTGAGGCAGGTTGCCATGGCGGACTATCCGCGCCGGCATCACCCACATTCTAAGGGCTAACTCCACTACCCCAGCCCGAAGCCACCCGGAGGACACTATGTCGAAGTCGGTTCAACTCATCAAAGATCATGACGTTAAATGGATTGATCTGCGCTTCACGGACACCAAAGGCACACAGCACCACGTGACCATGCCGGCTCGCGATGCGCTGGATGATGCTTTCTTCGAAGAAGGCAAAATGTTCGACGGTTCCTCCATCGCTGGCTGGAAAGGCATCGAAGCCTCCGACATGATCCTGATGCCGGACGACAGCACTGCCGTGCTCGACCCGTTCACCGAAGAAGCCACCCTGATCCTGGTGTGCGACGTGATCGAGCCTTCGACCATGCAAGGCTACGACCGCGACCCTCGTGCGATCGCCAAGCGCGCCGAGGAATACCTGAAGTCGACCGGTATCGGTGACACTGTATTCGTAGGCCCGGAGCCAGAGTTCTTCATCTTTGACCAAGTGAAGTTCAAGTCCGACATCTCCGGTTCCATGTTCAAGATCTACTCCGAACAAGGCTCCTGGATGTCCGACCAGGACGTGGAAGGCGGCAACCATGGCCACCGTCCAGGCATCAAAGGCGGTTACTTCCCGGTTCCACCGTTCGACCACGACCACGAAATCCGTACCTCCATGTGCAACGCCATGGAAGACATGGGCCTGGTCATCGAAGTGCATCACCACGAAGTGGCGACTGCCGGCCAGAACGAAATCGGTGTGAAGTTCAACACCCTGGTAGCCAAGGCTGACGAAGTTCAGACCCTGAAGTACTGCGTACACAACACTGCCGTTGCCTACGGCCGTACCGCGACCTTCATGCCTAAGCCGCTGTACGGCGATAACGGTTCGGGTATGCACGTTCACCTGTCCATCGCCAAAGACGGCAAGAACACCTTCGCTGGCGAAGGTTATGCCGGCCTGTCCGACACTGCCCTGTACTTCATCGGCGGTATCATCAAGCACGGTAAGGCCCTGAACGGCTTCACCAACCCGTCGACCAACTCCTACAAGCGCCTGGTCCCAGGTTTCGAAGCACCGGTAATGCTGGCCTACTCGGCGCGCAACCGTTCCGCTTCGATCCGTATTCCTTACGTGTCCAGCCCTCGCGCTCGCCGTATCGAAGCCCGCTTCCCGGATCCAGCAGCCAACCCGTACCTGGCCTTCGCTGCCCTGGTAATGGCCGGCCTGGACGGTATCCAGAACAAGATTCACCCAGGCGACGCCGCCGACAAAAACTTGTACGACCTGCCGCCTGAAGAGGCCAAAGAGATCCCACAAGTGTGCGGCAGCCTGAAAGAAGCCCTGGAAGAGCTGGACAAGGGCCGTGCGTTCCTGACCAAAGGCGGCGTGTTCAGCGACGACTTCATCGACGCTTACATCGGCCTGAAAAGCGAAGAAGAAATCAAGGTTCGCACCTTCGTACACCCACTGGAATACGAGCTGTACTACAGCTGCTGATCCGGTAGCGCTGCTTGACGTAGCGTGATGAAAAGGGCCTCCTTCGGGAGGTCTTTTTTTGCCTGGGGATTGTCAGATGGCCGCTTGGCGGTCGAGCATACGGCTAACCATCAGCGCCCCCCTCCCATAAGGAGATATCCATTGAAACGTCGATTTGTATTCGCTCTGTTATTTGTCAGCGCCAGTGCGAGTGCCGCGCCGCCCACGCTTGAGCCGTTGCTCAACAGCATCGCCGAGCGCCTGGAAATCGCCGACCAAGTGGCCCTGAGCAAATGGGACAGCCACAAACCGGTGGAAGATAAGAAACGCGAACAAGAGGTGATCGCCAGCGTCGTCGCCCAGGCCCCAAGCTACAAACTCGACCCCGCCACCGCCGAACAGTTTTTCTCGGCGCAGATCGAGGCGAACAAGCTGGTGCAATACACCCACCTGTCCGACTGGCAGTTCCAGGGCAAGGCACCCGACGATCCCCGCCCGGACCTGGTAAAGCAGATTCGACCGCAGCTGGACCAATTGCAAAAACGCCTGCTGCAACAACTGGCGGACTTCACGCCCCAGCGCAAAGACCCACAATGCCCGCAATGGCTGGCGGCAGCCGTACACGAACCACTGAATGACCCGCTTCGCCAACTGGCCATGATCCGCGCTACGGCCGAGCTGTGCATCTACCCCGGCTAAAGCTTTTTTCGGCTACCTGAACAGACTGCAGCAAATCGCACTATATTGGTGCGATGAGCTGCACCCTTCCCACCTGTCCAGCCCATTTTGGTTCGAAACTTCCCGCGCAGGCTGGCAGAACGCCACAGTTTCGCGCCTCAAACCCCTATTTCAAGGCTTTAACGCTTCTTTTCGGAGCCTTGGTTTGGTTTTTGCATTTTCCTTGTATCAGCGTGTGCCTCAAGCCCGCGCCTTGCTCCAAAAGAGGTCCTGATGACCATCAGCGATGCACTGCACCGTTTGCTACTCGACAACCTGACCACCGCGACCATCCTGCTCAATGACGATTTGCGTCTTGAGTACATGAACCCGGCGGCGGAGATGCTCCTGGCCATCAGCGGCCAGCGCAGCCATGGGCAGTTCATCAGCGAGCTGTTCACCGAGTCGGCCGAAGCCTTGAGCTCGTTGCGCCAGGCCGTGGAGCAGGCACACCCGTTCACCAAGCGCGAAGCGATGCTCACGGCGCTTACGGGCCAGACGCTGACCGTCGACTACGCCGTGACCCCGATCCTGAGCAACGGCACCACCTTGCTGCTGCTCGAAGTGCATCCGCGTGATCGCCTGCTGCGCATCACCAAAGAGGAAGCACAGTTGTCCAAGCAGGAAACCAGCAAGATGCTGGTGCGCGGCCTCGCCCACGAGATCAAGAACCCGTTGGGCGGCATCCGTGGCGCAGCGCAGTTGCTGGCCCGCGAGCTGCCGGAGGAGCACCTCAAGGACTACACCAACGTCATCATCGAAGAAGCCGACCGCCTGCGTAACCTGGTGGACCGCATGCTCGGTTCCAACAAGCTGCCGTCCCTGGCGATGACCAACGTGCACGAGGTGCTGGAGCGCGTCTGCCAACTGGTCGACGCCGAGAGCCAGGGCTGCATCACCCTGGTGCGCGACTACGACCCAAGCATTCCTGACGTGTTGATCGACCGCGAGCAGATGATCCAGGCGGTGCTCAATATCGTGCGCAACGCGATGCAGGCCATCAGCAGCCAGAACGAACTGCGCCTGGGCCGCATCAGCCTGCGTACCCGCGCCCTGCGCCAGTTCACCATCGGCCACGTGCGCCATCGTCTGGTGACCAAGGTCGAGATCATCGACAACGGCCCGGGCATTCCTGTGGAACTGCAGGAAACCATTTTCTTTCCCATGGTCAGCGGCCGCCCGGACGGTACCGGGCTGGGCCTGGCCATTACCCAGAACATCATCAGCCAGCATCAGGGCTTGATCGAGTGTGAGAGCCATCCGGGTCACACCACGTTCTCGATCTTTCTGCCACTGGAACAAGGAGCCCCTTCGACATGAGCCGTAGTGAAACCGTCTGGATCGTCGATGACGACCGTTCCATCCGCTGGGTCCTCGAGAAAGCCTTGCAACAGGAAGGCATGACCACCCAGAGCTTCGATAGCGCCGATGGCGTGATGAGCCGCCTGGCGCGCCAGCAGCCCGACGTGATCATCTCCGACATCCGCATGCCCGGCGCCAGCGGCCTGGACCTGTTGGCGCGGATTCGCGAGCAGCACCCGCGCCTGCCGGTAATCATCATGACCGCGCACTCGGACCTGGACAGCGCTGTCGCGTCCTACCAGGGCGGTGCGTTTGAATACCTGCCCAAGCCGTTTGACGTGGACGAGGCCGTCGCGCTGGTCAAGCGCGCCAACCAGCACGCCCAGGAACAGCAGAACCAGGAAGCCCCACCGGCCCTGACCCGCACCCCGGAAATCATCGGTGAAGCACCGGCGATGCAGGAAGTGTTTCGCGCCATCGGGCGCTTGAGCCACTCCAACATCACCGTGCTGATCAACGGCGAGTCGGGTACCGGTAAAGAGCTGGTGGCCCATGCCCTGCACCGTCACAGCCCACGGGCGGCGTCGCCGTTTATCGCATTGAACATGGCGGCGATTCCCAAAGACTTGATGGAATCCGAGCTGTTCGGCCACGAAAAAGGCGCGTTTACCGGCGCGGCCAACCTGCGTCGCGGCCGCTTCGAACAGGCCGACGGCGGCACCTTGTTCCTCGATGAGATCGGCGACATGCCGGCCGATACCCAGACCCGGCTGCTGCGCGTACTGGCGGACGGCGAGTTCTACCGCGTCGGCGGCCACACGCCGGTCAAGGTTGATGTACGCATCATCGCGGCGACCCACCAGAACCTCGAAACCCTGGTGCATGCGGGCAAGTTCCGTGAGGACTTGTTCCACCGCCTCAACGTGATCCGTATCCACATTCCACGCATGTCGGACCGCCGCGAGGACATCCCGACCCTCGCCCGCCACTTCCTCAGCCGCGCCGCCCAGGAGCTGGCCGTCGAGCCGAAGCTGCTCAAAAGCGAAACCGAGGAATACCTGAAAAACCTGCCGTGGCCAGGCAACGTGCGCCAGTTGGAGAACACCTGCCGCTGGATCACCGTGATGGCGTCCGGGCGCGAAGTGCATATCAGCGACCTGCCACCGGAGCTGTTGAGCCTGCCGCAAGACTCTGCCCCCGTGACCAACTGGGAACAAGCGCTGCGCCAATGGGCCGACCAGGCGTTGGCGCGCGGCCAGTCGAACCTGCTGGACAGCGCCGTGCCGGCGTTTGAGCGGATCATGATTGAGACTGCGTTGAAGCACACTGCCGGCCGCCGCCGCGACGCTGCTGTGTTGCTCGGTTGGGGCCGTAACACCCTGACACGCAAGATCAAGGAGTTGGGGATGAAGGTAGATGGTGGGGATGATGACGAGGGCGACGACGCCTGATTCTGGACCTCACCACTATCCAATGTGGGAGGGGAGCCCCCTCCCACACTTGTAATCTGGTTTCAGGGCTGTGCACCGCTTCAATGCACCATGAACCGGCATTGGGCACGGGTCAGATACCTGAAACACCGCTATCGCTGAAAAACTCTCGCCAGCCGAAACCACCAAAGCCCCGTATTCCGGGGCTTTGCGCTTTGTGGTGAAATTATTTGGCAAAACTTGACGAGTCTGGCACGCGCCCTGCAATAACCCCAGTACAACCCAGTTTCGGGGACCTTGGTACAGGCAGGCCGAGAATCCCCTCTTTAACACCGAAGCCTTTGGCTTCAACCGTTTTGGGAGCCCTGGTACAGGCAGGCCGGGAACTCCCTCTTTTATTGCTCCTGGAGATGGATCTCCAACCGCCAGCGGTCATCGACCTCCTCCCCCTTCCACTCTCCGCGCAATGGCCGAGCCGCCACCAGGTTCAGCAGCAGGCCGCCATCGGTCTTGCGCACGCGCCAGTTCACGTCTTTGTCGTTGACCTTGAGTTGCCCGGTACCGGCCTTGCCTTGGGCGTCAAACAGCAACGCCACGGTGCCATCGATATGCTCGCCGTGCAGCTTGGGTTCGCTGTTGAACCACACCACGACGCCGTCCGCGGTCGTTTCCACCTGTTGCAGTTCGACCGGGTCCGCCGTGGTCAGGCGGCCGATCATCAGGCCCACCATCAGGCCGGCAATCGCCAGCGAGCCCATGACTCTTGGCAATAGCTTCGGTCTTGGGTCTTCTTCAGGGGTAGAATGCAGCGCATCTTTGCCTTCGGAGCCGTGCATGTTTCACGTCATCCTTTTTCAACCAGAAATTCCGCCGAATACCGGCAACGTTATCAGGCTGTGCGCCAACAGTGGCTGCCACCTGCATTTGATCGAGCCCCTGGGCTTCGACATGGACGACAAGCGCCTGCGTCGTGCCGGGCTGGACTACCACGAGTACGCTACGCTCCAGCGTCACGCCGACTTGGCCAGCTGCCTGGAAAGCCTGGGGCATCCACGGTTGTTCGCGTTCACCACCAAAGGTTCGCGGCCATTCCATGATGCCAGCTTTGCCGAGGGCGATGCCTTCCTGTTCGGCCCGGAAAGCCGTGGCCTGCCGGCCGAGGTACTCGATGCCCTGCCCGACGGCCATCGCCTGCGCCTGCCGATGCGCGAGGGCTGCCGCAGCCTGAACCTGTCCAACACCGTGGCCGTCGCTGTTTACGAAGGCTGGCGCCAGCTCGGCTTCAAGTAACACACATAACAAATGTGGGAGGGGGCTTGCCCCCGATGGCGGAGCGTCAGTCGACATCTATGTGACTGATCCACCGTCATCGGGGGCAAACCCCCTCCCACATTGGGTTCTGCGTCGGGTTCGAGATTACTGAACCGTCGGCGCGCCTTCCTGTTGCATGCGCTGCAGCTCTTGAGCGTACAAGGCATCAAAGTTCACCGGTGCCAGCATCAGCGCCGGGAACGAGCCACGGGTGACCAGGCTGTCCAGGGTCTCACGGGCATACGGGAACAGGATGTTCGGGCAGAACGCACCCAGGGTGTGGCTCATGGACGCTTCGTCCAGGCCCTGGATCAGGAAGATACCGGCCTGTTGCACTTCAGCGATGAAGGCCACTTCTTCGCCGTTCTTGACCGTGACCGACAGGGTCAGCACGACTTCGTGGAAGTCGCCTTCCAATGCTTTTTGACGGGTGTTCAGGTCCAACGCAACGCTTGGGGTCCATTCCTGGCGGAAGATGGCCGGGCTTTTCGGCGCTTCGAACGACAGGTCACGCACGTAGATACGCTGCAGCGAGAACTGTGGGCCTTGAGCTTCTGCTGCTTCGGTGTTCTGTTGGTCAGTCATCGCAGATCCTTCTTGATCTTGGGGTCTTTTAGGGTTTAGGAGTCAGACGAGCAGCAGCGCATCGAGTTTACCGGCGCGCTCCAGGGCAAACAGGTCGTCGCAACCACCGATGTGCCTGGCGCCGATCCAGATCTGCGGCACGGACGTGCGCCCCGCCTTCTGGGCCATTTCGGCGCGCACCTGGGGCTTGCCGTCGACCTTGATCTCTTCGAAGGCAACGCCCTTCTTCTCCAGCAAGGCCTTGGCCCGCATGCAGTAAGGGCACCAATCGCTGGAATACACGACAACCTGGCTCATATCACTTCACCAGCGGCAGGTTATCGGCGCGCCAGCTGCTGATGCCACCGGACAGCTTGGCGGCGGTGAAACCGGTCTTGAGCATTTCGCGGGCGTGGGTGCCGGCGTGCTGGCCCTGGGCGTCGACCAGGATGATGGTCTTGGCCTTGTGCTTTTCCAGCTCGGCCAGGCGCGCAATCAGCTTGTCCTGTGGAATGTTCAGGGCACCGACGATATGGCCGGCAGCGAATTCCTTGGCGGGGCGGATATCCACCACGATGGCCTCATCCTTGTTGACCAGTGCGGTCAGCTCCGATGTGCTCAGGCTGCGGCCACCACGGCTCAATTCGTGAGCGATCAGCAGCGCCAGCAGGATGACGAAGGCACCCACGAGCAGATAGTGGGCAGTGGCAAATGCAATCAGGTGATCAACCATCAAGGAGGTTCCAGGGCGTTAAAATGGCGGTAAGTATACACAGCCGTCAGGGGGGGCCAACCCCCGTAAAGCGGTGACGTGGTCGGAACTTCGCTTTAAACTGCCACTCACTTTTCAATTGCCTTCCTTTATTACCGCCGCGAGAGGATCTATGACTACCACGCCTAAACCTTTGGTCCTGATAATTCTCGATGGCTTTGGACACAGTGAAAGCCACCACGACAACGCCGTGTACGCGGCCAACAAGCCTGTACTGGACCGCCTGACCGCCAGTGTCCCCAACGGCCTGATCTCCGGCTCGGGCATGGACGTTGGCCTGCCGGACGGCCAGATGGGCAACTCGGAAGTCGGCCACATGAACCTCGGCGCCGGACGAGTGGTATATCAGGACTTCACCCGTGTGACCAAAGCGATCCGCGACGGCGAGTTCTTCGAGAACCCGACCATCTGCGCCGCGGTAGATAACGCAGTGGCCGCCGGCAAGGCCGTGCATTTCATGGGCCTGCTATCGGACGGCGGCGTACACAGCCATCAGGACCACTTGGTGGCCATGGCCGAGCTGGCCTTCAAGCGCGGCGCCGACAAGATCTATCTGCACGCCTTCCTAGACGGTCGCGACACGCCGCCGAAAAGCGCGCAATCCTCCATCGAACTGCTGGACACCACCTTCGCCGCCCTGGGCAAGGGCCGTATCGCGAGCATCGTCGGCCGTTACTTCGCCATGGACCGCGACAACCGCTGGGACCGCGTGTCCCAGGCCTACAACCTGATCGTCGACGGCCAGGCCGAATTCAACGCCGCCACCGCCCAGGAAGGCCTGGAAGCCGCCTACGCCCGTGGTGAGAGCGATGAATTCGTCAAAGCCACCACCATCGGCGAGCCGGTGAAAGTTGAAGACGGCGACGCCGTAGTGTTCATGAACTTCCGCGCCGACCGCGCCCGCGAGCTGAGCCGCGTGTTTGTCGAAGACGGCTTCAGCGAGTTCGAACGCGCCCGCCAGCCAAAAGTGCACTACGTCGGCCTGACCCAATACGCGGCCAGCATCCCGGCCCCCGCCGCGTTTGCTCCGGGCAGCCTGGACAACGTACTGGGTGATTACCTGGCGAAAAACGGCAAGACCCAACTGCGCATCGCCGAAACCGAAAAATACGCCCACGTGACCTTCTTCTTCTCGGGCGGGCGTGAAGAACCGTTCCCCGGCGAAGAGCGCATCCTGATCCCGTCGCCAAAAGTCGCCACCTACGACCTGCAACCGGAAATGAGCGCGCCGGAAGTCACCGACAAGATCGTCGACGCCATTGAGCACCAGCGCTACGACGTAATAGTGGTCAACTACGCCAACGGCGACATGGTCGGCCACAGCGGTAACCTGGAAGCCGCGACCAAGGCCGTGGAATGCCTGGACCTGTGCGTCGGCCGCATCGTCGACGCCCTGGACAAGGTCGGCGGCGAAGCGCTGATCACCGCCGACCACGGCAACTGTGAACAGATGTCCGACGAATCCACCGGCCAGGCACACACGGCCCACACCACCGAGCCGGTGCCGTTCATCTATGTCGGCAAGCGCGATTTCAAAGTGCGTGACGGCGGCGTGCTGGCGGATGTGGCGCCGACCATGTTGATGCTGATGGGGCTCGATAAGCCGGTTGAGATGACGGGCACTTCGATCCTGGTCTGACGTCAGCCTCACTGAAAATCAGTGTGGGAGGGGGCTTGCCCCCGATAGCGGAGTATCAGTTCGCAGCTATGTCGACTGGTACACCGCCATCGGGGGCAAGCCCCCTCCCACATTTTGATCCTGTGGGTTTGGTAGATGTCTTTTTGCCATACCACCGCCACTCGGCACCTATCTTGCCCGCCAGCCCGAATTGGGCGTTTTTTTTGCCGCGCTTGGCGGGCATACTAGGCCGTCCATTTCCCTGGTGTCGCCCGCCTCTATGCTTCGCGCCTTGATTACCCTTGCTCTTGTCTGCCTGCTCCAACCGGCGTTTGCCGACGAGCGCGCACAAACCCAACAACAGTTGGACGCTACGCGTCAGGACATTACCGAGCTGAAAAAACTGCTCGGCAAGCTCCAGGAAGAAAAATCCGGGGTGCAGAAAGACCTGCGCGGTACTGAAACCGAAATGGGCAAGCTGGAGAAGCAGGTCCAGGAGCTGCAAAAAGAACTAAAGAAGAGCGAGTCGGAACTGGAGCGACTCGACGCTGAGAAAAAAAAACTCCAGAGCGCACGCGTTGAACAGCAACGCCTGATCGCGATCCAGGCCCGCGCCGCCTACCAGAGCGGCCGCCAGGAATACCTCAAGCTGCTGCTCAACCAGCAGAACCCCGAGAAATTCGCGCGCACCCTGACCTACTACGACTACTTGAGCAAGGCCCGCCTGGAGCAACTTAAAAGCTTCAACGAGACGCTGCGCCAGTTGGTCAACGTGGAACAGGAAATTGCCAACCAGCAGTCGCAGTTGCAGGATCAGAAACTCGCCCTGGACACTCAGCGCGACGAACTCGACAAGGTCCGCAAGGAGCGTCAGCTGGCACTGGCCAAGCTCAACGACGACGTGAAGGCCCGTGACGCCAAGCTACAGGCCCGCGAGCAGGACCAGGCCGACCTGGGCAAAGTCCTCAAGACCATCGAGGAAACCCTGGCACGCCAGGCACGCGAGGCTGAAGAGGCGCGGCAAAAAGCGCTGATCGCCCAGCAGGAAGCCGAAAAAAAGCGCCAGCGTGAGGCCGAACTGGCAGCCACCACAGACGCTCCGGCACCCCGTAAACCGGCGCATGCAGCGCCTGGCCCGCTGGTTTCCAGCGCCGGCGAATCCTTCGGCGGCCCTTTTGCTTCAGCGCGGGGCAAACTTCCATGGCCAGTTGATGGTCGATTACTGGCACGCTTCGGTGAAACCCGTGGTGATGACACCCGCGCCAAGTGGGATGGCGTGATGATCAGCGCCTCCGCCGGCAGCCAGGTCCACGCTGTCCACGGTGGGCGCGTGGTGTTTGCCGATTGGCTGCGGGGCGCCGGTTTGTTGGTGATTCTCGACCACGGTAATGGCTATTTGAGCCTTTACGGCCACAATCAGACTTTACTCAAGTCGGCAGGTGATGTTGTAAAAGCCGGTGAATCCATCTCCACTGTCGGTAACAGTGGTGGCCAGGACACCCCGGCGCTGTACTTCGCTATTCGTCAGCAGGGTCGCCCGAGCGATCCCGCACAATGGTGCCGTTCCCAAGGATAGGGCCGCATCTACATTAGGAGTTCGTTCGACATGCTGCATTTGTCCCGCCTCACTTCGCTGGCCCTGACGATCGCCCTGGTGATCGGCGCGCCTCTGGCTTTCGCCGACCAGGCCGCTCCGGCTGCACCTGCCGCCACGGCCGCCAGCTCTGCCGCGACCACCAAGGCACCGTTGCCGCTGGACGAGCTGCGTACCTTCGCGGAGGTCATGGACCGGATCAAGGCAGCCTATGTCGAACCCGTAGACGACAAGACCCTGCTGGAGAATGCCATCAAGGGCATGCTCAGCAACCTCGACCCGCACTCCGCCTACCTGGGCCCTGAAGATTTCGCCGAGCTGCAGGAAAGCACCAGCGGTGAATTCGGCGGCCTGGGCATTGAAGTCGGCGCCGAGGACGGCAACGTCAAAGTGGTATCCCCCATCGACGACACCCCGGCGTCCAAGGCCGGTATCCAGGCTGGCGACTTTATCGTCAAGATCAACGGCCAGCCGACACGTGGCCAGACCATGACCGAAGCCGTCGACAAGATGCGCGGCAAGATCGGCCAGAAAATCACCCTGACCCTGGTACGCGACGGCGGCAACCCGTTCGACGTGACACTCACCCGCGCGACCATCGTGGTCAAGAGCGTGAAGAGCCAGCTGCTGGAGTCGGGCTACGGTTACATCCGCATCACCCAATTCCAGGTCAAGACCGGCGACGAAGTAGCCAAGGCCCTGGCCAAGCTGCGCAAGGACAATGGCAAAAAACTCAACGGCATCGTCCTCGACCTGCGCAACAACCCAGGCGGCGTGCTGCAGTCGGCGGTGGAAGTGGTCGACCACTTCATCACCAAAGGCCTGATCGTCTACACCAAGGGCCGTATCGCCAATTCCGAGCTGCGTTTCTCGGCCACCGGCAACGACCTCAGCGAGAACGTGCCATTGGCCGTGCTGATCAACGGCGGCAGCGCCTCGGCCTCGGAAATCGTCGCCGGCGCCCTGCAAGACCAGAAACGCGGCGTGCTGATGGGCACTACCAGCTTCGGCAAAGGCTCGGTGCAGACTGTGCTTCCGTTGAACAATGACCGCGCACTGAAGATCACCACCGCGCTGTACTACACGCCGAATGGCCGTTCGATCCAGGCCCAGGGCATCGTGCCGGACATCGAAGTGCGCAAGGCCAAGATCACTAACGAGATCGACAGCGAGTACTACAAGGAGGCCGACCTGCAAGGTCACCTGGGCAATGGCAACGGCGGCGCCGACCAGCCGACCGGCAGCAGCAAGAAAGCCAAGCCGATGCCGCAGGACGACGATTACCAGCTGGCCCAGGCGCTGAGCCTGCTCAAAGGCCTGAGCATTACGCGCAGCCGTTGATATGCGTTTTGCCCTGATCATCGCTGTGCTGTGCAGCCTGGCAGGGGTCGCCCAAGCGGCCCCTGCCAGCGAATCCCACAAAGCCTACCTGACCCTCATCATCGACGACCTCGGGCAAAACCTGCCCCGGGATCGGCGCGTGCTGGCCCTGCCGGGCCCGGTCACCACGGCGATCATGCCCGACACACCCCACGCCGCCGAATTCGCCCGCGAAGCGCACAAGGCCGGCAAAATCGTAATCCTGCACATGCCCATGGACCCAGCCACCGGCCCGTTCGCCTGGCACCCTGAGCTGCCCATCGAAGAACTCGGCAAGCGTCTGGACGCCGCATTCAACGCCGTACCCTACACCGCCGGCATCAACAACCACATGGGCAGCCGCATGACCGCGCAACCGGCCGCCATGGCCTGGCTGATGGCGGAGCTGCAACGGCGCAACAAGTTCTTCGTCGACAGCCGCACCAGCGCGCAGACCGTGGCCGCCGCCGAGGCGCAGAAGATCGGGCTGGCGCATGTTTCGCGGGATGTGTTCCTTGATGACGAACGCACCGAGGCAGCGATCACCACGCAACTGCAAACCGCAATCAGGCTGGCGCACAAGCAGGGTTCGGCGGTGATGATCGGGCACCCTTACCCACAGACCCTGGCGGTGCTGGAGCGCGAATTGCCCAAGCTCAAGGCCCAGGGCGTGGAGTGGATTGATATCAAGTTGATGATCAGTGTGCGCAGTAATCAGGCCATGAGCGGACACGGAAAAAACGGTACCTACCAACCGGTGCGCAAGTAAGTACCACATAGGACGTAGTCGCTCCTGAATAGTAGACCTTTACGGCCTACACTTTCAGGACGCGACACGCCATGGACTCTATCTGCTACTCAAACCTGCTGATCAACTTCACCAGCGAATTCACGCCACTCTGGAACGATAAAGGCGCCGGCAGCACAAAGCCTGTCAGCTTCTGGCGACCCGTAGCGTCGTCGGACTTTTTGAATGGTTTCTACCCCCTCGGGGACTTGGCGGTTGGCAACTACGACAACATCAACCGAAAACGCATCGTCGCAGTGGCCAGTGAAGCGCCACTAATCCCCGGGGCGCCTCGCCTGGAAAAAGCTCTGAGCGCGCCCGTGGAGTATGAATTGGTCTGGAATGATTCCGGCTCCCGCGCTCATACCGATGGTGCCATCTGGCGACCGATTCCACCCGAAGGCTATGTGGCGCTGGGGCTGGTGTGCGGCACCGGCCACGACAAACCATCGCGCAACGCCATTCGTTGCGTACGAGCAGACTTGGTCATCGCCTCCTACATCAGCGACCTGATCTGGAACGATAGGGGCAGCGGAGCCCAGAACGATTTCAGCGCCTGGAGCATTTCACCGCCTGGCGCCGCCTCCGGGGAGGCGTACTTTTCGGCAGGTACCTTTGTCGGCGCCGACAGCTACACCAAACCGTCAACCCATGTCGCCGCCTACTCTCTGCGCATGCAAATCCGGCAGACCGTCAGCTCCGCTCCACCAGCGCCGGCGCTACCCGATTACCGGCAGCCCTCGCCGTTCGAAGCGGCGCACATCACCCATACCTGTGAGATCCCGTGGTTTACGGTGAAGGACCCCAACCTGCGCCCGGCCGAACAGTTGTTCACGTCACCCACCTATCGCCTGGAACGAACGGATCGCTATGTGCTGGTCGGCTTCGGACACAACAAGACGTCAATCAACCAGACCTTCAAATGGACTGCTACCCGTGGAGAGAATGGTGGAAAATCCAAGACACTTACCGAAACAACATCCATCGAAGTTGGCGGTGAGTGGCAGTTCAATCTTTGGGGCACGTCGATCATGTTTTCAGCCAAGTTAAGCAAAGGCCTTACCCACACCGAAACCTCATCCAGCGGCTGGGTCACCTCGACTGCGTTTGAAATTGCTGCGGCTGTGCCGGCCAACAAGGCAGTGGCGGTCTACCTGATCCAGAGTGACTACCGGCTGCTACGTGAAAACGGCACACAGGTAGCAACCGATGTCAGCTACACCGACGGCGACAGCGTCTATTGGAGTGAATACCCGCCCACCAGAGAATGCCAGGTCACCTGCAACGCATTACCTGAGCCAACAACAAGCACTAGAGGTAGCGCGCCATGATCTGATCGACGACACCGTCCTGACGCAACTGATCCAACGCTGCCTGCAGCTTGGTCACAAGTTCGTCCGGTACGTCCTTGTTCAATGCCAGATAGAGCTGGGCACTGTTGAACCGTAACACCGTCTTGAGCCCGGTCACGCCGACCTGACGCGCCAGGTAACGCCCGGCAGGATCACCCGTGGCCCACAGGTCGATCTGCCCATCCAGCAGCTTTTGCGCGTTGTCCTGGTCGCGTAACACCACCACCGGGTTGAGCCCCTGTTTCTCCAGAGTCTCAGCGATGGCATCGCCCTTGTAGGCGCCGATCTTGTAGCGGCGCGCGTGTTCCAGGTCATCCAGTTGGATCTTGCTGTCGGCCTTGGCCAGCAGCACCCAATCATCCGGGCCGATGGGGCCGACCCACTTGAACAGCGCCTCACGATCCGGCAGGCGCGCCATCACGAAGACGCCATAGCCGGGTTTCTCCAGGGCGAGTTTGTAGATTCGCTCCCAGGGAAAACGTAGGGTGAGGTTGTAGGAAATGCCGGCACGCTTGAAGGTTTCGCGCACGATGTCCACGGCGATGCCTTCGATATTCTCTTCCTTGGCGAAGTTCTTGCCATTTTTCGCCATGTTGTACGGCGGGAAGTTTTCCGTCAGTAACACCAGGGAGGCGTCAGACGGTTCGTTGGCTTGGGCGTTACCGACCATTAACACGCAGGTAGTGGCGAGGGCGAGCAGCAGGTGTTTGAACATGAAAGTTACCGGAATCCATGGCAAGCGCAGAGAGTGCCGCGCGCCTGCCATGCTGTCCAGCAACGTTTAGCGAACGACGATACCGCGCGCCGCCATGTAGGCCTTGGCCTCAGGCACGGTGTATTCGCCAAAGTGAAAAATGCTCGCCGCCAGCACTGCGCTGGCATGGCCTTCGATCACGCCGTCGGCCAGGTGCTGCAGGTTGCCGACACCGCCGGAAGCGATTACCGGAATGCCCAGCGCATCGCTGATAGCACGGGTTACGCCCAGGTCGAAGCCGTTTTTCATGCCGTCCTGGTCCATGCTGGTCAGCAGGATTTCCCCTGCGCCCAGGCCTTCCATCTTCATCGCCCACTCCACCGCGTCCAGCCCGGTGGGCTTGCGACCGCCGTGGGTGAAGATCTCCCAGCGCGGGGTTTCGCCCGGCCCGGAAACTTTCTTGGCGTCGATGGCGACGACGATGCACTGCGAGCCAAAGTGCTGCGCGGCTTCGCCGACGAACTCGGGGTTGAACACGGCGGCGGTGTTGATCGAGACCTTGTCCGCACCGGCGTTGAGCAGGTTGCGGATGTCTTGCACGGTGCGCACGCCACCGCCCACGGTCAGCGGGATGAACACCTGGCTGGCCATGCGCTCAACGGTATGCAGCGTGGTGTCGCGGCCATCGACGCTGGCGGTGATGTCGAGAAAGGTAATCTCGTCGGCACCCTGCTCGTCGTAGCGACGGGCGATTTCCACCGGGTCGCCGGCGTCACGGATGTTCTCGAACTTGACGCCCTTGACCACGCGACCATTGTCGACGTCCAGGCAAGGGATGATGCGTTTGGCCAGCGCCATGGTCAGTCCTCAGCCGTTGTAGGCATCGCAGTAAGCCTGGGCTTCGGCGACGTCCAGGGTACCTTCGTAGATCGCACGGCCGGTGATGGCACCGATGATTCCCGGCGCCTTCGCGTCGAGCAGCGACTTGATGTCGCCCAGGTTGTGAATACCGCCGGAAGCGATCACCGGAATCCTGGTGGCCGCAGCCAGCGCGGCGGTGAACGGTACGTTGCAGCCCTGCATCATGCCGTCTTTGGCGATGTCGGTATAAACGATGGCGGACACGCCGTCGGCTTCGAACTGCTTGGCCAGGTCGATCACTTGGATGGTGCTGATTTCAGCCCAGCCGTCGGTGGCGACGAAACCATCCTTGGCGTCCAGGCCCACGATGACTTTGCCTGGGAACGCGCGGCAGGCTTCAGCAACGAAGGCCGGATCTTTCACAGCCTTGGTGCCGATGATCACGTAGCTCACGCCTGCCTTGACGTAGTGCTCGATGGTTTCCAGGGAGCGGATACCGCCACCGATCTGGATCGGCAGGTTCGGGTAGCGCTTGGCGATGGCGGTAACCACTTCGCCATTGACCGGCTGGCCTTCGAAGGCGCCGTTCAAGTCCACCAGATGCAGACGACGGCAGCCCCCTTCCACCCATTTGGCAGCCATGCTCACCGGGTCATCGGAGAATACTGTGGAGTCTTCCATGCGGCCTTGGCGCAGACGGACGCAAGCGCCGTCCTTGAGATCGATAGCGGGGATAATCAGCATCTGGCAAACCTTATTCGATATTCAGCAATGCTTGGGAAATCAGGGTTTCTCAAGCGACCACAGGTCGCTTTCGATGCTTTCGAACCTTTCTTTAAGGAGCGTCTGCGTGTCGAAAATCGCCCTGTTGTAATAGTGCGGAGCCACTTCGGTGGTAAACAGCTCAAGAATCTCGGCGACCTCGAACGAGCCCAGCTTGAGCTCGAAGCGATCCTCCATGAAGCGCTTGATCTTGAGGGTAGCCTCACTCTCCTGCTCGGGCGTGAGATTCAAGATCGGCGGCTTCGGCTTCCTGGCCATTTACCAGCGCCCGTCCCAGGCGGCGAAGTTCTGCAGCAATTGCAGGCCATGGGTATGGCTCTTCTCAGGGTGGAACTGCACGGCAAAACGCGATCCTTCGGCCAGCGCTGCGGCAAAATCCACGCCATAGCGTCCGCCACCCACTACCTGGCCCGGTTTACCGGCGGCAATGTAGTAGCTGTGCACAAAGTAGAAACGCGCCATGTCGGGCACTTCGTGCCACAGCGGGTGATCCACCGTCTGGCGGACTTCGTTCCAGCCCATGTGCGGGACTTTCAGGTGTTCGCCGTCTTCATGCAGGTCCTTGCCGAAGAACTTCACCTGGCCGGGAAACAGGCCGATGCAGTCAACGCCGTCGTTCTCTTCACTGCTGTCGAGCAAGGCTTGCATGCCCACGCAGATCCCGAGAAACGGACGATCCTGGCTGACTTCGCGCACCAGGCTGTCAAAGCCCAGGCGACGGATCTCGGCCATGCAATCGCGAATCGCACCAACGCCGGGGAACACCACGCGGTCGGCTTCGCGAATCACGTTGGCGTCGCTGGTGATCAGCACCTTGCCGGCGCCCACGTGTTCGAGGGCCTTGGCCACCGAGTGCAGGTTACCCATGCCGTAATCGATAACCGCGACCGTCTGCATTACAGAACGCCCTTGGTCGAGGGCATTTGCCCGGCCATGCGGTCGTCCAGCTCTACAGCCATGCGCAGCGCACGGCCGAAGGCCTTGAACACGGTTTCGATCTGGTGGTGGGTGTTGGTGCCGCGCAGGTTGTCGATGTGCAGGCTGACCAGTGCATGGTTGACGAAGCCCTGGAAGAATTCCTGGAACAGGTCGACGTCGAAGCCGCCCACGGTGGCGCGGGTGTAGGGCACGTGCATCTGCAGGCCTGGGCGGCCAGAGAAGTCGATGACTACGCGCGACAGCGCTTCGTCCAGCGGGACATAGGCATGGCCGTAGCGACGGATGCCTTTTTTGTCGCCGATGGCCTTGGCAAATGCCTGGCCGAGGGTGATGCCTACGTCTTCCACCGTGTGGTGGTCGTCGATATGCAGGTCGCCCTTGCTGACGATATCCAGGTCGATCAGCCCGTGACGGGCGATCTGGTCCAGCATGTGCTCAAGAAAAGGTACACCGATATCAAATCGGGCCTTTCCGGTGCCATCCAGGTTGATCGAGGCTTTGATCTGGGTTTCCAGAGTGTCGCGCTCGACGGACGCCTTACGTTCGGCCATCACCAGCTCCGCAAAATCATTGGGCGAAAAAGGCAGCCATTATAGGGGCGCGGGCGCTAAACAGAAACATCGAAGGGGATAAGACTGATGGAGTGTCGGGGATAGACATGTGCATACATGTGGAGGGGGGCTTGCCCCCGACAGCGGCGGATCAGTCATTGCATCATCGACTGAGCCAGCGTTATCGGGGGCAAGCCCCCCTCCCACACTTGATGTTAGTGGAACAACACCGCCGTCTTCTGCAGGGTCACCCACACACCCCACGCCAACGGAATACCCACCACCAGCCAGGCGGCAATCGCCAAAGGCTTGCTGCCGGCGGAGGCTTTCCATTCCAGCACGGTAGTGGCATCAGCGCCTTTGTCATGGCCCAGCGCTTGCTCGGCGGCCAGTTCAGCGTCGGTCATGAAGTACTTGTCCGCCACCGGACGGACCAGCAGGTTGCAGATAAAGCCCAGCACCAGCAAGCCGGCGAGGATGTACAAGGTGATGTCATAGGCCGCAGCACGTTCAACGCCGATGCTCAGTTGATACTCACGCAAGTAGTTCACCAACACCGGGCCCAATACGCCCGCCGCAGCCCAGGCGGTCAAAAGGCGGCCGTGGATCGCGCCGACCATCTGGGTGCCGAACAGATCGGCCAGGTAAGCCGGGACGGTCGCAAAACCGCCGCCGTACATCGACAGGATGACGCAGAACGCCGCCACGAACAGCGCCACGTTGCCCAGGTGACCCAGGTTCGGGATCAGCGCGTACAGGGCAAAGCCCAGGGCGAAGAACACGAAGTAGGTGTTTTTACGGCCCAGGTAGTCGGAGAACGACGCCCAGAAGAACCGGCCACCGATGTTGAACAGGCTCAGCAGACCGGTGAAACCCGCCGCGATTGCCGCGATCGACGCCAACTGCCCGGCGTCCAGCTGACCGAAGGGCACGTCCACACCCAGCAACTTGCCGCCAAACACTTCCTGCAGCAGCGGCGAAGCCATGCCGAGGATGCCGATACCGGCCGATACGTTCAGGCACAACACCAGCCATACCAGGCGGAATTGCGGGGTTTTCCAGGCCACGTTCACGTGCACGTGACGGTGGGTGATCATCGCATTGCTGGCTTTTTTCGCCGGCGCGGTCCAGCCCTCAGGCTTCCAGCCGGTTGGTGGCACGCGGTAGGACAGTGCGCCGCCGATCATGAACACGAAGTAGATCGCCGCCATCACCAGGAAGCTCTGCCATACGCCCACGCTGGTCGGCGAAGCGAAGTGACCCATCAGCGCCGCGGCCAACGGTGCACCGACCATCGCGCCGCCACCGAAACCCATGATCGCCATGCCGGTGGCCATGCCACGCTTGTCCGGGAACCACTTGATCAGGGTCGACACGGGCGAGATATAGCCCAGGCCCAGGCCGATGCCGCCAATCACGCCGGAGCCGATCCACATCAACCAGATCTGGTGGGTATAGATGCCCAACGCCGAGATCAACAGGCCACCGCACCAGCACAGCGCCGATACAACGCCGGCCTTGCGTGGCCCGGCATGTTCCAGCCAGCCGCCCCAGATCGCTGCCGAGCAGCCCAGGAAGATGAAGAACAGGGTGTAGATCCAGCCCAGCATGGAGATGGGCCAGTCGCATTGGGACGAAAAAACCTGCGCGATAAAACTCATGTCCGGCGCGCAGGCCATGGGCGCGGTGATACCCAGCGCCTTGGACAGCGGCAGCCAGAACACCGAAAAACCGTAGGCCATGCCGATGCAGAGGTGGATGGCCAGGGCGGCCGGTGGAACCAGCCAGCGGTTGAACCCGGGCTTGGCGATGATGCGTTCCTTGGACAGGAACGCCGGCTGTGCGGCGGCAGAACCGGCCACAGTGCTAGTGCTCATTGGTGTTTCCCCCAGTTATTGGTATGCGTCCGTCAGGCGCTCTCCCCCTCGGCCTAGCACGCAGAGCGTGGCCGTTTTTGTTGAGTGAAGCTCCATTTTGGCGCGACGATACGTCGCAGAAGGCGGACGAACGCGCAGAGATTAGCACCTGCGGACGCGAGAAAAACCAAACTGATATCACTTTTTCAGGAAATTCTCTTTTATTGACGCCAGAATCCCGCCCTCCGCGCCCGTAGATACAATGTAACGATCGGTGACCTGACGCCGGCCATCGGGCGTTATACTCTTCGGCTAAATTTTGAAATCGACATACAAGGACTCGCCCATGAAAGCGTTCGGCAAAATCCTGGGTCTGGTACTTCTCGGGCTGTTGCTGATCATCGTGGCTCTGGGCTTTGCCCTGACCCATCTTTTCGATCCCAACGACTACAAAGAAGAGATTCGCCAGATTGCCCGCGACAAGGCCCACATCGAGCTGACGCTCAATGGCGATATCGGCTGGAGCCTGTTCCCCTGGCTCGGCCTTGAACTGCACGAAGCCAGCGTGGCGACCCTGACCGCGCCAACTCAGCCCTTCGCCGACCTGCAAATGCTCGGCCTGTCGGTGCGCGTACTGCCGCTGCTGCGCCGCGAAGTGCAGATGAGCGATGTACGTGTCGAAGGCCTCAACCTGCGCCTCAACCGCGACAAGCAGGGCCATGGCAACTGGGAAGACATCGGCAAGAATGTGCCCGATGCCACCGCCAGCACTGCGCCAGCTCCAGCAGAGCCGGCACCCGAAGCCAAGCCGGAGAAACCTGCGCAGCCGATCCGCCTGGACATCGACAGCCTGACAATCAACAACGCCCGCGTTGAATACAACGATGAGCAGACCGGCAAGCAATTCAGCGCCGAAAGCATCCAGCTGAGCGCCGGCGCCGTGCACGAAGGCGCCAGCATTCCGGTGAAGCTCACCGCATTCTTCGGCAGCAACCAGCCGGTGATGCGCGTCAAGACCGAGCTCAACGGCAATCTGCGCATCCAGCGCGCCCTCAAGCGCTACCAGTTTGAAGACATGCGCATCAGCGGCGAAGCCACCGGCGAACCGCTGCAAGGCAAGACCGTGACCTTTTCCACCCAGGGCCAGTTGCTGGTGGACCAGGCGGCTAACATCGCCGAATGGACCAACCTGAAACTCTCGGCCAACCAATTGCGCGCACTGGGTGAGCTGAAGGTCAATGATCTGGACAAAACCCCGCAGCTCAGTGGCGCCCTGTCCATCGCCCAGTTCGACCTGGCCAAGTTCCTCGACAGCGTCGGCAACCCCCTGCCACCCATGGCCGAAGGCAGCCTGAGCAAGGTCGAACTGGTCAGCCGCCTCCAGGGCACGCCGACCAGCCTGGCCCTGGAAGACCTGAACCTGAAGCTCGACGGCAGCACCTTCACCGGCCGCGTCGCCGTGGATGATTTCGCCAAGCAGTCGCTGCGCGTGCAACTCAAGGGCGATACCTTCAACGCCGACAACTATCTGCCGGCCAAGTCCGAATCCGCCAAGGGCGCGACCGCCGCCCGCCAGGCCGAAGTACAGAACAGCGAAGCCGGCGCCATGGCGGCCGGCGGGACCACACCGCTGCCGGATGCACCGACAAAAGGCGCCTGGAGCACTGACAAACTGCTGCCCCTGGCCCATCTGCGCAAGCTGGACGTGAATGCCGACCTTGCGTTCGGCCAACTGATCCTGAGCAAATTGCCGATCCAGGATGCCGTGCTCAAAGCGTCCGGCATCGACGGCCAACTCAAGCTCGACACCCTGAGCGGTGGCCTCTACAACGGCAGCTTCCAGGCCAACGGCACGCTCGATGTGCGCCAGGACATTCCAGTGCTGGCACTGCAAAGCCGGATCAAGCAGGTCCCGGTCGAACGCATCCTGCAAGCCCAGGGGCAAACGCCGCCCGTAAAAGGCCAGGTCACTCTCGACAGCAACCTCAGCGGCCGTGGCAATAGCCAAAAGGCGCTGATCGACAGCCTCAACGGTACCGCCAGCTTTGTGATCAACAACGGTGTGCTGCTCAATGCCAACCTTGAACAGCAACTGTGCACTGGTATCGCCATGCTCAATCGCAAAACCCTGAGCGGCGAACAGCGCGGCAAAGACACGCCTTTCCAGGAGTTGAAGGGCAACCTGAGCTTCCGTAACGGCGTGGCCAATAACCCCGACCTGAAAGTGCGCATCCCCGGCCTGGCGGTCAACGGCAACGGTGATATCGACCTGCGCGTACTGGGCATGGACTACCGCGTCGGCATCATCGTCGAAGGCGACCAGCGCGAAGTGCCGGACCCGGCCTGCGAAGTGGGCTCCAACTTCCGCAACATCGAAGTGCCGCTGCGCTGCCGTGGCCCGCTGGAACTGGGCGCCAAGGCCTGCCGCCTGGACAAGGACGGCTTGAGCCAGGTCGCGATCAAGGCGGCGGGTAACAAGCTCAGCGAGAAGCTGGAAGAGAAGCTCGACAAGGTAAACCCGCAATTGAAAGATGCATTGAAGGGCCTGTTCAAGCGATGAGAAACGAGCAGTTTTCACAGGCGGTGCTCGACTGGTACGACCGCCACGGTCGCCATGACCTGCCCTGGCAGCAGGGCATCACGCCTTACCGGGTGTGGGTCTCGGAGATCATGCTGCAACAGACTCAGGTGAGCACCGTGCTCAATTACTTCGACCGGTTCATGGCGTCTTTGCCAACGGTCGAAGCCCTGGCCGCTGCGCCGGAGGACGAAGTGCTGCACCTGTGGACCGGCCTTGGCTACTACACCCGGGCGCGCAACCTGCAAAAGACCGCGAAGATCGTCGTGGCCGAATACGGTGGCGAGTTTCCCAGGGATGTCGAAAAACTCACCGAACTGCCCGGCATCGGCCTGTCCACCGCCGGCGCCATCGCCAGCCTGAGCATGGGCCTGCGCGCGCCGATCCTCGACGGCAACGTCAAGCGCGTACTGGCGCGCTTTACCGCACAAGAGGGTTACCCAGGCGAACCCAAGGTAGCCAAGCAGCTGTGGGCTACCGCAGAACGCTTCACGCCCCATGATCGCGTCAATGCCTACACCCAGGCGATGATGGACATGGGCGCCACCCTGTGCACGCGCAGTAAACCCAGCTGCCTGCTGTGCCCGCTGGAAAAAGGCTGCGAAGCCCACATGCTTGGCCTGGAGACACGCTACCCGATCCCCAAGCCGCGCAAGACCATCCCGCAGAAGCGCACGCTGATGCCGATGCTGGCCAACGCCGAGGGCGCGATCCTGCTTTACCGTCGCCCCTCCACCGGCTTGTGGGGCGGCCTGTGGAGCCTGCCGGAGCTGGACAACCTGGAAGACCTCGATCACTTGGCCATCCAGCATGCGCTCGAACTGGGCAAGCATCAGGAGCTGCCAGGACTGATCCATACCTTCAGCCACTTCCAGCTGGCCATCGAACCCTGGCTGGTCCAGGTCGAGGAATCAGCCCATCACGTGGCCGAGGCCGACTGGCTCTGGTATAACCTCGCCACCCCGCCGCGCCTGGGCCTTGCCGCCCCGGTGAAGAAACTGCTGAAGCGCGCGGCTGAAGTATTGAACGCAGGAGTGTCGTCATGACCCGCACCGTAATGTGCCGCAAGTACAAAGAAGAACTGCCAGCCCTGGAACGCCCTCCGTACCCAGGCGTCAAGGGCCAGGACATCTACGACCACGTCTCCGCCAAAGCCTGGGGCGACTGGCTCAAACACCAGACCCTGCTGATCAACGAGAAACGCCTGAACATGATGAACGCCGAAGACCGCAAATACCTGGCGGGCGAGATGGACAAGTTCTTTTCCGGCGAGGAATACGCCAAGGCCGACGGCTACGTGCCACCTGCTCAATAATTGATCAAAAACCGGGGTCGACTCGTAAGCGACGGTAATAATTAAATATTTTTTGAAAACTTGCTTGACGACCCCCTGAAAAACCCGTTTAATGCGCCCCGTTGCCCAGATAGCTCAGTCGGTAGAGCAGGGGATTGAAAATCCCCGTGTCGGCGGTTCGATTCCGTCTCTGGGCACCACTAATTAGTTTCAGGTGGTGCAAACGTCATCTGAAACACACAAGAAACCCGCCTAGTGCGGGTTTTTTGTTGCCTGGGATTTAACCCCCTATGCCCTCTCCTGTTGCCCCGCGCACTAGTAGCGCTATGATATGATTCAAAATGTGCCAAGGTAGGCGATTAACAGTATGCGGATGCATCCCTCCTGTAACCCGTCAGCCATTGCCACGTAGCATCGGAACAGGCAACGACGGCGGATCCAGTATCCCCGCGCTCCTCGCCCAAAACGCTGCAACTCCACACCCCCGCTTCGACACCATCTTGGGTCATGCCCAAACGGTGAGAGCGTGCGCGCAAGAGCAGCGGAACAAGGACACATCATCCGGCGACGCGCAGCCCGGCGTATCGCTTACTCATACGGGCACATGGAGAAATAAATGGCATACACATCGATCATTTTCAAAAACCCGAATACGGGCGCGATGAAGGAAGCTCCAGTCGGCTTTTCGTGGACAACCTTCTTTTTCGGTTGCTTCCCGGCACTGTTTCGCGGCGACGTGAAATATGGCTTGATCCAGTTCGTCATTGCGATGATCACCATGGGCGTCAGCAACATCGTCTTTGCGTTCATCTACAACAAGCTCTACATCAAGGATCTGATCGGCCAAGGCTTCAAGGCTCAGTCCATCGCCAGCGGCGACATGAACTTTGCCTCGGCCAAGATCGGCATGCAGATCCCTCAGCTGGAAACCGCATAAACCGTATTCGACAAAAAGCCTGCTGAACGCAGGCTTTTTGCTGACCGGTTGACTCACCTCAACAAAAACACCATCAATGGATTGTCGTTTAACCGACCTTCAAAATCCGGGCCCTGGTGCTCCAACGGCGTCCCCGCCAGCAACGCGGTTTCCTTGCGCGCCACGACCACCCAGGCTGGCCGAGGTACATCGGCTAGTTGCCCAAGCTCATGACCGCCGATGAACACCGGCTGCTCGTCGTGATCCAGGTTCATCATGTAGCGCACCGCCCAGGTATCCCGGCCGAGGTCGATAAACACCAGAGGGCCCGGCTGCGTTGCACGCAGCGCTTCAACCTGGCTGACAAACTGCCGGGTATCGAACTGCAAGTCCTTGGCCGGCTCCACCACAGCCACCAGCAGTAACCACTGCGCCGCCAGTGCAATCAAGCTGAGCGACACCAGCCGCCCCAAACGCCGCCAAGCAATCAACGCAGCGACTTGCAGCACCACCAGCACGCCGACCAGTAACGGCAGCGAAACGTCTGGCCAGTAACCGTGCTTCTGCCACCCATGCCGGCAGACAAAGACTACAACCACGCACAACGCCGGTAGCGCTGCGACAAGCCCTTCGTAGCATCGGCGCACGCCCGTAAGCCACCCTTGCGCCTGAAGGAGCCCATAGGCAGCGACAGCGGCAAACATCGGCACCATCGGCAAGATGTAATAGGCGCGCTTGAAGTGCGGCAGCGACAACCCGAGCAGAATCATCAACCCGCAGGCACCGAGCCGCACAACCAATTGCACGTGCCCATCAAACCGTTCGTGCCAGCGATGACGCAACGCAACCAACGTGGCCAGCGCCAGCGGCACCACAGGGAAGTAGCGATACAAACTCAATTGAAGATAGAAATAGAACGGCTCGCCACTTTCATCCAGGCGCCCGCCCACTTGCATCTTGAACACCGCATCGGCAAATGCATCGCCCCCACTGATGCGCGCCAGCTTTATCAGCAGCCACCAACAGGCCGCCAACAACACCAGACCAACCAGGCCGTGAACCAGCAATTGCCTGACCCGCGCCCCAGGATTGCCAAGCGCCCAATACACACAGACCACGCCGCAGACCTCAATCAAGCCCAATGGCCCACGCACGGCAAAGCCGAGGACGAACAACGGAAACACCGCCAACCGCCTCAGTCGCGAACCCACGCGCTCGCCGCTGTGCAGCAGGTAGAAGCTGCCCACGCAAAGCAACGCGACCATCTGGTCCAGGCACACCGAACGGGACTTCTCCAGCAGTTGAGTGGTGAGCAAGGTCAACAAAACGGCGAGCAGCGCCCACTGTCGACTCGCAGGGACCAGCAAGCGATACAGCAGCGCAACCACCCCGGCGGACGCCATTGCGGTGGGCAGTACATTCGCCAAGTGATTGGGCGCACCGAATAACCGGGCAAACACAAAGCTGAAGAAGGTCGCGGTGCCAGGGTAGTCCGCGTAGGGCTGGCCGTAGGTGGTGGGGAAAAGGCTCGCGCCATGGCGAAACATTTCCTGCAGGAATAGCGCCCAGCGCCCGTCAAAACCCTGGGGCTGCTGATCCCAGATTCCAAAGGTGAACAGCACTAGGGCAAACAGGAAAATGCCCAGGGATTCCAGGCGAAAACGGTTGCGGTGATCCATCGGTAGACCTGTCAGGTGGGGAGCGCCGACTTATGTTGCCGAGCACGCCCCTGAATAGCGCCTGAACAGACCTGAACATTCACCCGGTTATCGACCTGCGGGCCACACCAGCCGAGGAATAAGGCGCACATAGATCAACTCGGCCACCAACTCGACCAAGGTCTGCAGGATCACCGCCGTGGCGGCCAACCCGCGCACGTCTTCGGGCAGGGCCAGGGCCAGCGGCAAAACCACCAACGAATTGCGCGTGGAGGCGCTGAACGTCACCGCCCGCGCCGTGACCGCAGGTAGCGCGAAAAGCCGCGCCGCCAGCATCCCCATCAGCGGCGCCAGCAACACAAAGGCCACATAAATCGGGATCACCGGCATCAGCAGGCCTATATCACGCACCACCGAGGTGATTTGCGAGCCGATCACCACAAACAGCACCATCGCCATCGCAGGCACGGGCAACCAAGCCCATGCGTCATTCCAAACGCTGATAACCGTCGAGCGCCGCGCGAGCGCAGTCGTAAGCACCGCGAGCACCATCGGCAGCACAATCAGCAACACGAACGCCTCGATAAACGGCCCCACCTGCACCACTAACTGCGACTGCGTGCCCAACATCAAACCCAGGTACACCGGCAACAGCGCCAACTGCAGTAACAACAGCAGCGGCGTGGCCGCCAGCATTAATCGCGAGTCGCCCTTACCGATGTGAGTGAACACCACCACGTAATCGATGCACGGTGTCAGCAACACCAGCAACGCTCCCACCAGCAACGCCGGGCGCTCCGCCAGGCCACGGGTCAATACCCACACCAGCACCGGCACCAGAATGAAATTGGCCAGCAACAACGCCGATAGGAAGCGCTTGTTGCCCAAGCCTGTACGCAGGTCCAGAAAGGGGATTTGCAGGAACATTGCGTACATCAGTATCGCGATGACGGGCGTGATCCATACGCTGAGAGTGTGAGCCGATAAAGGCGCGAGCAGGCCAACGACTGCAGCCAGGAGAACGGTGAGGAAATAGAGGGGGATCTGGTGGTGTTCGAGGGTGTCGCGGGTCATGGAATAGGCTCTGGCGTATCGCAAAAGTCCGAGGCTATGTGCCTACTGACTTAAGGTCGAGCGAAATAGTCGACCGAGCCAGAAGGATATTCTTGGCGAGCATGAAGCACAGTCAGTATCTCGATGCGGTCGGTAACTCGGCGCACAACAATTTCACGAATACCCGGAATTCGACCCAACCGATACAGATAAGGGTGCTGGGGAAGCGCGGTAGTTGCGGCCTCAGCTGCTTCATTCAAATCGCTGGCCGCTACAAGATTGCGACCGACGATGTATTCAAGAATCTCCCTGAGTTCAGCTCGCGCCTCGGGCCGCCAATCCACTTGCATCACGCTCTTTACGCTTGGACTCGATCAGCGCGCGCATCTCAGCCATAACCTGATCATGCGGAATACTCGGACGAGGATCATCAATTGAAGCCTGCACCTTGGCCCTAAACCAACGTTCGTAGCTCGCGGCCTGCTCTTCTGTTTCAAACTCCGAAACGATAGGAGAAAGTGGGATGCTCATAGAGACCTCCGTAATGGATGCCTGCCAGTCTAATCTGCGCATGGTTCGCTGTCGTCTCTCTCAGATGTGTGGTTTTTCCAAAGCCGCACGCCGGAACGATCCACGGTCCATCCAACGAGTGGCGCGAGCGTCGGAGGTTAATGACCCAGCAAAAGCTCAGACAAGTGCTGGCAAATCGGTTAACGGTTACTAAAAAATAAAACTGGAGCACAGGGCTGCGCGTGACGAAACACACCCGCAACCCTTGGGATTTGCCCCAACCTGCGCTTCAATACCCACCCAGACCCAGAACCTTAGGACGTTGAGCCCATGGCCTCGCCGAACAAGCAGCAAAAACGTGCCCAGCGGGCAAAGACCAAGGCCAAGCAAAACCGTACTCAACGCGCCGTGGCGACCAAGCCGGATGCGTTTGCAGGTGATGACAGCCGCATTGACCTTGAGTCGGTGGACTTGACCGAGCTGTTTGTGGAGATGCGCACCGCTGGCGAGACCAGCCAACAGGCATTGTGCGCAGCATTCCTGGCACACCCGCTGCTGGCGCTGGTGCTGGAACAGGAAGGCGAAGAAGAAGCCACGGACTTTATCCTGGCGGCGCTGATCGAGTATCGGCAGTGGGCCACGGACAGTGACGATGAAGCGGCGGCACTGGCGTGGATCGAGTCGCCAGAGTTCCAGGCGGATTACCTGGCGGCGTCCCAAGCGCTGACCAACTCGCAAGACTGACGCAGAACCCAATGAGGGAGGGGGCAAGTCGAATCGTCGCACCGCCCCTCCCACATTTTTTATCGCATTTCGTCAGTTAAGCACCGCAGCGCCGGCTCTCTGCGCCTTGCGACGGCTCGCCACAATCAACCCCGCCACCACGACCAGCAAGCTCAAAACCCCCGTCGCGATAATCTCGACCCGGTGCGCTTCCTGGAACAGCATGATGGTCAACGTACCCACGATAAACACCATCACCGCATAGGTCAGGCCAGGGAACAGCCACATCTTGAAGACGATTTTCTCGCCCGCCGCCGTACGCTTCTGACGCATGCGCAGTTGCGACACCGCGATCACCAGGTACACCAGCAATGCGATGGCGCCGGAGCTGGCCAGCAGGAATTCGAACACCGCCGCCGGCGCCACATAGTTGGCAAACACCGCCAGGAACGCAGCACCGGTGGACAGCAACACCGCCCAGTAAGGCGTGCCGCTCTTGTTGGTGCGCTTGGCCACGGCCGGTGCATCACCGCGACGGCCCAAGGAGAACAGCATGCGCGAAGCGGTGTACAGCGCCGAGTTCAGGCAGCTGGTCACGGCAACCAATACCACCAGGTCGACGATCAGCTTGGCATTCGGAATACCCATGCGTTCCAGCACAGTCTGGTAGGAACCTACCGCCGCCAGGGTCGGATCGTTCCACGGCACCAGGGACACGACGATGAAGATCGACAGCAGGTAGAACAAGCCAATCCGCCAGATCACCGAATTGGTGGCCTTGGTGATTTGCTGGCCTGGGTTCTTCGATTCAGCCGCTGCAATGGTGACGATCTCGGTGCCCATGAACGAGAACATGGTGGTCAGGATCGCAGCCAATACGGCGCCCATGCCGTTCGGCATAAAGCCTTGGGTGTCGAACAGGTGTGAAACGCCACTGACCTGGCTGGTCGGCAGGAAGCCGAAAATCGCGGCCAGGCCGAGGATCACAAAGCCCACAATCGCCACGACCTTGATCAGCGCAAACCAGAACTCGAACTCGCCGTAGTTCTTCACGCTGAACAGGTTGGTCGCCGTGAGCAACAAAGTGATGATCAGGGTAAAGGCCCAGATGGCCACATCCGGGAACCAAGCGTGGAGGATGGTCGCGGCGGCGTTGGCTTCCAACGGAATCACCAGCACCCAGAACCACCAATACAGCCAGCCAATGGTGAAACCGGCCCAGTGACCGATCGCACGGTCGGCATAGGTGGAAAACGAACCGGTATCCGGCGACGCCACGGCCATCTCGGCCAACATACGCATCACCAATACCACCAGCGTACCCGCAGCGGCATACGCCAACAGGACAGCGGGGCCGGCGGCAGCAATCGCGTGACCGGAGCCAACAAACAGACCGGCACCAATAACGCCGGCAATCGACAGCATGGTGACGTGACGCGGTTTGAGCCCCTGTTCGAGGTCATTGGAGCTTTGCGTACTACTCATTGACACACCTTTGCGAGGAATTGCGAAAACGGTTCGCCCGGCCTGGGATCTTCCTCGTGAAAAGAAACCAACAGGGCGTTCTTTATTTTTTACGCAAGATCTGCGCCAAAATGTTACGAAGTCGCGATTGACGCAGGCTGTAGGACGATTCGTCGGCCACTGCAACTCGTTGATAATAATGGCATTCCGCTATAGCGTTACCGCGCGACTCACATTCAAGACGAACCAGCGCACCAAAAACACACACAAGAAGTACGCGACGCGCCATAAAGGGGCTGATAGCTACCGTTTGCCCGTTTAACCCTTCCAACACCCGGCCAAAGCTGGCACCATCGCGCCCTTTTTTACGCGAAGCCTGCGGTTTACCGGGATCAAACGGTTGTTCGGTTGTTGATGGCGCGACACGCTGCTGTGCCGATGCGACACCCTGTCGCACACCGTCTGTTTACCCTCCGCGGGGCTGTTGGTGTCGTCCGGGCGCTATGCTAGCTTGGCGCCTCGCCAGGAAGGCGTCCCAACAGCAGGATCGCAACGAACACAATGAGGACCGCACATGGCCGAGGCCACGCCCGCGCTTGAAATCCGCAACTTGCATAAACGCTATGGTGAGCTGGAGGTACTCAAAGGTATCTCGCTGACCGCTCGCGACGGCGATGTGATCTCGATCCTGGGTTCCTCCGGTTCCGGCAAGTCCACGTTCCTGCGTTGCATCAACCTGCTGGAAAACCCACACCAGGGCCAGATCCTGGTGGCCGGCGAAGAACTCAAGCTAAAGGCCGCGAAAAACGGTGAGTTGATGGCCGCCGACGGCAAGCAGATCAACCGCCTGCGCAGCGAAATCGGTTTTGTGTTTCAAAACTTTAACCTGTGGCCACACATGAGCATCCTCGACAACATCATCGAGGCGCCCCGCCGTGTGCTCGGCCAGAGCAAGGCCGAAGCCATAGAAGTGGCCGAAGCCCTGCTGGACAAGGTCGGCATCGCCGACAAGCGCCACGCCTACCCCGCGCAATTGTCCGGCGGCCAGCAACAACGGGCCGCCATTGCGCGCACCCTGGCGATGCAGCCTAAAGTCATCCTGTTTGACGAGCCCACTTCTGCCCTTGACCCGGAAATGGTCCAGGAAGTACTTAATGTGATCCGCGCGCTGGCCGAGGAAGGTCGCACCATGCTGCTGGTCACCCATGAAATGGGCTTCGCCCGTCAGGTATCCAGTGAAGTGGTGTTTCTGCACCAAGGCCTGATCGAAGAGCAAGGATCGCCACAGCAGGTGTTTGAAAACCCGCTTTCGGCGCGCTGCAAACAATTCATGTCCAGCAACCGCTAACGGAGCAACATGCATGCAGAACTATAAAAAATTCCTTCTGGCCGCGGCCGTCTCGATGGCGTTCAGCGCCACGGCCATGGCAGAAACCTTGAAAATGGGGATCGAAGCGGCCTACCCGCCCTTCAACAATAAAGACGCCAGCGGCAACGTCGTCGGCTTCGACAAGGACATCGGCGACGCCCTGTGCGCCAAGATGAAAGTCGAAAAGTGCGAAGTGTACGTGTCCGACTGGGACGGCATCATCCCGGCCCTGAATGCCAAGAAGTTCGACTTCCTGGTGTCCTCGCTGTCCATCACCGATGAACGCAAGCAAGCCGTCGACTTCACCGACCCGTACTACTCCAACAAACTGCAGTTCATCGCCCCTAAAGCCACTGCAGACTTCAAGACCGACGCCGCTTACCTGAAGGGCAAGGTCATCGGCGCCCAGCGCGCAACGCTGGCCGGTACCTACCTGGAAGACAAGCTGCCGGATACCGAAGCCAAGCTCTACGACACCCAGGAAAACGCCTACCTCGACCTGACTTCTGGTCGCCTGGACGGGATTCTCGCCGACAAGTACGTGCAGTACGAATGGCTCAAGAGCAAAGACGGTTCGGCCTACGAGTTCAAGGGTGACCCAGTTGTAGAAAGCGACAAGATCGGTATCGCCGTACGCAAGGGCGACCCACTGCGCGAGCGCCTGAACAAAGCCCTGGCAGAGATCAAGGCAGACGGCACCTACAAGAAGATTAACGACAAGTACTTCCCGTTCAGCATCGAATGACCTGAACGGCCTGACCGGCGCGCTCACCTGAGCGCGTCGGCTTCCAGCAATGCCTGCCGCGATATGAAAACACCATGAATTTCGATCTCTACGGATTCGGCCCCGCACTCGCTGCCGGCGCGCTGATGACCGTCAAACTGGCGCTCACGGCCTTATGCCTGGGGCTGGTCCTCGGCCTGGCCGGGGCCTTGGCCAAGACTTCTGCGTACAAGCCTCTGCAATGGCTGGGCGGGACTTACTCGACCATCGTTCGCGGCGTGCCGGAACTGTTGTGGGTGTTGCTGATTTACTTCGGCACCATCAACGCCATGCGCGAACTGGGCGAGCTGTTCAACATCCCCGACCTGTCCCTGAGCGCCTTCGCCGCCGGCGTCATTGCGCTGGGGCTGTGTTTCGGCGCCTACGCCACCGAAGTGCTGCGCGGCGCAATCATCTCCATTCCCAAGGGCCACCGCGAAGCCGGTGTGGCGCTGGGCCTGTCGAAGTTCCGCATCTTTACCCGCTTGATCATGCCGCAGATGTGGCGCATCGCCCTGCCGGGGCTGGGCAACCTGTTCCTGATCCTGATGAAAGACACCGCGCTGGTCACGGTCATCGGCCTCGAAGAAATCATGCGCCACGCGCAGATCGCCGTCACCGTCACCAAACAGCCGTTCACTTTCTACATGGTCGCCGCGCTCATCTACCTGGGCCTGACCTCACTGTCGATGGTCGCCATGCACTACCTGGAAAAACGCGCCGCCCGCGGCTTCGTGAGGACGACGTAATGGAATGGGAAGTCATCATCAAGTGGCTGCCGAAGTTTATCCAGGGCGCCATCCTGACCCTGGAACTGGTCAGCATCGCCGTGATCCTGGGTTTGATCCTCGCCATCCCGCTGGGCATCGCACGTTCGTCCAAGCGCTGGTATGTGCGCTCGCTGCCCTACGCCTACATTTTCTTCTTCCGGGGCACGCCGCTGCTGGTGCAGTTGTTCCTGGTCTATTACGGCCTGGCTCAATTCGACAGCATCCGCTCAAGCTTCATGTGGAAATACCTGCGCGACCCGTTCTGGTGTGCCACCGCCACCATGACGCTGCACACTGCGGCCTATATCGCCGAGATCCTGCGCGGCGCCATCCAGGCCATCCCGCCTGGAGAAATTGAAGCAGCCCGTGCGCTGGGCATGTCCAGGCCCAAAACGCTGTTCTACATCATCTTGCCGCGTGCGGCGCGCATCGGCTTGCCGGCCTATAGCAACGAAGTGATCCTGATGCTCAAGGCCAGTTCACTGGCGAGCACCGTGACCCTGCTGGAACTGACCGGTATGGCCCGCACGATCATTGCGCGCAACTACCTGACGGTGGAAATGTTCTTCACCGCCGGCGTGTTCTACCTGTTGATCTCGTTCCTGCTGGTACGCGGCTTCAAACTGCTGGAACGCTGGCTGCGCGTCGATGCCTGCCAGGGACGTTGAAGCGCGCTTCCGGGCGCTGGATGCGTTTCTGATCGAGCATCAAGGGCTGTGGCGACCACGGCCCTTTACGCATCGCCAACTGCCCTGGGAACGCGAATACCCCGAGCTGGCCCAGTGGCTGCGCCAACGCTCGTTGGCCGAGGCTGAAGCCAGCCACAACCAGCCCCACGAGCTGCCCGCTCCCGCGCCGTTTCCACAGATTGCCTTGCAAGCGCTGCAACTCGGCACTGTGGATAAGTTACCGACGCAGCCCCTGCATCCCGCCGCGCATCGCCTGAATGTCGATGTCCCCGGCCGCAAATGGCAACAGATCGAAGCCTTCGGCGCGGCGCTGCACTTTGCGCAAACACCCCAGCATTGGCTGGACTGGTGCGCCGGCAAAGGCCACCTTGGTCGCCGCCTGCTGCACACAGACCAACAGCTGACCTGCCTGGAATACGACCCGGCCCTGGTCGCGTCCGGCCAAGCCTTGAGCGAGCACCACGGCCTGCCCGTCACCCATCGTTTGCAAGACGTGATGGCCGATGTCGCCATCAGCGCCGAACATACCCCCGTCGCCCTGCATGCCTGCGGCGATTTGCACGTACGCCTGCTGCAAGTGGCCAGCGCCGCCGGCTGCAAGCAACTGGCATTGGCGCCGTGCTGCTATAACCGAACCCATGCACACACTTACCAGCCGCTGTCCGTAGCCGCCCGCGCTTCCACCTTGCAGTTGTCGGTCGACGACCTCGGCCTGCCCCTCAGCGAAACCGTCACCGCCGGCAAACGCGTGCGCCTGCAACGGGACACGTCCATGGCCCGGCGCCTCGGTTTCGATCAGTTGCAACGCCAGTTACGCGGCTGCGACGACTACCTGCCCACGCCGTCCCTGCCCGCCCACTGGCTGGACAAACCCTTCGCCGACTACTGCCACGAGCTGGCCCGCCTCAAAGGGTTATCCACAGGCAAACAGCATTGGGCGGCACTGGAGGCGCACGGTTGGCAGCGTTTGGCTGAGGTCAGGAATCTGGAATTGGTGCGCGGTCTGTTTCGGCGCCCGCTGGAAGTGTGGCTGGTGCTGGATCGGGCACTGTTTCTCAGCGAGCGTGGCTACAGGGTTGAAGTAGGCAGCTTCTGCGACGCGGCGTTGACACCGCGCAACTTGTTGGTGCTTGCCGAGCGCGATTAAAGGGCGAAATTGTCGCACCCCAGCCTGTGGATAACTCTGTTGATGAATTCTTTACAGAGCCTGTAGCCGTCTACGCTACAGGCCAAAAGCCACGATGTTCATTTTTTACTCACACCATAAAACGCACGTAAAACAGGCAGTTGCAGTGTGTTGAGAACCGCTCCACAAAACGGCTATTTCATGACAACTGCATCCGACCGATTGTGCATAAGCATCTGGCGTCAAGCTTATAACCCGTGCTTTACAGGCGTTTTTTGCGAGCGATCAGTAACCGGCAAAGGTCGTTGATGTCATCACCCGCCAGGCTTGTAACCGCGTTGTCCAGAGGGTCGGTAGAAAAGGCCAGGCCTTCGCTGATCGCCGGATCGCGGTGTATGACTTCCAAAGGGTAATCACTGCGACGCAGCTTGAACGCATCAAGCATGTCCAGGTTGAACGCCGAGTTTTCATCCAGTTGGTTGATCACCAAGTGGCAACGCGGTGGACGTGCACGCTCAAGGTGGGGTGCCAGCAGCGCATCCAGTTGATCCAGCGTGCCGAGACAGGCGGCGTTCGGTTGGGCGACGACCAGCACGATATCGGCCACGCTCAACGCTTGATGCAGGTAGACGTTGTTGCCGGCGGGAGTATCGATGATCACGGTGTGCCGTTCGCTCAGGTCCAATGCCGCCAGGCGCTGGGCCAGCCACTTCGGCTCCCGCGTCAACCAGCGTTGCAGGTTTTCCTGCTGCTGGGTGTCCGCGTCGCCGAAGGGAATCACCTGGCAACCGGCAAAACCCGATTGCAGGATGGTGTTCCATGGTGTGTTGAGCAGGCTGCTGCGGGCCAGGCCGGGAAGCTCATGGTCCACACCGAAGTGCTGGCGCAAAGCGTTCTGGGGATCCAGGTCCAGCGCCACGACCGACTCACCAAGACGCTGCAGACCGCTGCTCAGCGCCGTGGCCAGCGTACTGCGGCCAACGCCGCCATTGACGGACACCAGCGCGACTACCGTCGGGCGCAGCGCGGTCAATGACTCATGGTGGTGATGTTCATTGGCGTGGGAGGCATGGGCCCCAAAGCGCGAACCCTCTTTCTGATTCACCCGTGTGCCATCGTCGAAAGGAATGCTGCCAAAAAAATGCAGGCGGGCGTTTTTTCCCGTGGGGTCGCGGGAAACGCTCTTGCCGAACAGGGCAAATAGATCATCAGTGCGGCTCATGGCCGGAGCTCCTTCACGGCGCCATATAAAGACGTGGAAAGATCAGCAAGGTACGGCTTCACCGCAGGTCTTTTTGTAGGCGTTTTCATTGCTTCATTCTGTGACAGCGCTAGGGAAGTGTCATTATTTTGATGAAAGTCGAGCCAGACTTTCAGACGAGCGGAAATTAGCCAATTTACTGACGGACTATTACTACAATTCAATGGCGGTGATTTCATCGTGCCATTGTTTTTTACCCTATATCACCGCACCATTGCCGCACCTTCAATGCTGCAAGCTTGGGTAATCGCAGTGGCGATACGCTTTAAACTCCCTCGGATTCTGTACGGCCTCGCCATCACGCTGTTGCTGGGTGGCGGCCTGCTGGGCGATTTGCTCGCCGATTGGGATTTCAGCCAGATCAGCCGCCGCGCCGAGTCGCTTTATGGGCCGCTGGGTCCGGGGCGCCAGCGCATTGATGCCTGGCAACAATTGCTGGCGACGCAGAAGCAGGTGAGTGAGGCAGAGCAGCTCAACGTGGTGAATCTGTTCTTCAACCGCCAGTTGCGCTACGAAGAAGACATCGACCTGTGGCACGAAATTGATTATTGGGCGACCCCAATTCAATCCCTGTGGAAAGGCGCTGGCGATTGCGAAGACTACGCCATCGCCAAGTACTTCAGCCTGCGTCACTTGGGGGTGCCCGCCGAAAAACTGCGCATTACCTACGTTAAAGCCTTACGCCAGAATCGCGCACACATGGTGCTGACGTACTATGCCAGCCCCGAAGCCATGCCCCTGGTGCTGGACAGCCTGATGGACGCCATTTTGCCCGCCAGCCAGCGTGCAGACCTGCTGCCGGTCTACGCGTTCAACGGTGAAGGGCTGTGGCTGACCGGCGCAGGCGGGAACAAAAAAGTCGGTGACACCAAGCGTCTGTCACGCTGGTTGGACGTCTTGAAAAAAATGACCGCTGAAGGGTTTCCGGCCAGTTCGGATAATTAACAGGAGCTACGATGTCACTGTTCAAACAATTGCTGATCGCTATCTGCGTGTTCCTGGTGGTCGCGTTCAGCGGTAGCTTCTTCGTCAGCCTGGAAAGTTCGCGTACCCAGTACGTCAACCAGTTGCGCTCCCACGCCCAGGACGCGGCCACAGCGCTGGCCCTGTCGTTGACGCCGAACATCGATGACCCGGCAATGACCGAACTGATGGTCAGCTCGATCTTTGACAGTGGCTACTACGCGAGCATTCGCGTGGTGGACCTGAGCAATGACCAGGTGCTGGTGGAGCGTGCCGCTGAGCCGGACGCCAGCAGCGTGCCGGCCTGGTTCGTCAAGATGATCGGCCTCGCGCCGGCCGGCGGCGATGCCATCGTCAGCCGTGGCTGGCAGCAGGCAGCGCGGGTCGAAGTGGTCAGTCACCCGATGTTTGCCCTGGCCAAACTCTGGCAAAGCGCGCTGGGCAGCCTGGTTTGGCTGCTGGTCTGTGGCGCGGTGAGTGCGGTACTGGGCGCGCTGTTGCTGCGTCGTCAGCTCAGGCCTTTGGACTATATGGTGGAGCAGTCCCACGCTATCGCGCGCCGAGAGTTCCTCAGCTTGCCCGACCTGCCCCGCACCCCGGAACTGCGCCGCGTGGTGCAGGCCATGAACCAGATGGTGGAGAAGCTCAAGGCGCTGTTCCACGAGCAGACCGAGCGCAGCGAGAAGCTACGGGTGGAGTCCTACCAGGACAGCCTGACCGGGCTGGCCAACCGTCGCTACTTCGAGATGCAGCTGCAATCGCGGGTCAGCAACCTGGAAGAGTCCAGCTCAGGCTACCTGCTGATGCTGCGGGTCAACGACCTGGGTGGCCTCAATCAGCGTCTGGGCGGGCAGCGCACCGACCAGTTGCTGCAAGCCGTCAGCCAGCAACTGGTGCGCACCTGCGCCAAATACCCGGAAACCCACAACCTGATCACGCGCAGCCGAGGTGGCGAGTTTGCCGTGCTCGCGCCGGGCCTGGTGCGTGACGAGGCCGTGCAGTTGGCTCAGGAACTGGAAGCCACCTTGCAGAGCCTGCATGAAACCGGCGCCACCGACATGCCCACCGTGGCCTACATCGGCCTGGCCCCTTACAACCCCGGCGACGCCTCGGCAGACCTGCTGATGCTGGCTGACCAGGCGCTCACGCAGGCCGAAGCCAACAACCTGCAAAGCTGGGTGTGCCTGACCCATCAAACCCTCGACACCGTCAGTGACGACCCGCACAGCTGGCACACCCTGCTCGACAACGCCCTGAGCCATGGTCGCTTCCGCCTGTTCTTCCAGCCGGTGGTGAGCAGCAACGATATCCGCCAGGTCCTGCATTACAAAGTGCTGTCGCGCCTGCTCGACAGCCAGGACCAGACCATTGCCGCCGGGCATTTCCTGCCATGGCTGGAGCGCTTCGGCTGGACCGCGCGCCTCGACCAGGTAATGCTCGATCTGGTGATCGCCCACTTGGGCCAGCACAACCAATCGGTCGCGCTGAACCTGTCGGCAGCCACCCTGAACGACCCGCAAGCCCTGGAGCACATGTTCGAACGCCTGGCCCAACACCCGCTGTTGGGCGAACGCCTGACCCTGGAAATCGGTGAAGAACAAGTACCCGAACAGACGCAGCTGGAGCGTTTGATCCGGCGCATGCGCGGCCTCGGCTACAGCCTTGGCCTGCAACGCTTCGGCGGGCGCTTCAGCATGATCGGCAACCTCGCGCACCTGGGCCTGGCCTACCTCAAGATCGACGGCAGTTACATCCGCGATATTGATCAGGAAAGCCACAAACGCTTCTTTATCGAAGCCATCCAGCGTGCAGCCCACAGCATTGACCTGCCGTTGATTGCCGAGCGCGTGGAAACCGAGGGAGAGTTGCGGGTGATCCGCGAGATGGGGATTGAAGGGGTGCAAGGCCAACTGGTCGGTGAACCGGCGCCCTGGAAGTGAAGCTCAGAATAATCACGCCTCCTTGACGCTCACGCCGTGAAGGAGGTGCGCGTCAGATCAGGCCGGTTTCTTCGTCATTGATCAGCTCGCTCAAGCCACCCAGCGCCGCCCGGGCTTGGGTACGCTCCAGGAACTTGGTCTGCGCCGCCGGCGGCAAGTCGGTGATGCTCATCACGTTCTTGGTGATCAGCACCTGGATCAAGTCGTCCAGTACGCGGATCATCTCAAGGTCACTGCTCTTGAGCTGCTTTAGGCTGTTCTCAATCTCATCGTCGGCAAACCACGCCTGGATCTCATGATGGTCAGCCGGTAGCGTCTCAGTGGCTTCTGCGAAGGCCTGCGCCTCGACACGCACCAAAGCGTTGTATTGATCGCGTTGCACGTAGAACATCAGCCCTCTCCCAATAAAAAATCCCTGCAGGCGCCGCACACGGCTCCCACAGAGATTACACACATTTCCCCAAAGCGCATGCCAAAGGGGCGCCAATCCCGAAAGATTGACGCCCCGCTGGTGATCAGTCGTGGTGTTTGACGGTCAAGTCGCCACCGGCGATCAGGCTATTGATCGCAGCGGCGCCACTGCCCCAGCTCGCGCCGTCCACCTTGATCGTCACATCTGCCGTGCCGCCGTTGGTGCCGGTAAACGACCCGGTGCTGCTCACGCTCAGCGTCGAGTTGCCCGCCGAGTCGGTGGTCAACCTCAGGTAGCTCGACAGGTTGGTGTCGTTATTGCCTTGCAGCAAGTCGGACAGGTCCAGCTTGTCGCCTTCGCCGTGCTTGAAGTCAGTGATGCGATCAAAGCCACCGCTGGTGTTGGTGTCGCCTTTGAGCCACACAAAAGTATCGGCACCCGCGCCGCCGGTGAGGATGTCGTTACCCTTGCCACCCACCAGGATGTCATTGCCTGCACCGCCGGAGAGCGTGTCGTTACCGCCCTGGCCGAACAGGATGTCATCGCCGGCGTTGCCGATCAGGTTGTCGCCACCATCGCTGGTGCCGTAGATGTTCGACGCGTTGGCCAGGGCACCGACGTCCTGCACATGCTCAGTGATGTACTGATGCAAGGTGCGGTCGTCGATCTGATCGACGGTGGTCGCCAGCTTCTCGGCAGCGAATGCCTTGAGCGCCGCGCTGCCTTCCTGGCCTTTGTAGCTGATCAGGTCGCCGAAGATGATGTCGTTGCCCGAACCGCCGGAAACGTTGTCGGCACCGGTATCGGCAGTGTGGCCGGTGATGGTATCCGCCAGCTTCGCGGTGTCGATGGTGGAGACCGTCTTGTCGGTATCAAACTGTTTGAGCACGGTGCTATCAATGTCGCTGCCAAGACCGATGGCCTCGACGACAACCTTGCCTGGAACCGCGTTGACCAGATCGTTGTAGGCCGTTTTGCCGTTTGCCAATGCGGTGTTGGAGTTGTTGTAGACCGACGCAACGTCAAAGCCGCCGCTGCTGTTGGCCACCACGTTGCCTTCGTACATCCGGTTCCCGTAGCCATCGTAGGAATAGACTTTGCCATCGCCATCGACAATGAGTTGCGTCGAGCCATTGACCCTCGTATAGAGCGGGTTGCTCTGACCCAAGACGTAGGTAGCGTTGGTGACGACACTGTCAAAGTTAACGTTCGCCCCCCATCCGTAATAGTCTTTCGTCCCCAGGGTAGGGTTGCCCCGCACATCGGTGTACACGTTTGGCGCGCCGTCAGTAATGAAGTACGTCAGGTTGGTTGCGCCCTTGTTGCTCGTGGCTTCGCTGCTCTTGAACCAGTCAGTCGCCGCTTTGAACCCATCCTGATAGTTGGTCATGTCGCTGGAGTTGGACGTCATCTGGGTCAATACCGCCTGCAAGGCTGCTTTGGCGGCAGTTTTGTCAGCCAGGTTGACCGAGACCTGCGCCTCGACCCGAGTGTCGAAATCGACCAGCAACACTTTCACTACGCCCGCATCTTTACTGCCAGCATTGGCGATCAACGTATCGAACACGCTTGCCAGTTGAGCCTTGATCGACTTCATGGCGGTACTACCGATACTGCCCGAGGTGTCGACGAGGAACGCGATGTTGTAGTTGGTGCCCGGCGTGGTGATCCCCCCTTTGTCACCCACCACGACGTTGTTCGCCGAGGTGTTACCCAGGTCGATGGTGTCCACCGCAGCGCCGCCTTCCGTGACGGGGTTGTAGACCTGAGGCTTGACCGTGATGGTGGTCGTTGCCGCCAACGAACTCAGGCTGTTGCCACCCTCATTGTCAGTCACCGAGACATCAATGGTGCGATCGCCCAGCGTCGGGTACTTGCTGGTGCTGGAGTACTGGAACGATTCAAGCAGCGTCTTGTAAGTCGCCGCGTCCGCCGTGCCCGACAGGGTCAGCACGATCTTGCCGCTGACGTCAGTCCCGACGCTGGTCACGGTGATGCCTTTGTACGTACCCCCGACGGCTACCAGGTTGGAGCTCAGTACATCGCCCGAACTGGCGTTTTTCAGGGTGATGGTGGCGCTTTGCATTTGGGTGCTGTCGACGTCAGCGATGGCCACGCTGCCGGTAATCGCAACACCGCTGGTGCTACGTTCGGTGTACGAGGTGCTGAAGCCAGTAGCGACCGAACCGTCGGCAGTGCTCAGGTCCAGGGTTGGGGCGTCGTTGACCGCCGTGATCACGATGCTCACTTTGCCGGTCGTCACCGCCGAAGCGCCGGTGCTCAACTCGGTGGCCGTGGCTTTCACGATGATGTCGAAGCTGGCGGTCGAATCCTTGGCCGGCGTAACTGTCAGGGTCTTCAGGTTCCAGGTGCTGACATCGTAAAGCGTGCCGCTGCCATTGGAGGTGATGCTCGTGGTGCCATCGGTGATCACCGTACCGGCAGGCAAGCCGCTGATTTGCACCTTGTGCGACTCCGAGCCATCGTTGTCGACAAACGTGGTGGTAATCGGGCTGACCTTGATCGCGGTGTCTTCCAGGCCACGGTTGTAGACGTAGCCGGTGTAATAGCCTTCGCCATTGACCACGTGGCTATCGCCGAGCACTGCACCTGCGGCTTTCAACGCTTCCACGCTGGTGTAGGTCTGCAGGCCGCTGTTGCCCAGGGACATCGACACGCCGTTGTTAATCGACACGTTGACGTCGTAGTTGCCCCCGCCGGCCTGGTTGTAGTGGTAGATGTCAAGGGTGTAGTAACCCGACTCGGTCGGCGTGTAGCTCGACCCGCTAATCGCGCTGCCCTTGCTCCAGGTCTCAGTGGCAACCAACTTGCCGCCCACGGTAATGGCCAGGCTGTCGTCGGCCGTACCGGTGAAGGTGTAGCTCTTGCCGGCTTCCAGGTAGATCAGGCCGGAGACCTTGGTCGCGGTGCCATCGACCACATTGCTGTTGCTGACGTTGTTGGTCACACCGGTGGAAGCCGCACTGGCGGCTGTCTTGGCGTCGATCACACGGATCAGATCGCTGGAATTGGCCACACCGTTACCGTTGGTCCCCAAATCATTGCGCAGGGTGCCGCCGGTCCAGGTCTGGATCACCAGGCCTGTCGGCACAGCGCCGAACGCGCCAACCGCCACGACAGGCACGTCCGCCACCGGGTGGATATCCACGGTGATGATCTTGGTGTCGCTGTAGGAATTACCGTCGGTAGCCTGGAATTTCAGCTGGGTGTAATCGCTCTGCTTGTTGCCCACGCCTGTGCCGCTGAAGCTGTTATCGCCCGACTCGTTGGCCGCCGGGGTGTAACGCACGTTGTGACTGTCGAAATCAGCCTGGCTGAACGACTTGCCGGCCGAGGTGGCGGTTTTCAGGTCAGACGCGGTCAGCGCAACCCACACGCCGTTGACGTTGTACTCGATCGAACCCGCCGGCAGGTTGGTGAACACCACTTTAGGGTTTGCGGAGTCTTCATCGCTGACGCCGAAGTTCGCCCAGATCAATTCGATCGAAGTGTCTTCGTTGCCTTGGATGTAGCCATTGTTGGCGATAGGGGTGTCGTCGACCAACGTCACGGTCGGCTGGCCAATGCTGTGTGAGTAGGCGCCGTCAGCGTCGGTGACGGTCAGGTCAATCTTCGGCAATTGATGACCGGAGTTGACGTAGTCCGCGCCCTTCTGCGTCAGCACAACGCTATTGCCGGACAAGCTGTAGTAGCCATCCGCATTGGTGCCGGTGGTGAAGGTGATCTTCAGTTGGGCGGCCGGGGTTTCTTCGTCGCTTGCCGTGAAGGTACCGGCCACGGTGCCGACTTTGGCGGTGTCCTCAACAATTGTGGCAGGCGTGATTGCAATCACTGGCACGTCGTTATGCAAGTTGACGGTCGGTTGGCCACTGTTGTTGGAGTGCGCGCCATCAGGGTCGGTGACGGTCAGATCGATCTTCGGCAGTTGATTGCCGGCGTTAACGAAATCAGCACCTTTCTGGGTCAGCACAACGTTGTTGCCGGAGATGCTGTAGTAGCCATCCGCGTTGCTGGTGCCGGTGAAGGTGACCGTCAGGCCCGAACGTGGGGTTTCTTCGTCTTTGGCAACGAAGGTGCCGGCGACGGTGCCCGCAGTCGCAGAGTTCTCTTCCAGGGTGTTAGCAGCAACCGTGATGACCGGCACGTCGTTATGTAGATTGACAGTCGGTTGGCCGCTGTTGCTGGAGTTCGCGCCTGATGGATCGGTAACGGTCAGATCGATCTTCGGCAACTGGTTGCCGGCGTTAACGAAGTCAGCGCCTTTTTG